>JAGAVX010000165.1 GCA_017941705.1 Atopobiaceae bacterium
AGAATACTGTCAAGAAGAATCCCCGAAGGAGCGATTTCTTTCGGTGCGAAGTGATGGGCGATTTGCGGTCTGACCTGCGATTCTGTTGTAAAGTGGGTTAGAGTGTTTTCCCAGCACGTAGGGGACTGTCCCCTGAGTGCACCGGACATCCAGGGGACTGTCCCCTGGGTGCACCGCATACTTCCCGCGGGCCTTGGCGACATCACCAGCCAGCCCATCCCCCTCCGTCGTGATAGAGTACTGTCGCAAGGGCACGTCGCGTTCTGCCCACCGTCGATCATTGGAGCGACCAGCATGAAGAAGCATCAGCTCATTGCGCTTGCGACCACGGCAGTCCTCACTCTGAGCGCTTTTCCCCTGACAGGCTGCGGACAGCAAGGCGATGGCCAGCAGGGCGAAAGCCAGCAAAGCGAAAGCCAGACGACCGAGCCGGCAAAGGAAGAGCCAGAGCCCCAGTACGCCGACGAGGCATTCATCAAAGACCTTGGCAAGGGCCTTGAGGCCAGGTGGGAGCTGTCGGCTGCGGCAACAGCCTTTTCGAGCGCGCAGGAGGAGGAAGAGTCCCTGCGCAAGTGTGTCAACGCCGAGCTTGACATTTTGGGTGGTTATGCCAACGAGCCATTTGAGGACAGCCAGCTCCAAAAGAAGGCCAACCGCTACATCGACCTGCTCAATGATCAGCTCGAGGCCCTCTCGTACGTGCAAAAAGACTACGCCCAATATCTTGACATGTGGGCAGTGGCGCTAAGCGAGCGCACCAAGCTGATTGTCGACTTCTCCGACAACTACGGGCTCACGGTTTCGAGCAAGTACGAGGAGATCATGGCCAACATGAAGGCCAACGCGAGCATAATCGCCGAGCAGGAGGAACAGCAGGCAAAGGTCGACGCCCTCTTTGACGGCACGGTCTTTGAGAAGGCAAGCGACGACCCAAGCGGCGCACGCTACGTTGCGGTCGTGGAGAACAATGCCGGCTTTAACATCCAGAACTTTGGCGCCCACGTGGACCTTCTGGATGCAGGCGGAGCTGTTGTCGACACCCAATACTTCAGCGCGGCCTATTGGGATGACGGCGAGAAGGCCGAGTTCGAGATCTACCCCAGTGTCGCTGAGTTCGCGTCAACAGTGGTAACGGTCGAATATTGGGAGCAGCGCTAGCACCCGAGGCGCCCCGTCGCTCCGTCAAAGGCCAAGCGCGTCCTCTATGACACCGAGCTCGTGGCGGAGCTCCGCCTCGTCCAGCATGGCCAGCCGGTCGCGCGCAAGCTCCAAGGCGCTCTTTGCCAGCACGCCATCAAACGCGTCGCCAGAGTCTGCCCCGCACAGGGTCAGGCCACCCGCCAGCGACGAGTAATACGGTATGTCGCCCTCGGCCAGCGCAGCCACATCCGCCCGCGCAAGGGCAAGGCACCGCTCTGCGGAAGGGCCATCGTACCTGTCCCAAAGCCAACGCACAACCCGCTCCCGTTGCGAAGGATCCGCCAGCCCCGCCGCCGAAAAGAGCCCGGCACGCGCCTGCACATACGCCCTTGTGTTCAAAAGCACCTTGCGACAGGGCACATCTGCCGCCTGATCCAGGAGCTCCGCGACCTCGTCGCGCGCGGCAACAAGGCGCCGATACCCCACGGCAAATCCGTCCAAAAAGTCCCGCTCATAGCCAGCGACCGTTCGCGCAGCTCCTCCCACGCGGGGCAGGCAACCGCCACTAGCGCTGTCAGTCGTGAGCGGAGAGCGACGCTCCGGGTCACCCGGCCTCGGCAGAACGGAGCTGTTCAGCGCCGACGGCTGCAGCGGCGCATCCCCCGCCCGCTGCACGACGCCTGCCGCAAGCAGCGTCTCCGCATCGATCACAGCCGGCCGCACGCCAGCGCAGAGGATGTTGTCCTCCGTCATGTCGCGCGACCCCAGGCCGTGGAACAGCGCCGACAAAGCTCCCAGGTGATGCCAGTACTCCCCCACGTCTTCCTCGTCCAGGGACGCCGGGGGTACGACCTGCGCAACGAACGAATAGCCGTCCCCGCGCACGAAGCGCGGCACCTCTGCGCATCCCAAAAGCCAGCAGTCGGCAAGCTCTGCCAGCAGGGCATCAATCTCCCAGGGCCGCGGCTTGTAGTAGATAGATCCGCCCTCGGCATCGATGCGCAGCACCTCACGGCCGTGGCGATGCGTGTCGACGCCCGCAGAAAAAATGCCTCGCACGCGCCCCACGGGCTTCCCACCCAGCAGCTGCGAGGAAACGCGCCCACACTCCCGGGCCAGACGCTCCAGCATCTCAGCAAGCGCGCTCACGCAGTTGCGCACGATGGCGTCCTCGTACGCCACCGCGAGCGGAGCCTGCGCCCGCAGCCCCTCGCCGCCATCGTCGAGCGCCCCTTCCCGCACGGCCTCGGCAGCCGCACGAAAGGCAGCCGCATCAAGGTCGCCAGCGGACGCCGGCAGGGCACCACTTTCGCCCATGCGCCCGAGCACGGCACGAAGAACCGGCCGCTCGTAGAGCATCCGCAGCCGGTTTAGGCAAATCTCCGCCAGACCGTCGCGAGCACCGGCATGTCGTACACGCCGCAGGGCAGCTTGTACCACCCACGCAACCTGTATCGCCTGTCGAGTATGTACTTCAAGCGATGTCCTTTCATAAGTTATGGACGCGAACATGATAGCTCAATCCACGGTGGCCGGGACTGAGGCGCAAGCCAGGTGTCCGGGACCGAGGCGCAAGCCAGATGGCCGGGTCCGCGCTGTATACTATTATGCAATCACGGGCAAGATGAAGACGGCCCAAAACACCGGCCCACCTTCATTCAGGCAGCGCAAGCGAAAGGAAAGGCAACATGGCAGAGAAACCGAGCAAAGAGGAACTGATCCAGCAGCTGGCCGAAAAGGGGATCACGTTTGATATTCCCGACGACATGCTCGAGAGCATCGCCGGTGGGGTCTACGACCCAAGCGCCTATAACCCGGCTGCCGTGGCCGATCAGATGAACTACGCAATTGCCGAGGCAAAGCGGACCGGCATGAGCAAGGATGAGATGATTCGGTCTTACATTGCGAATTCCGTCGCCGTCAACGCGCAGTATGGCAATAGCAGCCCGGAATACCAGCGTGCGATGGACATGATTCGCTACATCGATGAACACTACTAGGACGTAGCTGCACGACGGGGGTCTTGTATCGGGATTGGTGCGGCACCACTTGTCAGCCCAATTAGACGCAGGTAGACGGTCTATGCCGCCTACCTGCTTTTTTGTATCGAGTATTAGCAGCGTGCGCAACTACACGTCGGCGCGTCCCTACTCTGGCGCGCCTTCCGCAGCACTGGTCACGCTAAACTCCGTACCATCTGCCGGAGGTTCGCACAGGCCCGGGACGCCCGTCGTGATGGCCCAAAAGCACGAGTCGCTTGAGCCAAAGCTGTAGCTTCCCGGCCAGTCCTTAAACTGGCGCCCTATTTTGGCCGCCTTCGCCGAGACCCATGAGCCGGTCTTGAGGTCCTTGGCCCGGTAGTTGCTCCACTCGACGGTCCGGACGGCGCCAGCGGTCTCGGGGAGATAGTTCTCTAGGAAGCACCCCGCGGCCAAAATGTGCGTATCCCTGAAGCCGAGGTCGTAGGCTACCAGCTTGGTCCACTCGCCGGTCTCCAGGTCGCAGACGCTGAACGTAACCTCGCAGTTGCCCTCGCTCGTCTCGCCGCACTGGATGAGCGTGCGGTAGGTCTTGCCAGCCTGCCAGTCGTAGTCGACGAGGGTCTGGACCCCCGTCCCCTCCCCGCCAAACTCGCCCGCAATGCTGGGGTCGTTTGGGTAGGTTCGCTTGGCGTTGAGCTCTTGGCTGTTTCCGTCCTTGTCGGTCAGGAACAGCTTCCAGATCGACATGATCGCCACCTTGCGCCCGTCTTCGAGCACCTGGAAGCCCGCGTACCCACCGCCCGGCAGCCCGTCGTCCGACTTCACGGTGAAACCGCTCTTCTCCAGGCTGCTCACGTCCATCCACCAGGTGGCGGTGTTCACGTACGTTCCACGGGGCTGGGAGTCCGTCCTGACGTCGACCGCGTACTCGGTGCAGCCGGTCACCTCGGGGAACTTGGGCCAGCAGACGATGTAGGGGGATCTTTCGGTCGCCTCGTATGCGCTTATCTGCTCGCTGGTAGGCAGGGGCATGCGCGCCTCCCACTTGCTGCGGTCAAGGAGGGTCGCCTCGGGTGCGGCGGTGGCGTCAGGTTTGGCAGTGGCGTCAGGTTTGGCAGTGGCGCCAGCACCAGAAGCGCCCCCTTTTGACCCGGCGGATGCCAGTCCGTAGGCGATGCCCGCCGCCACGACGAGGGCCATAGCGAATGCGGCGAGACGCTTTTTCATAACAGAAACCTCCACCTTCTAGACCGATCTCTTTGCGCGGCGCGTGCGGAGGATGGTCCCACTCGCGAGCAGTGCCACGCCCGCCACGTCGCCCGCCTCGCCAAAATGGTCCGCCGCAGTTGTCTGCGCAGAGTCCTCAGTGTAGCCCTCCGTGGTCGCGTATGCAGCGATGCTGATGTCATAGGCCGCCCCGGCTCGAGGCCCTCGATCACCGCCGACGTAGCCGCGTATGCCGCTCACCACCATCTTTCCCCTGCCACAGAAGGTCGCCGCCTTCACCTCGACGGCCTCCGGCTCGTAAGGCTCGCCCGTGTACACCGTCACGCGATCCTCGTCTGCAATCCTCGCATCGGTTATGTGGAGCTTGTCCACCGTGATCTTGATCGCCTTGCTTCCGCATACGCCCGCGTCAACCGTCAGGAACGCCTCGCCGTAGTGCGCGGGGGTCATCTTCCCCCAGGCGCCGCCCTTCTTTGGGTCGGGCGCGGGAGGCTTGGCGGCAAACCTGTCCTGCGGGCAGTCGTCGTCACTCTGGCACGACGCGGGGCTGGGGAGCAGGTACGACTCTTTGAGCAGGTAGTCCTGCCAAAAACGGTGCGCTTGGGATATGACCCGGCCATCGTCCTCGCTGTAGTAGGACCGCCTGAATCCGGATTGCTGCTGGCCGCCTGTGCCGATCCAGGCGCCGTAGTCGCAGACCGCCTCGCCGGCGAGGCCCTGGTACTTGAAGATCTGCCCGCAGTTGGTCTGCGTCGACTCGGCGATAGCCCCGTGCCGACGCGAACAGGCTAGTAGCAAAGAGCGTGATGCCTCCCGCGTTGCACCGCTCCTGGGTCGTTACGTTGTCCACGAACAACGTGCCCTCTCCGCTCACGTGGCGCAGGTCGAAGTGTGCCGGCATGTCACGCTGAGCCTGGAGCTGGGCGCCGGCCTCGGGTGCAAAGGGATCGGGGAGCGAGTCGGCGACAGCCTGCGCGGCGAGCTCGTCGGCGGCGTAGCCCGAGGCGACCGCCAGCGCTGGGAGAGCAAGGGCTGCCTGGGGGGCAGGACGAGGGAGATGTGGCTGAGACTGGCGTGTTGTGGCCGCTTGTGGAGCCCTCTTTTCCACACGCAATTACTCACAACCTAGTAGGTTGTGAGTAATTGGCCGATTCTTTCCTGCGGTTTTCCTCGCGATTTACTCACAACCTACTACATTGTGAGTAATTCTCAGGCGCATCTCTCCCCCGGGCCTGACACCAAGCCTGTCCCCAATGCACGCGGGCGTGCACTGGTGCCTGTCCCCAACGCACGCGGGCGCCACTTTTCGCATGGCAGGGCCACTTCTGCAGAGGGCCATTGAATCTCGCGGGAGGAGCAATACCCTAGTAGCGCTGTGCCCAAACAAAAGGAGGTATCCCCATGCATGCGCCACTCAAGGTATTGGCCGCAACGATGACGGCCGCCGCTCTCACACTGAGCCTCGCTGCCTGCGGAGGACAAAAGGATCTCAAGGATCCCGTCGTCAACGAGAAGAGCAGGATCATAGAGGACGAGGACAAGAACCTGTCCGAGCAGATGTGGTCCCTCGACGGCTTGACCTACGGCATCATGCTCGACGTCGAGGACGGGCGGCCGCCCAGAGAGCACAAACGCATACGAAGGCTGTGAGAGCCCGTGCGGCATAGCGACCGCGCGGGCTCCTCTCATGCGGATCACCAGACAAGCCGAGATCGAAACCGCTAGAATTCCCGTGACGGCGATGGTGGCCCGAGGTCGCTGGCATATGGCCCCGCGCGCAATCGTTCCACCAAAAGACAGAGGAGTTCCCGTGGGCGCTAACGACACGCAAGCAAATCGCACTGCAGCCGAGGCAGGTTGGCACGTCTCTCGCTACAACGTCGAGGCGCCCATCCCCGGTTCCGACAAGACGGCCATCTACAACACCTACAGGCGAACCTGCGGAGCGTACTCCCCCGCCGAGCTGGACATCACGCGCGCCCTCGACCAGATGCCGGAGAACGACCCCCTCGTCGAGCGGCTGGCAGAGCACGGCGTCATCGCAAACCACGACGAGCGCGAGACCTTCGAGCTGCGGCGAAAGCTTGGAACCGTCATCGCCCCGCGAGGGAACGTGTCGGTCACCATCTGCCCGACGCTGGCCTGCAACTTTGAATGCCCGTACTGCTTTGCGACTCGGGGGCGCGGCAAGATGTCGCCCGAGGTCCAGGACGACATCGTGGCGCTCTGCGCACGCATGCTTGATGCCGCAAAAGCGAGAAAGCTCACCATAACCTGGTTTGGCGGCGAGCCGCTGATGGGGCTCGACGTGATCGAGGCGCTCTCCCCGAGGCTCATTGGCCTGACCGAGGAGCGAGGCTGCGAGTACAAGGCGTGGATCTTCACGAACGGGTACCTGCT
Source organism: Atopobiaceae bacterium (assembly GCA_017941705.1). Taxonomy (GTDB): domain Bacteria; phylum Actinomycetota; class Coriobacteriia; order Coriobacteriales; family Atopobiaceae; genus UBA1367. Next base: position 6,750 of record JAGAVX010000165.1, read on the forward strand.
TTCGGAGGACGTGGTCGACCGGCTGCTGCGCTGCCGCGTGACGCGCGTCCACATCCCGCTCGACGGCGTTGGCGCCACCAACGACGCAACGCGCCGCCTGGTCGGAGGCGGCCCCACGTTCGACCGGATTGTCGACAACCTGGGCCTGCTCAAGCCCCCGATCAAGACGCTCGTCCGGGCCAACGTGCACGAGGGCAACGTGGGCGAGGTGGACGAGCTCAAGCGGATCGTAGTCGAGCGCGCAAGGGAGTCGGGGAACAACCTGAATTTCTACGCTGCGTCGATCGTGGACGTAAGCCCCGCCGACGAGCCGAACAGCCCCATGTCCGAGTACGCTTTTCACGGCAGCGAGGTGGCGCTGCGTCCGGAGGCGCGTCACGTCATCGTCGGCAGGGACCACGAGTGCGTCGGGCAGAACCTGTGGATGGTCGCCATAGACGATGAGGGATACCTCTACAAGTGCGGCGGCAAGCTCTGTGGCCAGCCGAAGTTTGCCTACGGCACGGCCAGGGACTGGGACCCGGCGGATCCCTTTGCGACCGCGAGCAACCCCGACATGCTCCGCAAATTCCTCGACTCGGTCTTCCCCCGGCACGACGACAAGTGCTACGAGTGTCCCTGGCTGCCGCTTTGCGGCGGAGGATGCCCGCAGCTGCACCTGTTTGGCAAGCCCGAGTGCCCGGCGTACCGCCGCGATCCGGAGACCTTTGTGCTCACCATGTACTCGAGGGTGGCGGACAAGGGCGATTGATGGCTGCGCGCTTGTTTTTTTGGCTGAACTAGGGTCGGGAGAACGGCCTTCGCTCAACTCGGCTGTGGGCGCTTACCACGCAGGCAATAAATAGTTACCGTTCAACAAAGCCGCATTCGAAGAATCCTGCGGTTTTGCCGACATGCGCTCGTTGTGCGGTAACTAGCTATTTTATCTAGTTACCGCACAACGACTGTTTAACACATTTTTAGGCCTAATCGTGGTTTGTACGGTAACTAATGTGGCTTGGCGCCGAAGTGACCAAACGGTCGTAGCCCTTTTTTGCGATTAAGAGGAGCCGCTACTCCGTGAAATCAGCGCCAAACCTTGCCCGCGCCCGAGTATCTTCCCTTATGCACATAAGTTTGCGGCTGTTCTGCGGGGCGAAAGGCCCTTACGGAGCGTCTTACGGAGTGTCATCTGTTTTGTCATCCTTGGACGACCGAGCGCCCACCAGGATGGCTATCCTCCACACCAGCAAGGCCACCCAACCCGCCATGATAAGAAGGCGCAGAATTGCCAGGGCCTCATTCGCGGCCTCCATGGGGTCATCGATACGCCAGGCGCACCAAAGGTCGATACCGTCAAGGAGCAGCACCAACAGGACTGCCTGGATGTTTGACGTCGTATCGGCTCTATAGATTCGCCCCAGAGCAACAAAGGCGCAGATGAGCAGAATGTTGATTCCGACGAATAGGGACAGGCCGTATTTACCCCGGCTCGCTGAGAACCAGGCGACCCAAAGGGTGACAATCGCCAGGCCATACCACAGGGCAAGCATCGCTTTGTTGTGCATGCTGGCCCCATGTGTCCTAGACGCCAGCAGGACGAACACGAAGAAAAGCGTCACCGCCAGCCACGCTTTGAGCACCAAGCCGTTTACCTCGCGTTTCTACGATCACTCGCGAACCAGCTTAGCACGAACCGTGGCGCGGGCGAACGAGACGCCAGGCTCGCACGGCTCGCTTGGTGTGGCGCATGTCACCTGACTGCCATATCATTACCAAGGGTGTTCTTGCCAGGGATCTGACCAGATGACAACCCAAAACGGAATCACGCTTCTCATGGGATGGGCAAATGGAATCGCGAAGTGACAGAATCATCCGCGCCAGCGCCGTGAACATTGCGGGCAATCTGCTCCTATCGGCTTTCAAGCTTGCCATCGGGCTTATCAGCAACTCCATAGCCATTACCGTCGACGCCGTGAACAACACCACCGACGCGCTGTCTTCGATTGTTGCAATCGGAGGCGCAAAGCTGGCGCAGCGGCACCCAAACAACAAGCATCCTTTTGGCTACGGAAGGATGGAGTACATCTCCTCTATCGCGATCTCGGCAATCATCATTTCGGCGGGCATCACGTCGGCAATCGAGGCTGTCCAGGCAATCGTCGATCCGCCCGAGCCCGACTACAAACCAGTCACGCTCGCGCTCGTCGCCTTGGCATGCGCCGTGAAGGTCGGCTAGGACTGTACCTTAGGTTTGTTGGGCGCAAGGTAAGCTCCGACGCGCTTGTCGGCTCGGGGATGGACGCCCTCATGGATGCGATAGTCTCGGCTTCGACCATCGTGGCGGCAGTCATCCACCTGAGCTCCGGCGTAGGCACAGAGGCCTGGCTTGCAGCCGCTATCGCCTTGCTCATCTGCTCAACTGGAGTCAAGCTGCTGTTTTCGACGGTATCGAAGCTTTTGGGCGAGCGAATTGACCCCCAAATCATCTCGCAGGTTGAGGATGCCGCAAGCGAAATCGAGGGCGTAAAGCTCGCGAGCGGAATCACGCTGCAGGACTTTGGCCCCGAACGCCTTCACGGAACCCTCTACGTGACTGTCGACGGCTCCATGACAGTGGAGGAGTTCGACGAGGTGGCACGCAAGGTGCAGGTTCACGCTCTGGAGCAGTGCGGCGTGAAGCTCACGAGCGTGGGTGTCTACGCGCTTGGCAGCAAGAATCCCGACGAGAGCGAGGTCTGCGCCAAGATTGGTCGGATCGTTTGGACGCATGATGATGTTGTCGAGCTCAGAGGCCTGTTTGCGGACGCGAAGACAAAGCAGGTGCGATTTGACGCGGTCGCTGGCTTTGGTCGAATCGAGCACGAGGCGCTTCGGAGGCAGCTTGTCAGCGAATGCGAGGCGGCGCTTCCCGGCTGGAGTGTTGAAGCGCGCGTTCTTGACGACATCTAGGCTAGGCCGAGGTGAGGTCGCCGGATTGGCATCCAGATTGGCAAGAGGAGCTTGAGAGCATCACCGGTGGCCTTCAGCACGCGGTTCGCATATACATAGCAATCGCGAACGACGGCACCAGAGAGAGGTTCCTTAACAGGCAAGCTGCCTTGTCGTATCTGGAGAGGCACGGCGGCGGAACCTACGTCGTGGCACAACGCTAGCGCAAGCAGCCGCAAGCGCGAGCGACAAGGGACGCCCGTACATGACAAAACGCCCGCCTCAGAGCAGGCGGGCGTCGCGAGGCCTATCTTTTTGGCATACGGGTTGACTCTTCCACTAGTCGGGTTCGATAGTCCCACCACCGGACCACGAAAACGTGCTTTGCCCTTCGACTGCCGCGAATTCATTGTAATCATCAGTTCTTCCGCAGTCCCTGCATCTGAAGAAGTAAGTCATGCCCTCTTCTAGGTCTTGCGTGTCGAGGCGAGACATCATCTTCCCGCAGTACGGGCACTTCAGCTGCTTGGGGTCGCGGATGACTCCACCGTATTCCCAAGTCTGAAAGCCGCCGCTGATCTTCTCGAGCTCCTCCGAGCTGATCTCCCTGACTTCGTCCATGGTCGTGTCCTCCCGATCGCTTCTCTCGGCTCAGGAGCCGGACCACCGAATGCCGGAATTATAGCAACCGTGCCGGAAGCGAGGACCGTTCGTCGCACTTTTGATATCCGAGTTCGATCGAGGCGTTGTTGTTTGCGATGCTTCGCTGAGGTAGATGTCGGATAGGCCGGCGTATTGACACCGGTCGACTACGTACGCGCGTTATGCAGGTAACCCTTCGCTCCCGCCAGCATTCAAAACAGCCTAATTCGGACAGAAATCCCCAAACAAATCCCCAAACAAATCCCCGTTTTGAAATTTGTCCCTATAAACGAATTCAGGTCGGAGCCGTATGGCCTCCGACCTGCTGTTTTATGGTGGGCGTTACAAGATTTGAACTTGTGACCTCTTCCGTGTCAGCGCCGACGCGGCGTACCCACGCATACCCTTCAGTACCCTATCCTGCGAACTTCTGGACTCCAGTGTACTCCAATGACCCCCAATGGACGTGCGAAT
>JAGAVX010000166.1 GCA_017941705.1 Atopobiaceae bacterium
CCGACACCAAGAGCTTCCAGCTATTCGACGCAAAAGCGATACGAATGGCAACGATACTCGGTGTCGACGTTGTCCCCTCGGAAGGCCACGTAAGGGCATGCCGAATTGACCTGTTCGAGGAGCTCTTCGATGCGGGGAAGTGGGCCCATGAGTTCCAGGCGCTTCGACAGATGGCGGGATATGAGCGCATCGTGCGGAGATAGGAAGGCTTGCCAGCTCTTGGTGAGTGCGTCCTTTCGGCATGTGTCGCCACGCGCTCGAGCTGTGGCCGTTTCGTCCAGGAGTACACGTCGTGCTCAATACGGATGTGGCCGAATCCATGGTTGCGCCGCAAGCGGGTTGGCCGGGGCTGCAATCAAAGTGCCTGTCTCGTTTTGTCAGCGTTTTTTCTGGGACACGCGAAATAACGCACCTACAAGGTACTTTGTAGGTGCGTTTAGCGACCCAAAACATAGACGTACAAAATTGAACTCTTCAAAAGTACCTACAAATGTAAAAAGACGCCACAGCGAGAGCAAAAACGCACCTACAAGATGTCTTGTAGGTACTTGCCGTTTGAGGCATGATCCGAAGGGGCTAAGTCATGTCCTCCGGTAGCCTGCGCGAGGGGTTCAAGGAGCTGCTGTGGCCCACTCGATGCGTGTGCTGCAACATAGAGGGCGAGCTGCTTTGCTCCTCGTGCCGCACCCGCCTGCCATGGATAGACCAACGGCTGGCCTGTCCCGTCTGCGGAGCGCCGCTTGGGTTTCTGACCTGCACGGAATGCAAGCACGACTGGCTCACGCGTGCCTGTGTATGCGCGTTTCCCTTCAGGGGCGTCGGGGCGCAGCTCACGACGGCGCTCAAGGATGGGCATGAGCTGCGACTTGCTCCCGTGGTTGCGGCCGCGATCGCCACGGCTCTTGACGAGGCATCCGGCTGGCCGGCGTGCGACGGCCTTCCGCGCTTTGACGCAACCGCCATAGACGCGCTCTGCTACGTGCCAGCGACGCGGGCTGCCTACCTGCGCCGCGGCTTTGACCACATGGAATTGGTTGCGCGCGAGCTCTCCTGGGTCCTTTCCATCCCGCTGGCCGACGTGCTGGTCCGCGAGGCGGGAAGGGACCAGCGCCTGCTTGGCAGGCGCGACCGCGCCCAGAACCTCAGCGGATCCGTAGATGTGCTGGGCGACGTGACGGGCATGCGCCTGCTGCTCGCCGATGACGTGGTGACGACTGGCGCGTCGATGAATGCGTGCGCGGAGGCCCTCCTTGCGCGCGGCGCTCGGTCGGTCACTTCCTGTTCTCTTGCTCGCGTTTGGTGACCTGCGCGTTCATCAGGCTGCCTAGCTGCTATACTTCCAATCGTCTCATTCCAGGTCTGTGGTTGCGGGTGCCGCAGGGCATCCTAGTCCATGGCAGACGAGGCCAAAGGGATCCACGTAAGTCGTTGCGTGCGCGTGACGGCGATCATGGCTCGTCCTAGAGGTAAGTCGTACCGTCCGTTATACCTAAGAGGCATCCGGCCTCGCGGGCGAGAGGGCCAGTCGTGAAGGGCGCCGCGGCGTCCCGAGCAAACGCCCCGGTATGCGAGTGTGGGGTCAAAGACCAGGTCAGCTGGGTGAGACGCGCGATTGGCTCGTGAGGGTTGGTGGCAGGGGCCACTAACGATAGAGGAGGTTCTCTACATGCGACAATGGGGTTTTGGCAAGGTGCGCGCAGTCATCGCGGCGCTTGCCGTTTCGCTCGCGCTTTCCGGGTGCACGATTCCGTTCATCAATGTCGAAGTGCCTATCAACGCGCCCGACCTTTCCAACCTGCCCATTCCCAACGTCGACCTGTCGGAGCTCGACATCAAGCCGATCACGCTTCCCATCGGTGTGACCACCTCCGTCGAGGAGGCGCGCCAGTCCGTCCTGAGCAACAAGGCGGCCGCACTCGACAGCACGACCGTCGTGGTGCCCGGGTACCTCACGGTGGGCGTCAAGGTGACGACCTCGTCGGCTCCCACCTGCGTGCAGGGCGATGGCGGTCAGCTGTACGGCCTCGACGTCGACGTCGCCGCGGCAATCGCCAGCGAGCTCGGGCTCAAGGTGCGCTATGTGCCCGTGATTGACGGCAGCACGCTGGGAACCCAGTGCGACGTGGTTATGAACGCGCGTTCCAGCGACCCGCAGAGCATCGCGATCGTGGGTTCGTACGTCGAGTCTGCGACGAGCTTCTTCTATCGTGGCCTTCCGAACGTCCTTACGCCGACCGACTTCGGAGGAAAGAGCGTCGGTCTCCAGAACGGCTCCGTGTCCGAGACCGTGCTCAACCGCACGGGCCTCAAGATGAGCCAGCAGCCCTATCCCAGCCTTAACGAGGCATTCGAAGCGCTCTCCGCCGGGCAGGTCGACTTCGTGCTGTGCGAGGCGTACCCCGGCGGCTACCTTGCGTCGCTGCATCCGGGCGTGTCGTTCGCCGGCTCGCTCGAGGCACCCGAGAACTCCGGAATCGCCGTCTCGGCCTCCAACACCGCTCTGGTCGGTGCCGTGCAGACGGCATTCGACACCATCTCGGGCAATGGCGTGCTTCAGGGCCTGCGCAGCCGCTGGGTCGGCACGATGCCTGCACTGACGACCGACTCGCAGGTCCAGAACGTGCCGGAGGGCAACTCCTCTGCGTCGGCTACGTCGCCGGATCAGTCGGGCGATGGGGCCAGCAACGGGTCCGAGGCCGGATCGAACGCGATCACAAGCGTATAGCCCGCGCCTTACAACCTAGATACGAGCGCGAAAGCCGCCCGATGGTCTTGCCACGGGCGGCTTTCCTTGTGTGGCAACCGCTTGCCGACAGCCGGCGTTGCCGCGCTGGGGCGATGTGCCACTCGGCGAATAGCCCATAGCGTCACGGCGGGTTTGGGTATGTACTTTTATGCAAGGGATCGAGCCGTATAGGCTTCCACGAACCAGACACGCGACTTAAGGAGGCATCGATGACCGACATCAAGATCTCGGGACGCAAAATCAACGTCAGTGACGGGATGCGCGACAGGGTAAACGAAAAGATCGGCGAAGCTCTGAGTGTGTTTGATGTTCAGCCCATGACATGTGACGTGGTGCTGAGGGTTGACAAGAATCCCTCCAACCCAGAGCGCAAGAGCTGTGAGGTCACCGTCTTCGTCCGTGACAGCGTGGTGCGCGTCGTGTCCAGCTCCAATGACATGTATGCCGCGATCGACGATGCAGCCGAGAAGACGACCCGCCAGCTTCGCAAGTACAAGACCAAGGTCATCGACAAGCATAAGCGCGGTGGGCGCGGACTTGCGCATCCCGAGCTCGAGGCCGTCACGCCCGAGAATCTCGCGGACCTCATCGAGCCGGCGGAAGAGGACGATCAGCTCGTGCGCGAGAAGATCATCGACCTCACGCCGATGACCGAGGAAGAGGCCCTGGTCCAGACCGACCTGCTCGGACATGATTTCTATGTTTTCGAGAATGCCACGACTGGTCTCGTCAACGTGATTTATCACCGTCATAATGGTGGATACGGTATCATCAAACCGCGTATCGAGAGCGAGGACGACGAGTAGGAGCGTCCTCATGTGAGAATGTGAGCAGCATGGATCAGGACGTCATTTCTAGCGCCGCCAACGCCGCTTCCATAGAGCACGACAATGCCCCGGCCGACGTGTCTAACGTCGGCCGGGCGTATCACAGGAAGCGCAACTGCAAGATTCTGGTCGACTCGCCCGCGGACTTTGCCCCCGCGGTCGCACAGCGACTCGGCGTGCGTGTCATTCCCTTCAGCTACGTGGATCCCGAGGGAGAGCATGTCGATGACATGTGGGAGTCGAAGGATCCGCACGAGTTCTACGAGTACATGCGCAAGAACCCTGACGTGCGCATTACGACCGCAGCCGTCACCCCGGGCCGTTACATGGAGGTCTTCGAGGAGGAGCTGGCAGATGGCCTGCCCATCCTCTACCTTGCCTTCACGGGTGGCCTCTCGTCGTCGATCGACTCCGCACGCCAGGCGGCGCAGGCCGTGATGGATGCGCATCCCGACGCGCAGATCTACGTCCTCGACAACCTGTGCCCGTCGCTCGCGGCGCAGCTGCTGGCGATAGAGGTCGTGCGCCAGGCCGCCGAGGGCTTCACGGCCGAGGAGCTGTACCACTGGGCCGAGGATGCGCGCTACTTCGTGCAGGGTTACTTCACGCTGGACAGCCTCAACTGGCTAGCGCTTGGCGGGCGCATTCCTCCCACCGCGGCAAACGTGGGAGGCAAGCTCGACATCAAGCCCGAGCTTACCTACGACCGCACGGGTGCCCTCTCGCTGCGCGGCATGTGCCGTGGTCGCAAGAAGGCCCTCCGCGCCATCATCCAGGACTTCCGCGAGAACTATGTGCACGACCCCTCGCTGCCCATCGCGATTGCCTCGGCTGACGCCGACAAGGACGCCGACTGGCTCGAGGCGCAGGTTCGCCGAGAGAAGGGCTGCGAGGACGTCGTCATCATGCGCAGCTCTATCTCGCCGGTCATCGGCAGCCACGTTGGTCCTGGCATGGTCGCCATCGCCTTCTGGGGCACCGACAGGCGCGAGAAGCTCTCGCTGACCGACCGCATCGCACGTAAGGTGCGCGGGAAGTAGCGAGTGGCTCACATGACAAGGAGTGTCGTGGCATGGTTCTGAGCAACGACTGCAAGATTGCATTCATCGGAACCGGCATCATGGGTGCCCCCATCGCGGGGCACCTGCTTGATGCTGGTTATAGCCTTACCGTTCACAACCGCACGCGCGAGAAGGCCGACGGGCTCGTTGCCCGGGGCGCCGTTTGGGCGGACACACCCGCCAAGGCGGCGCGCGATGCGGATGTGGTCTTCACCATGTTGGGCTACCCGTCCGACGTGGAGGACGTCTATCTTGCCACGGACGGCCTCATCAGGGCATCAAAGAAGGGCGCGTGGCTCATCGACCTGACGACAAGCTCGCCGCAGCTCGCGCGGGACATCCATGATGCCGCCGAGGTCGAGGACAGGCATGCCTTCGACTGCCCGGTCACTGGCGGGCAGCAGGGGGCCATAGACGGCACGCTCACCCTGATTGCCGGCATCACCAGCAAGGACGCCAAGCCGGTGCTGCCGCTGCTGCAGACGTTCTCGTCACAGATCTACTGGTTCGAGCGGGCGGGTGCGGGCCAGACGGCCAAGCTCTGCAATCAGATCTCGCTTGCGGCAAGCCTCGCGGGTGCCGCCGAGATGCTGGCCGTGGCAGAGCAGTCGGGCATCTCTCCCGAGCTTGTCGCCCAGATGGTCGGGGCGGGGATGGGCGGCTCGGTCCAGTTGTCGCGCGTCGCCACGCGTGCGCTCGAGGGAGACTACGCCCCCGGCTTCTTGGCCGAGCACCTGCGCAAGGACCTCATGCTCGCGCTTGCGACCGCCGAGGACCTCGAGCTGACGCTTCCCGAGACGGAGACCTCGTTCAACCTGATAGACATGCTCTGCCAGGCAGGAGGCTCGCGCAAGGGGACGCAGGCCGTCACGCTGCTCTATACCGACGAGGCGACGAGCACGGCGGCCGGTCTCGACTGGTCGCTCCTCAAGGCCGAGCCGCAGGACGCGGACCCGGCCCGGCAACGCTACTACACGGGCACCAAGAACCTCTAGGACCCGCGGCCCAGCCGCGCGGTATGCGCAGACGGGATGTCTGCGCGAGAAAGGAACCATCACCATATGAGTGAAGCAACACAGAGTTCGATGGCTGTTCTCATAGACTACGAGAACCTCGCCCTCGGAACCGGAAGGCGCAAGCGCAACGGGCATCAGGAGGTTGGACCCATGCCCGACGTCAAGCGCATCCTCGAGCGACTCGTCGACAAGGGACGCATCACTGCCAAGCGCGCCTACTGCGACTGGCAGAGATTCTCCGACGCGATCACACCGCTCCACGAGCTGGGCATCGAACTCATCGAGATCCCCGATCGCGCCTACACGGGCAAGAACTCCGCCGACATCCGGCTGGCTGTCGACGCGATGGAGATCTGCCTGACCAAGGACCACATCGACACGTTTGCCATCCTGTCAGGCGACTCGGACTTCTCGCCTCTGGTCTCCAAGCTCAAGGAGTTTGGGAAGACGGTGGTCGGCGTGGGCATGAAGGATGCGACGAGCTCGCTTCTGACCGAGGTCTGCGACGAGTTCCTCTTCTACGAGGACATCGTGAGCTCGGGTGGCATACCGTCGTTCGACGGCAAGGTCTCGCAGGACAAGTACCCGTGCTACCAGCTGCTCTTTGAGACGATCGACACGCTCCAGAGCGAGAGCGAGGGGTCGCTGCTCGCCTCGCGCATCAAGGACACCATGAAGCGAAAGCGTCCGCAGTTCACCGAGCGCAGCTATGGGTATCGTTCTTTTACGATGCTGTTGCGCGAGGCGGCAAAACTTGGTTTTATTGATATCCATCAGGACCCCAGGAGCGGGACCGTCATGGTCGATGGCTTCTCGGAGTAAGAAAGAGGGGATTCACAATGGCTGACGAGTCAATTGACATGCCTAGCACCGAGTACCTGGTGAGCGCCCTGGCAGGACCGCGTCGCCGCTCTCGCCAGGAGGCCGCCCACATGATCGCGCTCAAGGCGCACGAGGACGTATCGCAGGTCGTCCCGTACGCCAACGAGCTCATCGACGCGCTCTACCGTCCCGAGGCGCAGACGCGCTGGGAGGTCTTTGACGCGCTGGGCGAGATCGCCCTGGTCGACCCCGAGGCCGTCGCCGAAGGCTTTGACGGAGCCGAGGCCTCGCTGTTTGACGAGGGGTCCGCAGCGGTGCGCCTCGCGGCGTTCCGCTTCCTGTGCCGTCTGGGCGCCTCTTCCGAGGAGCGCTCCGACATGGTCTGGTCGCTGCTTGACGAGGCGATCCAGTGCTACCATGGCGATCCCGAGTATCGCGACATGCTGATTGCCCTGCTGGAGTTTGCGGGGGGCCGCCTGTCCGACAAGACGAGGGACGCGCTGGTCGCGCGCGTGAGCTTTGATGCCGAGAACGGCCAGAGCTTCATCAAGGGATTCTCCACGCAGATCATTGCTGCGGCAGAGGCAGGTGAATAGGGTGGCTCGGTATGCAAAGGCCCAGGCTTATGGGGCTCCGCCGCGTCGCGGTTCGCGCATACCTACGTTCGTCTGGTTGATTCTGCTGTTGATCATGCTGATCGCCGGGCTCTTTGTGGGTCACTTCGTCCTGCGCGAGCGCATGACGTTCGGCGCGATCAACGGCAAGACGACCATTTCCGAGTCCGATCTTGATGACGTGGTCGCAACCTACACCTACGAAGACGAGGTATACGAGATCACGGCGCGTGACGCAATCTCGCAGGCAAGCTCGCTTGACGCGGTGAAAAGCGCGGACGGCTCGTACCTGGTGCCCTCTACCGAGAGCATCATCTCGGCGGCGCGCACTGCCATCCTGATGCGCGACGTGGAGGAGCATGGTATCACGGTGACTGACGACGAGTTGGTCGCATATGCCGCCAGCACCTTTGGAACGGACGACATCGCCGCGCTGGGTGTGATGTACTCGATGGACGAGGCGACGGTGCGCGACCGCCTGCGCGAGTCCGCCTCCATAGCCAAGCTTCGTGCCCAGGTGGCGCCGGCCCAGGCCGAGAGCACGGCTCCGACGCCTCCGGTCGACCCCGCTGATGGTGACCCCAACGCTGCGTCGGCTGACTACGCCAACTACATCCTTGCGCTTGCGGGCGCCGAGTGGGATGCCGCTCGCGGCACGTGGGCAAGCTATGACGGGCCGTACGCCACCGCGCTCAAAGAGTATGACGTGCGGGCCGATTCGGCGACCTACGCCGCCGCCCAGACGGCTTACAACGTTGCCTACCAGCTGAGCGGAGCCGGCATGGACGCCTCGACCGCGACATGGACGGCCTACGTCAACGAACGTCTCTGCAAGGCAAAGCTTGCCGTTTCGTCGCTGGCGTCATAGGACTTGCGATTGCCGGGTGGGGGTGTATGCTCCTGCCCGGTTTGTGTTTTGGGGATGAGCACGTGGACGTTGTCGTAAGCGCATGCCTTTTGGGGGAGTCCTGTCGCTATGACGGAGGCAGCAAGCCCTGCGCCGCCGTGCGACTGCTTTCCGGCAAGGTAAGCGCGCATCCGATCTGCCCCGAGACGGCAGGTGGGTTGCCTGTGCCCCGCCCGCCTGCCGAGAGGGTGGGCTCGAGGGTGCTCATGCGCGACGGGACCGACGTCACCGACGCATTCGTGTCGGGTGCCCATGCTTGTATTGAGATGACCCGCACATCCGGTGCCGCGCTAGCCATTCTCAAGGCGCGCAGCCCCTCGTGCGGCATTGGGTCTGTCTATGATGGGACCTATTCGGGACGACTGGTGAGAGGCAATGGCGTGTTCGCCGAGCTTCTCGAGAAGGAGGGTGTTTGTATGGTGACCGAGGAAGTCGTTGAGAGCTGCAGGCCGTCGGTGGAGCATCCCGTGGCCATCGTGCTGGGAACGGGCCTGGGACACCTGCGGTCCCTGGTGCATCCGGTGCGGCGCATCGACTATCACGACATCGATGGCTTTCCGGTGGACGCGCGACCCATCGAAGGCCACAGCTTTGAGGTGACCATCGGTACGGTCGATGACGTTCCGGTGGTCGTCTATCCGGGGCGCATCCACCTGTATCAGGGCTACTCTGCCTCCGAGGTCGTCGCGCTGGTGCGGCATGCGCACCGCCTGGGCTGCAGGGACATCATCTTTGCGTGCGCGACGGGAGCGATCCCGGGCAACGCGCATACCGGATTGGGCATCCTGACCGACCAGATCAACCTCACTGGCGTGAATCCGCTGGTAGGGGACTCGAGCCAGCGTGGCCTCGAGACGCCTTTCGTCAACATGAACGAGGCCTACAGCCCCTATCTGCGCACGCTCGCCCGCGGCGTTGCCGACGACCTGGGCATTGCGGTCGAGGAGGGCGTGTACGCCGGCGTCGTGGGGCCGAGCTCCGAGACTCCGGCCGAGGTGCGCATGCTGGCGGGTATGGGCGTGAGCTATGTGGGCATGTCGACGGTGTGCGAGGTGATCGAGGCGCAGGCGCTGGGCATGAACGTGCTGGGCCTGACGATGGCAGCCAACTACTCGGGTGAGGGAGCCGTCTCGCACGAGGCGGTGCTCGAGGGCGCACAGCGCCATGCCGACGACTTTGAGTCGCTGGTCCGTGGGATCCTGCGGCTGCTCTAGCGCGAGTGTTGTCCTGGGGACACGCCCCAAGACCACA
>JAGAVX010000167.1 GCA_017941705.1 Atopobiaceae bacterium
CTGGACCACACAAGTGTGGTCCAGGGGCGTGTCCCCGGCGCAACAGGCTCGGCTCTAGGACGAAACGCGGTGCGTCCTTCCCGTCTCACCCAAAAGACGGGCTGGAACCTGATCGGTCCCAGCCCGTCCGTACGTCGGCTTTGGCAAGCCCGATTACGCGTTTAGCGCCCACTCCCAGATGTGGGTGCCGTCGGCAGCCTGCGGGTTGTTGCGCAGGGTGTAGATCCAGCTCCAGTGGTCGTTGTACATGACTTCCTCGTACTCGCCGTCCTGGTTGTAGTCCTCGGCGCACTTGATCTTGCCACCCTGGCGCTTCTCGCCCGAGATGCCCTCGACCTCGGCAAGCTCAAAGGTCTCGTACAGAGACAGCTTGTAGCGGCCGTCATCGGTCTCGTAGGTGGTGAAGCCGGAGGCGATGCCCTGGTCGCCGTCAAAGTGCTGGTCAGTGACCTTGGTGCCCTCGGTGATGAGGTTCCAGATGCGCTTGGAGCAGAGCTCCGGGTCGACGGAGGAGTCGGTCTCGCCCTGGACCAGCCAGATTGCCGTCTTGGCGTCCTTGAGCTTGAGCAGGTCCTCGTCGGTGGGGCAGGCGTCTTCGCTCTCGCTGCGGGCGTTGGCCGCGTCGAGGGCGGGACAGTTGATCATGGCGGCCTTGAAGAGGTCCGGATAGGCGATGACCATGCGGGTGCTCATGAATCCACCCGCGGAGCAGCCAGAGAGGTAAACCTCGTCCGGATTGATGCCGTTGTCGGAGATGACCTTCTGGATCTCCTTGTAGCAGGGCTCCAGCAGGTTGTCCTTGACGGCGAAGTACCACATGTTGGGTGCCTGGAAGGCCATGACGTAGGCGTCGCCAAAGACTTCCTGGGCCTCGGTGACCCATGCGGCGCCGCCGCGGTTGGCGAGGATCTGCGCGATGTTGTTGTTGGTGTCCTTGACGGGGAAGTCGCCCTCACCATTGCCGTGGAACCACACGATGAGCTTGTCGTTGGTGCCCTTGTGCAGCTGGTAGTTGATCTCGTCCTGGACATCCTCGAATGCGGAGACCTCGGGGCACTCGAGATCCTTGTAGGAGGTGGCGGAGCTGGTGTACTCGCCGGTGATGGGCAGCTCGCGGCCGTCCTTGGTCTTGAGCGTGAGCTCGCCGGCCTGCTCGACGGTGAAGCCCAGCACTGCCGGGTAGTTGCGACCCTCGGCTAGCCATGTGAGGGTGGGAGCCTGGGCCTGGTTGAAGTAGATGGTCGCCTTGCCGCCGTCGACCTCGGTCTTGACGACCTCGAGCGGTGCGGTTGCGTCATAGTAGGCATACGGCTCGCCCTTTGCCTCGCCGTAGTCGACGGTAGAGGTCATCGTGACGGTGAAGGTGTCGTTGTCGATGCCATCGATGGTGCCGTCGCCAAAGTCGACGATCATGCGGTCGACGTACTGGCCCGCATCGGTCACCGTTGCGCCAAAGGTCACCTCGTAGGCACCCGTGCCGTCCGTGGTCTCCTCGGTCGCGACGTCCTCGGCAGCTCCGTTGCCGCCACCGCAGCCGGCAAGAAATGCGGCCATCGCAGAGGTTCCGCCTACCAAAAAGGTCCTTCTCGATACGTTCATGCTCTCTCCCTCCGTGAATCACGCGGGCAATCCGCGTGGATCTACCTGTTTCAAGGTTGTTACAGAGTGACAGGACTGGCAAGGTCTCTTCGACCAGTGGAAGACGCGTTTCGGCTGCTCGCTGTCCGCGCCTTGCCAGGGGCGCGTACGACATTCGCGTTCGACTTCAGGCGAAGCGGGGTTTTCTTATGGCTCACGGCTAGAATGAGGTTGCGAAAGGCGAGAGGCATACTGCCGTGCCACGGCGCGGTATGAGGAGATGATGGCAGATGGCATCACATGCAACTAGAAGACCAGAGGGGCGCAAGCGTTCGATGGCGGTGCCGCTCTTGGCGGGAGTGCTCGTTCTGCTGCTTGTGGGCCAGCTGGTCGCAACGCTGTTGGGTGTCGGGCCCTTCGCCCACAAGGAACCGGCCCAGCCCGAACCCGAGCAGCCTGCGGTTCAGGAGACGCGGGTGGAGGATGCGGCCGTTGCGCCGTCTGAGCAGGCTGAGCCCGCCCCTGCACCGGAACCTGTATATGATCCCACGACCGACCCGCGCAACGCCGAGTTCGCCGTCGATCCCAACAGGACCGAGTGGAACTTTGACGCCCCCGAGACCAAGACGGTCTACCTCACCTTTGACGACGGTCCCTCCGCAAACACCCAGCCGGTGCTTGACATCCTGGACCGCTATGGCATCAAGGCGACGTTCTTTGTGACCAACATAAACCCCGAGTACCAGGACATGATCCGTGAGTGCTACCGTCGCGGTCACACCATCGGCATGCACACATACTCGCATGACTACGCGCAGGTCTACGCCTCACTTGACGCGTACTGGCAAGACCTTGGCATGATCAGCGACATCGTGCGCGAGCAGATCGGCTACGTTCCCTGCTTCATCCGCTTCCCGGGAGGCTCGTCCAACACGATCTCGGCAAACTACACGACTGGGATCATGAGCGAGCTTTCGCAGGAAGTCGTCGCAGCGGGCTACCAGTACTATGACTGGGACGCGAGCTGCGGTGACGGGGCCGAGCATACGGCCGAGGAACTGGTCGAGGCGACCAAGGCGGATACCGCGTACGGCTATCAGAGCATCGTGTTCCTCGCTCACGATGGCGCGGAGAAGCAGGCGACAGTCGAGGCCCTGCCCAGCATCATCGAGTACTTTCAGTCCGAGGGGTACACGTTTGCGCCTCTCGACCGAAGCACGTGCGTGCCCCATCACGGCATCGGAAACTAGCTGGACCACGTGCCATGTGTCTGATCGTGTGGGATGCCCGCGCGGTCATTGGCTGTTGTCCCCCGGACAATAGCCAATGACGGTTTACGGGGTCTGAGCCGGTCAGCCTGCTCGCGAGTGCCATCTTTGAGCACATCCTGTGCCTTGCGCGCGTTGCATGGCCTTTTGGTTCCCCACATGCTACGATTACCGTGATTCTGACGGGAAGCACCCAGAAGAAGCCCCATAGATGCAGGTTGACGGCAAGGATTCGTCCGAGCGGGAAACATCGCGTTGGCCGGCGCCCGAGGCGCCAGATGCGGCCTACACCGTTTCCGCCCGTCACCGCTTGTGGGGGCGGTTTTTTGGTGCTCGGGGGGAACGGCAGGAAACATGCTCAAGATTGCCATATACGGCAAGGGCGGTATCGGCAAGTCGACCATCACCAGCAACCTGGCTGCGGCTTTTGCCTTGCAGGGGCGTCGCGTCATTCAGATCGGGTGCGACCCCAAGGCAGACTCGACGATCAACCTCTTGGGAGGCGAGCTGCTCAAGCCGGTCATGAACTACCTGCGCGAGACCGATGACGACCCTGCGACCTACCAGGAGATTTCGCGCGAGGGCTTTGGTGGCGTGCTGTGCATCGAGACGGGCGGGCCGACGCCGGGCCTCGGCTGTGCGGGTCGTGGCATCATCGCCACGTTCAACCTGCTCGAGGACCTGCGCCTCTTTGAACAGTGGCAACCCGACGTCGTGCTCTACGACGTCCTCGGAGACGTCGTGTGCGGAGGCTTTGCCGCCCCCATCAGGGAGGGATATGCGGAGAAGGTCCTCATCGTCACCTCGGGCGAGAAGATGGCGCTCTACGCGGCCAACAACATCAACACGGCGGTCGAGAACTTCGAGGACCGCGGCTACGCGCGCGTGGCGGGCATCGTGCTCAACCACCGCAACGTGCCTGACGAGGAGCAGAAGGTGCAGGCCTTTGCCCAGGAGCATGGGCTGCCTATCGTCGCGCAGATTCCTCGCTCCGACGACATCAATCGCTTTGAGGATGAGGGAAAGACGGTTATCGAGGGTGACGCGACGCTGCCCGTGAGCCAGCAGTTCCTGGCGCTCGCGGAGCGTCTCTGGATGGGAGAGGTGTAGTCATGGAGCGTCTCGCGCGCTTCTTCACGGTGTCCGAGCTCGCCGAGCGCGGACTGGACGACCTGCCCGATGAGCTCGTCTCGAATCGACACCTCATTTACAGCTCGCCGGCAACGCTCGCGTTCAACTCGCCGGGAGCGGAGGGCTTTGGTGTCAAGCGCGCTGGCCTGGCCGTCCCTGGTTCGGTGATGCTTGTGGTGGCACCGGGCTGCTGTGGGCGCAACACCTCGCTTGTCAGCAGCATGCCCGCGTACCACGACCGGTTCTTCTACCTCACCATGGACGAGACCGACATCGTGACGGGGCGTCACCTCCGCAAGATCCCGCAGGCGGTGGAGGAGGTCGTGCGGGGCCTCGAGGAGCCACCCTCCGTCGTGATGATCTGCATCACCTGCGTAGACGCCCTCTTGGGAACCGACATGGAGCGCGTCTGCCGCAAGGCTGAGGAGCGCGTGGGCCTGCCCGTGCGTCCGTGCTACATGTACGCGCTCACGCGCGAGGGCCGGCGTCCGCCGATGGTGCATGTGCGCCAGAGCCTGTACTCGCTGCTTGGCCCGCTGCCCAAGAGGCCAACCTCGGTCAACATACTGGGGTTCTTCGCGCCGCTCGATGACGGATGCGAGCTGTATCGCTACCTGCGACAGATGGGTGTGAAGGCGGTTCGCGAGATCGGGCGCTGCCGCGACTACGACGAGTTCAAGCACATGGCTGAGGCGAACTTCAACCTTGTGCTGCATCCCGAGTCGCGCTTTGCTGCCGATGACCTGCAGAACCGCCTGCAGATTCCCTCGATTGAGCTGACGCGCCTGTATCAGATTGACCGCATCCGCACGCAGTACCAGGCCCTTGGCCGCGTGCTGGGCGTGGCTTTTGACGACGAGGCGGACTATGCAGCGGCCGAGGCGGCCGTCAGCGCCTTCTGCGCGGCACACCCTCGAGTGAGCTTTGCCGTGGGGGAGTGCGTGAACGGAGACGCCTTTGAGATGGCGCTTGCGCTCGTGCGCTACGGGCTTGCGGTGCGCGAGGTGTTTGGCACCGTGACCGCGGAGAACTTCGTGTTCGTGCGCAGGCTGGCCGAGGTGAGCCCGCAGACGCGCGTCTACTCGAACATGGAGCCGACCATGATCCACTACGACGCGTCCGACTGCCCGGTCGACATGGCGCTGGGCAAGGATGCGGCGTGGTATCACCCCGAGGCCGCTCGCCTCGACTGGAACTCGGACGTGCAGCCGTATGGCTATGCTGGCGTAAAGGCTCTCTTTGAGGCGCTTGCGGACTGCATGGCCTCCGATGCCGGGGAGGTCGAGGGCGCTGCGGCCAGCCACGAGGCGAGCGCTGCGAGTGTCAAGCCAGCCGATACCACAGGCGAGGAGCTTGCGAGTCAGATACTCGCCCCAACGGGTGCCGTACGCGGCCTGCGAAGGTTCCTCACCCCGTTCGCTCCCGACCAGTCGGGTGCAGTGAGCGTGCTCTACGAGCTGGGCGGAATCGTGGTGATCTGCGATGCGGGAGGCTGCACGGGCAACGTCTGCGGCTTCGACGAGCCTCGTTGGCACGCGTCAAGAAGCGCGGTCTTCAGCGCGGGCCTGCGTGACATGGACGCCATCCTCGGCCGCGACGACAAGCTGGTGAACGAGCTGGTTGACGCCTCGACCAAGATGGACGCGCACTTTGCCGCCGTGGTCGGGACACCGGTGCCCTCGGTCATCGGCACGGACTATCGTGCGCTGCGACGCATGAGCGAGCGGCGGGGCACGCTGCCGACCATCACGGTGGACACCACGGGCATGGAGCTCTATGACGTGGGTGCCCAGAAGGCCTACCAGGCGCTGTTCGAGCGCTTTGCGACCGATGCGCATCCCGTCGAGCGGGGCCGCGTGGGCGTGCTGGGCGCCAATCCCCTGGAACTGAGCACGACGTCTGCCGACGCGTTGCGCGCCGCCGTGCCGGGTGCGGTTTGCTACGGCATGGGTTCCACCTTCGAGGACGTCGTTCGCGCGTCCTCTGCCGAGCGCAACCTGGTGGTCGCGCCGTCGGGACTTGCTGCGGCAAAGCTGCTCAACCAGCGCTTTGGCACGCCGTACGAGGTGCGCTATCCGCTGGCGGAGGACATGGCCAAGGGCCTTGACGTTGCGGGCAGACGCGTGCTGGTGGTGCACCAGCAGGTTTGCGCCAACAGCTTGCGCGAGGCTCTGCTTGCACGCGGGGCGAGCGAGGTCGTGTGCGCCACATGGTTCATGCAGCTGCGCGAGCTCGCCCAGCCGCAGGATGTGCGCCTGCGCGAGGAGGCCGACTTTGCCAATCTGGTGGCAGACGGTGGCTTTGACTTGCTTGTGGGCGATCCGACCCTGTGGCGCATGGTGCCGGGCTTTGAGGGAGAGACCTTGGACGTCCCCCAGTTTGCCGTCTCGGGAGAGCTGGGTGAGCGGGCATGAGCACCGACTCCCTCACCAAGCGGATCCGCGTCTACGGTATCGTCCAGGGCGTGGGCTTCAGGCCCACGGTGGACCGGCATGCCACGACGGCGGGCATCCGCGGCACGGTGTGCAACAAGGGCCCGTACGTCGAGATCTTCGCCCAGGGTTCCGAGGGGCAGATCGACCGCTTCGTGGACTTGATGAACACCAGGCCGCCGCGGCGGGCGTCGATTCTCAAGATTGACGTGAAGCCCGCCGAGGATGCCCCGACCTACGAGGGCTTCAAGATCGTGGAGAGCGAGCGCACCAAGGGCGAGATCTTCATCTCGCCCGACCTCGCCATCTGCGAGGACTGTCAGCGCGAGCTGTACGACCCGAGCGACCGCCGCTACCTGCACCCCTTTATCAACTGCACCAACTGCGGCCCGAGGATGACCATCCTCGACGCCCTGCCATACGACCGCGAGCGTACGAGCATGAGGGTCTTCCCGATGTGCCCGACCTGCGCCGAGGAATACTACAGCCCCGCAAGCAGGCGCTATGATGCACAGCCGGTATGCTGCAACGACTGCGGTCCCACGGTGTACCTACTCGACCGTCCCGAGCGGGGGAGGGCTGCCATCACGGAGGCCCGCAGAATCCTCGCCTCGGGAGGTGTGGTCGCCGTCAAGGGGATCGGGGGCTTTCACCTGGCCTGCGATGCGACCGACCCTGTCGCGGTGAACCTGTTGCGCGAGCGCAAGCGCCGCTCGGCAAAGCCCTTTGCGGTGATGGCGCGTGACCTTGCGGTGGCTCGGCGCGAGTGCGAGGTGAGCGAGGCGGCCGAGGAGATCCTCACGGGCCACCAGAAGCCAATTCTGCTGCTGCCACGACGATCGGGCGCAAGGGTGTGCGAGGCGTGCGCACCCGAGAATCCCAAGCTTGGGATCATGCTTCCGTACGCGCCCCTGCAGATGCTGCTCTTTGACTACGATGACGGGCTGCAGATGCCCGACTGCCTGGTCATGACGAGCGCCAACGAGAGCGGCGCGCCCATCTGTCGCGACGATGACGACGCCCGCAGCCAGCTCGGTCCGCTGTGCGACGCGATACTCTCGCATGACCGCATCATCCGCATGCGCGCTGACGACACGGTGATGGACCTCTATGAGGACCGTCCCTACATGGTGCGCCGCTCGCGCGGGTGGGCGCCCTTGCCCTTTGTGGTCACCGGCGGCTTGGGCACGCGCGTGCTTGCGGTCGGCGGCGAGCTCAAGAACAGCTTCTGCCTCGGCTCGGGCGAGCTGGTGTACCCCTCGCCCTACGTGGGCGACCTGTCGGACGTACGGACCGTGCACGCCTGCGAGGACGCGATCGAGCGCTTTGAGACGCTGCTGGAGTTCGAGCCTGATGTGATAGCCTGCGACCTGCACCCGCGCTACAACTCGACGGTGGTGGCCGAGGAGCTGGCTGCCAAGCGCGGGCTTCCCATCGTGCGCGTGCAGCACCACTATGCGCACGTGGCCGCATGCATGGCCGAGAACGACGTGGCCGATCGCGTCATCGGCGTCTCGTTCGACGGGACCGGATATGGCGATGACGGCACGGTGTGGGGCGGCGAGATTCTGCTCTCCGACTACGACGGCTACGAGCGCGTGGGCGCGATCAGCTCGTTTGCGCAGGTGGGTGGGGACGTCTCGTCTCGCGAGGGCTGGCGCATCGCGGTGGCGATGCTGTGGGAGCAGACGGGTCGCGACAAGGGCCTGACGCTCGACCTCGTCGAGCGACTGGGGCTCTGCGATCGCGCCGACGCGCAGGTCATCCTGGCGATGGCCGAGCGTGGGGTCAACACGGCGACCTCCACGAGCTGCGGGCGCCTGTTTGACGCCGCGTGTGCGGTGTTGGGCATCCGACGCGTCTCCACCTTCGAGGGGGAGGCTGCCACGCAACTGCAGTTTGCCGCTGAGCGCTATGCGGCGGGTGAGCGCGAGCGGGTGGTCGCGCGGGGACGCGAGCCGGGGCTCTTGCCGGGTGACGGGCGCTTTGTGCTCGACACGCAGGCAATCTTTGGCGAGCTGGTCGAGCGTCGACTTGCCGGCGAGACGGCAGAGAGCCTGGCATACCTCTTCCATCAGCGGCTTGCCGGGCTGGTCGTGGCCGCGTGCGAGCGCGTGCGCACCGAGCACGGGGTGAGCGTCGTGGCGCTCACCGGCGGCTGCTACCAGAACACCCTGCTGCTGGATCTCTCGGTCAGGGGGCTTAGGCAGCTTGGCTTTACCGTTCTGACCCATCATCTCGTGCCACCAAACGACGGCGGCATTGCGCTGGGCCAGGCGCTGGTCGCCGCCCACCGTGCATTGGGGACAGGCCCCAATGCACGGCCGCGTGCATGAGGGACAGGCTTTGCGGTGGAGGATGAAAAAGAGATGAGGGGCTGCGGCCGCTCTATGCGAGAAGGGAACAAGGACATGTGTGTTGGACTCAGCGCAAAGGTCGTGCGCATACAGGATGGCATGGCCATGGTTGACGCAAGCGGCGCCAAGCGCGAGATCTCCGTGCAGTTGCTCGATGACGTCGAGCCTGGAGACTACGTGATGGTGCACGCGGGCATCGCCATCGCCAAGATCACCGACGAGGACGAGCACGAGACCGATGCGGTCATGGAGGAGCTGCTGGCATGAGCGATACCAGACAACGCACGGCAGCGCAGATCCTCGCCGAGTACGACGGGCCGCACCTGCGCATCATGGAGGTGTGCGGAACGCACACCCACGAGAACTTCAGGCTGGGCATCCGAAGCCTGCTTCCGCCCCAGGTGGACCTGATCTCGGGGCCGGGCTGCCCGGTCTGTGTCACACCGGTCGACTTCATCGACGAAGCCATCTGGCTGGCCGAGCATGGTGTGACCATCACCACCTTCGGCGATCTGGTGCGCGTGCCGGGAACCGAGAAGAACCTCGCTGACGCGCGCGCCAACGGAGCTCGCGTGCAGGTGGTCTACTCGCCGATCGACGCGCTTCAGTACGCGCGCGAACATGCCGATGAACAGGTGTGCTTCCTCTCCGTGGGCTTCGAGACCACCGTTCCCGCGGCGTGTCTGGCCGTCGACCAGGCGCGCGAGGAGGGCGTGGAGAACTTCTCGCTGCTCGTGGCAAACAAGACCATGCCCAACGCGTATGCCGCGCTCAAGGGCTCGGCCGACGTCTTCCTGTATCCCGGGCACGTGCATGCCATCACGGGTACCAAGCTCTGCGAGGACCTGGTCGAGCAGGGCGTAAGCGGCGTGCTCGCCGGCTTTACGGCAAAGGAGCTGCTCACGGCCATGGCGGTGGCGCTTGCCAAGGCGCAGGAGGGCAAGCCCTTCTTTGTGAACGCCTATCCGCGCGTGGTCAAGCCGGAGGGAACGCCTGCCGCGGTCGCCCTCATCGAGAAGGTGATGGAGCCGTGCGACACCGAGTGGCGTGGCCTGGGCGCCATCCCGCAGTCCGGACTGAGGCTGCGCGAGGAGTATGCGGCTCATGACGCACGCAAGAAGTACGGGATGCCCGAGATTCACGGTCGGGCCAACCCCGCCTGCCGCTGCGGCAACGTGCTGCGTGGTGAGATCACGCCGTCAGAGTGCCCGCTCTTTGGCAAGGTGTGCACCCCGCTGCATCCGGTCGGGGCATGTATGGTGAGCGGCGAGGGGGCCTGTTCGGCCTTCTACCAGTACGGAGGGAGTCTCTCATGAACGAACAGGTGACGCTTGCCATGGGTGCAGGCGGAAGGCAGACCGCCAAGCTCATCGAAGAGGTGTTCGCGGCACGCTTTGACAGCCCGCTTCTGACGGCAGATGACGCGGCTGTGCTCGATCCGCCACGCGGCAAGATGGCGATGTCGACGGACGGCTTCATCGTGAGCCCGTCGTTCTTTGCCGGCGGCAACATCGGCAAGCTCTCGATTTGC
Organism: Atopobiaceae bacterium; assembly: GCA_017941705.1. Classification (GTDB taxonomy): domain Bacteria; phylum Actinomycetota; class Coriobacteriia; order Coriobacteriales; family Atopobiaceae; genus UBA1367. The sequence goes on from JAGAVX010000167.1 coordinate 10,298, forward strand.
GGCACGGTCAATGACCTCGCCTGCATGGGGGCCCGTCCGCTGTATCTCACCTGCGGCTTCGTCATCGAGGAGGGCTATCCGCTCGACAAGCTCCGCCAGATCGCCGATGCGATGGCAGCCACTGCCGCCGAGGTCGGCGTGACCCTCGTTGCCGGCGACACCAAGGTCGCGGGCAAGGGGCAGGTCGACGGGGTCTTCATCACCACCACTGGTGTCGGCGAGATCGTCGAAGGCGCCTCGCCCGCGGGTGCCAAGGCGTGCCCCGGTGACGCCATCATCGTGACGGGCGACGTGGGCCGCCATGGTTGCACCATCCTGCTCGAACGCGACGACTTTGGCATCGAGGCCGATGTGACCTCGGATTGCGCGCCGCTCTGGGGGAGCGTCGAGGCGATGCTCGCCACGACCAAGGACATTCACGTGATTCGCGACGCGACGCGCGGCGGCGTGGGTACGGTCCTCTACGAGATTGCGTCGCAGAGCGGCGTGGGCGTCCGCCTCGACGCTGCGTCCGTCCCCGTCGATCCTGCCGTGGGCGGCGTGTGCCGCATGCTCGGGCTCGAGCCCCTCTACCTCGCCTGCGAGGGCCGCCTCGTGGTGATCGCGCCCAAGCAGGAGGCCCCTGCGCTGGTGGAGGCCCTGCGCGCCTGCCCCTACTCGCAGGGCGCCGCCGTCATCGGTGAGATCATCGACGAGCGTCCGGGCTGGGTGGTCATGCGGACCGAGATCGGCTCGGAGACCCTGCTGCCCCAGCCGACGGGCGAACTGCTGCCAAGAATCTGCTAGGCGTCGTTCGCGGGGCCCTTACGGGAACCGCTAGCCAGGGAGGTGTTCATATGCTGCAGCGGTTGGGGCCATCGGTCGTGTCGGCGCAAGACGCGGACGCGCGGTCCCTCTTTCCTGCGGGGCTCGAGTTCAACGCGCCTGTCCATGGCACGTGGAACATCGTGCACATCGGCATGCTCGTGCCCGAGTCGCACCAGATCTACGTCTGCGGAATCAACTGCATGCGCGGCGTGGTGCTGACGGCTGCCGAGATGGGTACCCAGGACCGTTTCTCCTGCGTGGTGCTCAAGGAGGAGGACATCACCCGCGGCACGGTCGAGCAGATCACACTCGACGGCATTCGCGACGTGCTGCACAAGCTTGAGGAGCGTGGAAGCCTGCCTCGCTGCGTGATCGTGTTCCCCGTGTGCACGCACCTGTTTCTGGGCGTGCCGATGGGTCGCGTCTATCGCAAGCTCGAGGCTGAGTTTCCGCAGGTCGACTTCGTGCGGGCCTACATGGACCCCATCTCGAAGAAGCGCATGATTCCCGACAAGCGTCTCCGCAAGGTCATGTACGACCCACTGCCTGCGTGTGAGCCCGACGAGCGGCTCGTCGTCCTCTTGGGCAGCGAGTTTGCCCATCGTGACGACAGCGACCTTGTGACATTGCTTGCGAGCGGTGGCAAGCGACTGGCGAGCATCCACGACTGCGTCTCATATGACGAGTTCAAGGGCCTTGCCCGCGCGAGCCTCTTCGTCTCGGTGTTTCCCAACGGGGAGTACGGGGCGGCCAAGACCGCCGAGCGTCTGGGCAGGAGGCATCTCTATCTGCCCGGCACGTTCTCGTACGAGCAGGTCGAAAGGCAGGAGCGCCAGCTCTGCGATGCGGCCGGCCTGCCGCTGCCCGACTTTGCCACCGAGCGGAAACTCTGCGACGAGGCCCTAGACCTGGCGCGCGAGGCGATTGGTGACGCCCCTGTGGCCATCGACGCGGTCGTCCACCCGAGGCCGCTCGAGCTGGCACACCTGCTGTTGGAACATGGGTTCAATGTGAGCGAGGTGTGCTTGGACGGCGTCAACGGCGAGGAGGCGGTCGAGGTCGATTGGCTGCGCGAGCATGCCCCCGACCTCCAGCTGTCGTCGACGATTCTGCCCGACCTGCGCGTGGCTTCGCGCGTGCGTGACGAGCAGACGTTGGCGATTGGCCCCAAGGCCGCATGGTTCACGGGGACGGACCGCTTCGTGAACCTCGTGTACGGTGGGGGATTGTGGGGCTATGCCGGCATCCGGGCCATGGCAGGGCTCATGGTCGAGGCCTGGCGCGAGCCAAAGGATGCGCGTGACATCATCCCGCGCAAGGGACTGGGGTGCGTGAGCTGCATATGAGAAGGACCAACCGCATCGTGCCCACCTATACCGGCGACGTCTCGGGAGCCTGCTCGGCGCTCTTCGAGCTAGGCGGAATGGTGGTCATCCACGACCCCTCGGGCTGCAACTCCACCTACAACACGCATGACGAGACGCGCTGGTACAATCACGACAGCCTCATCTTCATCACGGGGCTCGTCGAGCGCGACGCGATTCTGGGCAACGACGAGAAGCTGGTGCGCGACGTGGTCGAGGCGGCACGCGAGCTTCAGCCGCGCTTCATCGCACTCTGCAACTCCCCCGTGCCGTTCATTAGCGGGACGGACTTCAGGGCCATCTGCAAGCTCGTGGAGCGCGAGTGTGGCATTCCCTGCTTCTACGTGCGCACCAATGGCATGCATGACTACGTGGTGGGTGCCGGAAACGCCTTCGTCGAGCTGGCGCGCCGCTTCGTCGGCGGCGCAAGTGTGGTTCCCGGCACATGCAACATCCTTGGGGTGACGCCCCTCGACCTCGGCATCGCGGGCTCTGACGCGCCCCTGCGCTCATTTGCCGAGGAGTCGGGCTTTTTCGTGACGTCATGCTGGGCGATGGGCAGCCCGCTGGACGAACTCGAGCGTGCTGCCGAGGCACAGGTCAATCTGGTGGTTTCCGCGACTGGGCTCGCGCTTGCCCGCCATCTGCGCGAGACGTACGGCACACCCTATGTGGTGGGGTTTCCTGTCGACGGGTTTGCTCCTCGTCTGGCTGACGCGATGGCGGTGGCGGCCTCGTCTGGTGAGTGCCAGTGGCCGTGTCGGTCCTCGCATGAGGGTCTGCCACATGAGGGGGCGCTCTGCGTCGGTGAGCCGGTGATGATGGGCTCCCTTGCCAGGTGCATGGAGGCTCAGGACTGTGGCGCCGTACGCGTCGTCTGCCCGCTCGAGGCCGGAGCCGAGCTGATGGGCTCCTCGGACCTCTTTGCCGAGGGGGAGGAGGGTGTCGAGGAAGCCTTGCGCGACGCACGCCTCGTGGTTGCAGACGAGCTCTACGCACCGATCATTCCCTCGTCCGCTCGCCATGTGCCCTTGCCCCATCAGGCCCTCTCCGGTCGAAATGGCTGGAGGTGTGCACAGGATCCGTGTGCGATGCGCGTTGCCGACCTGCTCGCATAGGCTTGTGCCAAACATGCGTGTGGTCCTGCGCGAGTTCGTTGGATGCCACTTTCAGCCTATTATCAGAAAATGCGTGCACAACAAGCCTATTGCCGTCAAATGGCTGCTACCATGAAACAGTCTGGTTAGATTGATAATTGCAGTGGGAGATGGATAACATGGCTTCAGAGCGAGGCATGAGGGATGACGAGCGTCGTTCGGCTCGCAGCGGCTCGTCCAGGCGCTCGTCAAGCGACATGCGCCGCAGCTCGACACGCCGACCGGCCGGTTCGGATGGCCGTAGCTCCGCACGGCGCCCGAGCGATGGCTCGCGCCGGAGCAGCGCTCGGCGGTCGAATGGCCCGACGCGCACGCGCGATGACGCTAGACGGCCCTCTGACGACCAGCGTCGCAGGCAGAGCGCACGCAGGCCGGCTTCCAACACTCGCGACGCGCAAGTGCGCAGGAGCGCCGCGCGCAAAAAGGTGCGCCGCACCCAAAGGCAGCAGAACGGCTTTGCCGCCACGGTCGCGCCTGTGCTCAAGAGCATCGAGAGCTTTTTCGCTCGTCTCTTCACGGGCCAGATGTCTCAGCCTGTTACTATCGGCGTTGGTGTCGCCGCGCTGGTGCTGGTGCTCCTCATCCACCACTTCCTGCGTCTGGGCGTGACGGTCAACGGCACGCGCACCACCGTGTGGCGGGGCCAGACTGTCGAGAAGCTGCTCGACAAGGACATCGCACATCCCAATCCCGGTGATTTGTTGGCGGTCGACGGATCGATGCTCAAGGAGGGCGGCGGAGATGTGTGCGCTGCGACGATCAACGGCGAGAAGGTGAGCATCGACACCAAGCTTCCGCGCGGCGCGCAGGTGCAGATCTTTGACGGCGAGGACGTGACCGAGGACTTCACCACCAAAGAGGAGACGATCAAGGCCGGTACCTCCGACGACAGTCGTGAGTTTGACCATTATTGGGCGGGTTCCATCCATCTGCTCTCTGACGGCACCGACGGCGTTCGCACGACTCGCACCGGTAAGGTGTCGGGTATCTCGGTGTCCGAGGACACGGTTCCGGCAATCGATGCGGGCTATAAGGTCTACACCGCCGATCCGGGGGAGGACAAGGTCATCTGCCTGACCTTTGACGACGGCCCGTGGCCCGAGTCAACAAGCCAGATCCTCGACATCCTCGAGCAGAATGGTGCCAAGGCCACGTTCTTCACCATCGGCAACCAGATCTCGGAAGTGCCCGACCAGGTCAAGCGAGCCCATGATCTGGGCTGCCTGGTGGTTACCCACACTTGGGACCACGCAGCCGGTAGCGGCGAGGGCGTCAACCTCACCTACATGTCATCCCAGGAGCAGATTGACGAGGTCCAGAAGGGCTACAACGCCATCAAGCAGGTGTTGGGCGAAGAGCCGCCCAAGATCATGCGAGCTCCCGGTGGCAACTTCTTTGGCTCCATCATCGACACCCTGTGGCCCTACGTCGACGCCGAGATTGGCTGGGACGTGGATACCGAGGATTGGCGCCAGCCCGGCTCGGATGCGATCGCCGAGATGATCCTGAGCGTACAGCCAGGGCAGATCATCCTGATGCACGACGGTGGCGGTGACCGCTCCCAGACCGTCGAGGCCCTTCGTGTGGCTCTCCCACAACTGATCGAGCAGGGATACAAGTGCATCACAGTCGAGGAGATGCTCGCCTACGGCACTCCCGACACGAGCTCGTCGGGGGTAATCGAGGTCGGCTGATACCCTTTAGGCAGTAACAAAGAGCTCCCCGGCGCTTTGCATCACGCACGAGTGACATCAAAGCGCCGGGGAGTTTTGCGTATCTGGGATCTTCGTGCCCTAGACCTCGATCTGCGGATCGGGCATGCCGTTGTTGTCACGCCACTGACGATAGGCCTCGAGCTCAGCCTCGTTGAGCTTCATGACGAGAGCCAGCACCGCAAGGTCGTCCACAAGACCGACCACGGGAACCTTGTCGGAGATGAGGTCCTTCTGTGCGACGAAGTACACGAAAGCGCTCACCAGAGACGCCACGACCTTGGTCGAGACCTCGGCATACTCGCCTGTGACATATCCCTTGACCATCGATGCCATCAGGGGGATGTTGGACAGGGCCTCGGTGGCAGTCGAGGGGAGTTCGGTGACCTTCTGCTGCAGTTGGACGAAGAGCTCGTCCATCTTGGCGGGATCGGAGAGGATCTCCTGTGCTTGCGCGATTCCTCCCTCGATGATGCGCTTGGCCTCGTTGATGTCGAACTGCTCGTCCATGACGGTCTCCTTTGCTGTGCGAGTTGTATTCGTCGACTCAAAGTGCTTGCTTGTAGTGTACTGTTCCTTTGGGGAGACGGCCGTTGGGCTAGGCGCATATTGGCTGTGAACGGCACTGTCGCTCGCAAGGCGAGCAAACGTCATGACGTAGGAGGCAAACCATGAACAACAACGAAATGCCGGCCGTGTCCAAGCCGCACGTCAACGAGATTGCCGGAACACCCTACCTGAGGCTCTACGACCTGGCATACGACGATGGAACGCATTACTATGAGGCGTCTCGCCGCAAGCTGGACGACCTGCTGGTTGGAAAGGACGAGGCCGAGCGCGCCCAGACGCTGCCGGATGCCGTCAGCTGCTGCCTGGTGCTCGAGACTCGTGGACGGGAGCCTCGCATGGTGCTGTTCCACGAGTACCGCTACCCGACCGGACAGGCGCTGCTGAGCGTTCCCTCCGGCCTCATCGACGAGCGGGACCGTCAGGAGGAGGAGCCGCTTGTGGCGGCCATGACCCGAGAGGTGGGGGAGGAGTGTGGCCTGCACATGCGCGCCGGTGACAGGATGTGGGTGATCAATCCCTTCCTCTTCAATACGCCGGGCATGACCGACGAGAGCACGGCACTCCTCTGCGCGGTGGTGCGTCGCGGCGACGAGGGCGAGCTCTCGCAGGAGGGAGCTGAGGGCACGGAGCGTTTTGAGGGCTTTGACCTGCTGACCAAGGCGGAGGTGCAGCAAGTGCTGTCGCGCGGGACCGACCAGTATGGCCACTACTACCCCATGGTCGCCTGGGCTGCCATGACCTACTTTGCCACGGATCAGTGGCAGCGCTCGTGATCTGACGAGGACGGAGGGGTCGCTAGCCCTCCGCCGGAGCCTCTGTCGGAGCCTCCGCTGGGGTCTCCTCCTGCCGTGGAGGGTAGTAGCGCTCGGGGATGCCGTCCTTGCACTCATGTGAAAGGTAGTCGGCCAATGCCTTGCCGCCGCAGCTCTCTGGGTCCGTGATCGCGCTTCCATTGGCGTACAGGGCATCGAGGCTTCCCGCGCCTGCGACAAGCGGCTCGAAGGTCACAATCGTGTAGGTGTCGGTCGGCGAGAAGGCACGGCCTCCAACCTGCTTGATGGTGCGCGTCGGCTGCTGCCCCTCGCCTGCAGGCGTTTCCTCCAGCTGGATGCCGGCAATCTGCGGCATGTCAGAAGACGGCTCCGAGTGGGCGAGAAGCGGTGCCAGAACGGTTTGGAGCTGCGCTCCCGTGGTCTCGACGAGGCATAGCCGCGTGGTTGCGGGTGAGAGGGCGGTCATGGCGTCGAGTTGCGTCACGTTGCCTTGCGGAAGCTGGCCGGTTAGGCTAGCTGCGGTGATGATGGCGGCATCGGGAGACTTTCCCATCCCTTGGCTCGCATCCCAGAGGATGGCGTCGGCTGCCAGCTGGCCCAGTCCTGTGGAATCCGATTGTGGACGGTCGGTCATCATGGCCTCGCGTGACGTGGTGACCACGCGCCCCAGACGCTTGTCGAGATCGTCTATGGATTGGGTGACGAGGGCACTCACCTGCTCGTCGAGCTTCTGCGCCTGCCTGGGGTCCGTCCCACGTACTGACAGCTCTCCCATCTCCCAGCAGACGATCGAGGCGCTTGTCAGCCTGGATGCCGTCTCGACGACGAGCGTGTTGTCACCCGATGCGTCCGCCACGTTGATGGATGCGGTCTCACCGGTGCTCGCGTCGAGCAGCACGTCGATGCCGCTGACCTGAGAGACGACCTGGTTTGCACGCGGAAGCCCCTGTTCGTCGAAACCGAGGTTGGCGAGGCATACTATGAGGCGGCATCCTTGCGAATGCAGATCGTTGACCTGCTGCTGTGCGAGATCTTCGAGGGTGTGGTACGAGAAGGTCATCTCACCTGTCGAGAGTGGCCCAAGTTGGTCCTTGACGCCGGGGGTCGTGAGGCCAAAGACGCCTACGAGGCGGCCGTCGTCGAGCTTGAAGGTGGTGTTCGCCTGCGACAGGACCTCCTGTGAATCCGCTCGCAGCACATTGGCCGACAGGTAGGCGAAGCTTGACTGTGACATGCGCTTCTTGAGGGTCTTGCCTCCAAGAGCGAGCTCGTGCCTGCCGAGGGCAAGTGCGTCGTAGCCAGCGGCGTTCATGAAGCCGACGGCACTCTCGCCTCGGTCGATGTCTGTTGCCAGGTTTCCACCGAGCGAGTTGCCGCTGTCAAGGAGCAGGACTTGATACCCCTGTTCCTGCAGGTCGCTCTTGATCCTTGCGACGGCCGAGATGCCCATCGTGGTGGGAGTTCGCGTATATGTCCCCTCGATACCGCCCGTGTGGATGATGGCGAGCTTGGTGGGCAGGATCTGTGCCACGGGCTCGTCAGGCTCCTGCTCGCCGATGAAGGTGGTCGAGCAGCCTGACAACGTGATTGACCAGAGCAAGCCCGCAATGAGGGCAATAACGGCCAGCAGACGGCCGCTGATGCGGTTTTGGGGGATTGTGGTGAGGTGCATGAGCTCTCCCGACGAAGGCGAATGACATCCTTGCATGTTCTCACAAGATCGGCCGCAGGCCAACCGAGATGCCTCTCGGGTGAGTGCCCAACCCATGTACTGTTGTCTAGGGGACACGCCCCAAAACCACA
>JAGAVX010000168.1 GCA_017941705.1 Atopobiaceae bacterium
CACGCCGTTGACGTGACCCCGCCCCTTTTGCCAGTGCGATGCGTGCTAGTCGGACGAGCCCACCGACCCTGCCGACTTGCGCTGGTCGGTATTGTAGAAGCCGTGTCCCTCGAACACGATTCCCGATGTGGAGAAGACGCGTTGCGCTTCGGTGCCACAGTCGGGGCACATGATCGTGGGGCGCTCGCTCATGGGGTGCTCGACCTCGAACTGCTTGCCGCACGCGGGACACTTGTAATCGTAGCGGGCCATGCCTTGCCTCCGGATAGTACGTGGGCGCGCTGCCGCACGCCAAATCTACAACGTTGGATACTTTACCCAACGAGGCGGCGCACGTCACGCTCGAATAGCCGTGAAGGGGCTGGTATCATCGAATCTGCTCGGTAAGGGCTGGTTGTGATGCGACGGGAAGTGATGGACATGCAAAAGGCAGGGGAGCGAAACCATACGATAACCGGCGCGATCTTTGACTGCGACGGGACGCTTGTGGACTCGATGTACATGTGGAACTCGCTTGTCGAGAATACCTTTGACGACTGTGGCATCGAGAAGACCCCCGAGCTGCTTGCCGAGGCGGAGGCTTACAACTTCGATGACATGTGCTTCTGGTTTCACGAGAGGTTCGGCATCGGCGAGAGCGGCGAGGCATTGCTGCGGCAGATGAGGACCGATGTGCAGAATCACTACCGCCACGACATAAAGCTCTTCGAAGGCTGCCGCGAGTTTTTGGAGGAGCTTCATGAGGCAGGCGTCCGGATGCTCATCCTTTCCGCGACGACCGAGCCCGAGGTGCGTGTCGCGCTTGAGGCCAATGGGCTTGAGGGATACTTCGAGCGGGTGATACAGACGAGCGAGACTGGTTCCGACAAGGAGCATCCGCAAGCCTATCGGTATGCGCTCGATGCTCTGGGAACTGACAAGGACACGACCTGGGTCTTCGAGGACGCCCCCTTTGCCGTGAGGACCGCTCACGACCTAGGGCTAAAGACGGTCTGTCTCTACAACGACCATGACGGGCGCGACCAGGACTTCTGCCGTGAGCATTGCGACATCCTGGCACATGGCTACGGCGAGCTGTCGCTTGCGCTGCTCGATGACTACGCTCGGCAGCAGGGAGATGTGACGGGGACCCTGAGGGCGTTGGTCGTCGACGGCTCTCCCGACCCCAGTTCGGCGGAACTGGTACGTGGGCTCGCCATGGAGAGCGACTACGTGATTGCGGCGGACAGGGGAGCGCGCGTGTGCAGGGAAGTCGGCGTCGCACCGCACATGCTGTGTGGTGACGATGACTCGATGGGAGCGGATACGCTGGCCTGGGCCAAGGAGGCTTGTGGTGCGCGAATCGTCTATCCGTCCGAGAAGTACGCCACCGACCTCTCCCTGGCTATTGCCTGCGCTCGTCATGAGGCTGCCCGTCGCAAGGCCTCGCTCGAGCTGACCGTTACGTGCGGATCGGGAGGCCGGCCAGACCATGCGCTTGCGGTGCTGGGGTGTCTGGCACATGCGGCGGATGCCAAGCCCCGCCTGGTGGAGGACGCGTACCAGTGCCGCGTGCTCTCGACCGAAGGCTCAGCTGCGTGGGATATAGGGGCCGAGGAAGATGCGCTGGGACGCACGTGCTCGGTAATACCTTTGGTGGACGACACCGTCATATCGGAGTCGGGCATGCATTGGAACCTGTGCGAGCGCTCGCTGATGGCGTTTGCCGACGAGGGTGTCTCGAATGTCATCGAGGACACGAATGCGAGAATCGAATGTCATAAGGGGTTGCTAGCAGCCTACCTACTGAGATCGTAGTATCGCACCACTGGGTTTTTCATCCAAGGAGGAGGCGTTCGGCATACGAAAAAGGCTCCCATAGGGAGCCTTCGTTCGCGCACGTCGGTTGTTGCTGGAACTTACGCCTGCTGAGCGGTGCGGGCGACATTGCCCTTCTTGAGGCAACGGGTGCAGACGTTCATCTTCTGGGCACGCCCATCCTTGAACACGGTAACGCGCTGGATGTTCGGCTTGAACTTGCGGTTAACGGTGCGGTGGGAGTGGCTGATGGAACGACCAGCAACGGTGTGCTTGCCGCAGATATCGCATACCTTAGACATGACTCAGACCTCCATAGGGCGGCGCCGGTCGCGCGTGGCGCCGACAACTTACAAAAGCCAAATTACTTTAGCACAGTGCGGGCCGGTTGCAAGCATCACCTACAGGTTCTTGTGTCGGTTTTGTAGCTTGACCACAAGAGTAAGTCCAAATTTACGTTCTGGGGACGCCGAGAGCCCCGCTGGGTATGCATGATGCCATGCAAACGTGTCTGACGTGTGACAACTCGGTATGAGTATGAGCTTTTCGGCTCAAGGTGCGCCACCTGCGATATACTTAACAACGATTGTGCATCGATTGCTTGACTCATGTCATGGCATGCAGGCAAGCATGCGAGCTCTATAGACCGCAAAAGGCGGAAGGATGATACATATGGCTAAGGTCATACCGGGAAATCTCAAGGTTTCCAACGACTGCATCGCCGATCTCGCTGGCTACGCTGCCCTTGAGTGCTATGGCGTCGTGGGCATGGCCGTGACCGACCAAGAGGAGGGCGTCACGCGCCTGCTTCCCACACAACGACTGAGCAGGGGTGTCGACGTCTCTGCCGAGGACGGGCATTTGGTCGTCGACCTGCATGTGGTCGTCGAGCAGGGCGTGAACATGTCTGCCATCTCGTCCAACCTCGTCAGCTCCGTCAAGTTCCTGCTGGGTCGCATCGCCGAGCTCGAGGATGTGGACGTTCGCGTCCACATCGAGGGCATGCGCTCCAGTCGATAGGAAATGACCGAAGGTCAACCTGGTATTGAGGAACCGAGGACACTTCACATGATCACAACCGTCATTCGCACTTGCTTCCCGGCTGCAGCCAAGGTCGTTGCAGAGAAGGCTGAGGAGATCAACAAGCTCAACGTGTTCCCCGTGCCTGACGGAGACACGGGCACCAACATGTCACTCACGCTTAACACGGTCGTCAGCGAGGTAGAGGCGCTTCCTCAAGATGCGTCCATCTCCGACATCGCCGCAGCCATCACACACGGCTCGCTGATGGGCGCGCGCGGAAACTCAGGCGTCATCACCAGTCAGATCCTGCGCGGTATCGCCGAGGGTCTGATTGACGCGCATCCGTCGGGAGCCACGCCGTCCGACATCGCCGCAGCCCTGCGCAATGGCGTGAAGGTCGCGTTCAAGGCAGTCCGCAAGCCAGTCGAGGGCACCATCCTCACCGTGCTTCGTGATGTCTCGGCTCGTGCCGACCAGCTCGAGAAGAGCAAGGTCACGACACCCGAGATGCTCGACGCCCTCGTGATCGAGGCCTACGAGTCGGTTGCACGCACCCCGGAGCTGCTGCCCGTGCTCAAGGAAAACGGCGTCGTCGACTCTGGCGCATATGGCCTGGCGACGCTCATCGAGGCCTTCGTCAATGCGTACGAGGGCAAGGCTGGCGAGATCTCCCAGTTCAAGACCACGGTGGATACCGACGATGCCAAGGCTCATGTCGCCAATGTCGTGGACATCGAGATCAATGACGATTGGGAGGGCTCGCAGTACCGCTATTGCACCGAGTTCCTTTTCCACGCCGACTCTCCCTCCTTCGACGAGGAGGCAAACCTGCGCTATCTGTCGTCGATGGGCGATTGCGAGCTGCTGGTTGGCGCCAATCCCGACTATAAGATTCACGTGCACACCAACCGCCCCGACCGTGTGCTTCGTCACATGCTGCATCGCGGCCAGATCTTCAACGTGTTCGTGCACAACATGGACCTCGAGGCTCAGGAGCGCACCGAGGGCATCCGCGCGGACAAGGCCGATGCCAAGGGCCCGCGCAAGGCGCTTGGATTCGTAGCAGTCGCCGCCGGTCCCGGCCAGTCTGACATCCTCCGTTCTCTTGGTGTCGACGTGATCGTGGAGGGTGGCCAGACAATGAACCCCTCGACGGCAGACATCCTTGAGGCGATCGAGGCCGCCAATGCCGATGCGGTCATCGTGCTGCCCGACAATGGCAACATCCGCATGGCAGCCGAGGCAGCCGCAAGCGCCTGCGATTCGTGCGAGGCCGCTGTGGTCCCCACGAAGTCGGTGCTCCAGGCATTCTCCGCCATGTTCGTCGTTGACAGCGAGGGCAGCCTCGAGGACAACGTCGCCGAGATGACCGATGCGATTGCCGAGGTGCGCGATGGCGAGGTCACCACGGCCGTGCGTGACTCGCAGGCTGCGGATGGATCACCGATTCACGCGGGCGATGTGATGGGCATCGAGGCTGGTGCGATCACGGTCGTCGGCAATGACGTCGAGGAAGTCACCATTCGCGTCATCAACCGCATGCAAGATGAGGAAGAGGGCGACACGCTCACGATTCTCGCGGGCTCCGACCTCTCCGACGAGGCGTTCGATCACCTGCTTGCGGCAATCGCCGAGGAACAGCCTGACCTCGAGATTGACTCGCATCGCGGCGATCAGCCCCTCTATCCGATCGTCTTCTCCATCGAGTAGCGACGGACTGCACCGTATGGCTCACGTCCCCAGCATCGGCGAGGCTGCCGAGCGCGTGTCACGCACGTGTTCGCTCGCCGATGATGTGGGACGTTTGCGTTATGTCTCGGGTGCGCGAGAGAAGGCCCTTGACCGCTTGGGCATCACGCGCGTCCGCGACTTGTTGCTCCACGTGCCGCATCGCTACCTCGACTTCACTAACACGGTATGCATCGGGGCTGCGCAGGTGGGCGACGAGGTGACGGTCGTGGGGACCGTCGACAAGGTGACGCTCAAACGGCCCAAGCCACGTATGCAGATAGTCGAGATGTATGTCATCGACGAGACCGGGGTCGTGCAGGCGTCGTTCTTCCGTCAGCCCTGGATCGCCGATCAGGTGCATGCGGGCGACATGGTGGCCCTCTCGGGCAAGCTCACCTTTGCCTACGGCTTCAAGCAGATGAAGGCGCCGTTCTACGAGGTTCTCTCTGCATCGACAGAGAAGGGCTCGTACGCGCGCGTGTTGCCCGTGCACCCCGTGGGCGAGGGGATAACCGCATCGTGGATGCGCCGAATCGTGTCTGCTGCGCTTGCCGACGTCGGTGACGTCTGCGACTACCTACCCGCCCGTTTGGTAGCCAGACACAGGCTTCTCTCGCTCGGTCGGGCCCTGAGACAGGTGCATTATCCCACCAGCATGGACTGCAAGGAACCTGCGCGCAGGAGACTTGCATACGACGAGCTGCTCTGCCTTCAGCTTGCGTTGCTCACGAGGCAGCGTCTTTCGCTTGCCGGGGTCGAACCAACAGTACATGCGACGTCCGGCCCTCACATCGACGCGCTCGTCGATGCCATGCCCTTCGCGTTGACCTATGAGCAGTGCGTGGCTGTCGACCAGATCTTCAACGACATGGGCTCGCCGCACGTGATGAATCGCTTGCTCTTGGGCGATGTGGGAACGGGCAAGACGGCGGTCGCATCGATGGCGATGGCTGCCGTCGCCGATACGGGAACGCAGGCCTCCATGATGGCGCCGACGTCGGTCCTGGCGCGGCAGTATGCCGAAAAGCTCGGGCCCCTGCTCGACAAGGCGGGGATTGCCTGGGTTTTGATCACCGGCTCGACATCAGCTGACGAACGCGCACGGGCGCGCGAGGGAATTGCCGTTGGAAGCATAACGGTCGTCTTTGGCACGACGGCGATACTGTCTGACGACATCATGTTCAACAGGCTTACCCTCGTCGTCATCGACGAGCAGCATCGCTTTGGCGTAGACCAGCGTGCGGCACTGCGGCGCAAGGGTGCCGGGGCGGACCTGCTCACCATGACGGCAACTCCCATACCACGTACTTTGGCGCTCTCCATCTATGGTGATGTCAACTGCTCTCGAATCACGCAGCGTCCCGTGGAGGGTGCTGGCATCACGACCAAGTCGCTTGCGCCGGTGAACCTCGATGTCGCATGGACGGCCATACGGGAGGCTGTGGATGCGGGGCATCAAGCCTACGTGATCTGCCCGCTCGTGGACGACTCTGACGACGGCTCCGAGCTCGATGACGTACCCGAGGCGTCGCGATCGAAGTCGACGCAGCTCAACTCTGCGGTGCGCACCTACGAGACGCTGAGTGGGCGCACCTACCCCGACCTGCGGGTCGCTCTCCTCCACGGTCGCCAGTCCGCAGCCGAGAAGGATGACGTCATGGCACGGTTCAGGGCGGGGGAGATCGACGTGCTCGTCTCCACGACGGTGGTGGAGGTGGGCGTCGATGTGCCAAACGCCACCGTCATGGTGGTTCTCGACGCGGATCGCTTTGGCCTCGCGACACTCCATCAGCTGCGCGGACGCGTCGGGCGCGGAAGGGATGCCGGCACGGTGTACCTGAGCTGCGCCGCCAAGAGGGGCACGCCTGCCAGGACGCGCCTCGACGCGCTCGAGGCGACCAGCGATGGCTTCGAGCTCGCCGATCTTGACCTCAAGCTTCGCCATGAGGGCGAGGTCCTGGGATACCGTCAGCACGGAGGCACGAACCTGCAGGTCGTCGACCTCGTTGCCGATGCCGACCTCATCGAGGCGGCTCATGAGGATGCGCGAGAGCTCGAAAACGATGACCCGACCCTGTCACAGCCGGTGAATCGCGCACTTGCGCTCGAGGTCCGCGACCGCTACAGCGCCTATTTTGACGAGATCGAGCATGCCTGACCTCAGCAGGAGACGGATGGCGCCAGTGCATGCGGTGCATGAGAGGTGATGGAACATGAGAATAGTGGGTGGCATCTGGAGGGGCAGGGTGCTCGAGGCCCCAGAGGGACGCGGCACGCGCCCCACTACCGACCGCACGCGCGAGTCCATAGCATCCATGATTCTCTCATCGTTCGACCTTGACCTCTCGAGTGTCGACGTGCTCGATGCCTTCGCCGGATCCGGTGCCATCGGCTTTGAGCTGTTGTCGCGGGGCGCCAGGTCCTGCACGTTCGTCGAACGCGACCGCAAGGCATCGGCAATCGTACGAGGGAACGCGAAGGCGCTCGGGGCATCACCCGCGCAGGCACGTGTGCAGGTCGGTGACGTCTGCTCGCTGGCGGCCCGTGGAGCCGTACAGGGAGGACCGTTCTCGCTGGTCGTGCTCGACCCGCCCTATGCGATGAGTGCGCGTGATGTCGGTTCTCTCGTCATGGACCTTCGGGACAATGGTCAGCTGGCATCGAACGCCCGCGTCCTTTATGAACATGCCGCTGGGGCCGGCGAACTCGAGATTGACGGCTCGCGTGTGATAAAGAGCAAGTCGCGCGGCACAACGGCCGTAACACTGCTGCAGATGGGGGAATGAAGAAGTGTTGGCGGTGGCGGCAGCGTGGCGCCATGCGACTTGGTACCCTTTTGAAAACAAGAGAGGCAGGGCGTAGCGTAGCGCCATGCATTCGGGAGGTACAAATGCCAAACCACATACAGCATGTCGTCGTCCCTGGCACCTTCGATCCGGTCACTCTCGGCCACGTTGATGTCATCAATCGAGCGCGTCACCTGTTTCCCCAGGTCACGGTGGCCGTCGCGGAGTCGCGCACGAAGCGTGGCATCGGGACCGCCTTCTCGTTGGAGGAGCGCGTCGACATGCTGCGTGAAGCCCTCGACGAGCAGGGCGTCTCGTCGCTTGGCGGCGTCAGCGTGCTGCCCTTTACGGGGCTGCTCGTCGACTTCTGCCGCCAGCAGGGTGCCGGCGGCGTCGTAAAGGGACTGCGTGCCATGACGGACTTCGAGTCGGAACTCCAACAGGCCGACCTGAACGCGCAGCTTGCCCCCGATCTCGAGAGCGTGTTCGTGATGAGCAACCCGGGCTACGGGTACGTCTCGTCGAGCATCGTGCGCGAGCTTGCCTTGCTTGGCGGGCCGGTCGAAATGCTGGTGCCTGCCTGCGTTGTCAGGAGGCTCAGGGAGCATTACGGCACGGAGGGCTAAGGTTCGGCCGTTCTGGCATGCCAGATGTGCTGCGGTGTCGTGCGATGCGCCTATCAATCGCTTGTAGGAATGGGCTAAGACCAACAGGGTTAGGGGAGTGTCATGGCAAACACTCATAATGTGCTGGTAGGACAGTCTGGTGGTCCTACGGCAGCAATCAATTCGAGCCTTGCGGGAGTGTTCGACACTGCGCGCAGCATGGGCGCCGGTGTCTTGGGCATGCGCTACGGAGTCGAGGGTCTCTTCAAAGACAAGCTGCTCGATCTCGAGCGCTCTCTGCGCAATGAGGTAGACGTGCAACTCCTGCGCCAGACTCCGTCAAGCTACCTTGGAAGCTGCCGATACAAGCTGCCTCTTCCCGAGGAGAACGAGGAACCCTACGAGCTGCTGTTTGACCTCTTTGCGCGCAATCGCATCGGTGCGGTGCTCTACATCGGTGGCAATGATTCGATGGATACCATATCAAAGCTCTCCGCATATGGAGCAAGGGAGGGGAGCGGCATCCGTTTCATCGGCGTGCCCAAGACCATCGACAACGATCTCGAGGGTACCGATCACACCCCCGGCTACGGGAGTGCCGCCAAGTTCATCGCGACGTCAGTCGCAGAGATTGGTCGCGACTCGAGTGTCTATGACCTGCGTAATGTGACCTTCGTCGAGATCATGGGGCGCAACACGGGATGGCTGGCGGGGTCCTCGGTGCTCGCAAGCCAGGAGTTTGCCGTCTGTCCGGACCTGATTCTCCTGCCCGAGTCGCCTGTGACCGAGGATGCCCTGACTGAGCGTATAGCCGAGCTGCTCGGACAGATGAAGTCAGTGGTGGTGGCGGTATCCGAAGGTGCCAGGCGTCCAGACGGTAGTCTCATGGCCCAGCCGCCCACCAGTGCCATCAAGACCGATGCCTTTGGCCACGAGGCCGCACTCTCGGGGGCAAGCCGCTATCTGGCAGCCACGATCGGCGAGCGTCTCGGCGTGAAGACGCGCGCGGTCGAGTTCTCTACGCTGCAACGCTGCGCAAACCACCTCGCAAGTGGCACTGACCTCGACGAGGCATACGCGCTCGGAGGTCTTGCGGTACGCGCTGCCTTTGAGGGGGCGACGGGCGTCATACCGGCGATTCGCCGTCTCTCGGATCAGCCATACAGGACTGAGTACGTCACCGTCAACATTGCAGACGTGGCAAATCGCGAGCGGAAGGTGCCGTATGACTGGATTCGTGAGGACGGGATGGGCGTGACCGACGACTTCGTGCGCTATGCACGGCCGCTTGTTCAAGGAGAGGTGACGCCTCTGTTTGTGGGCGGTCTGCCGCATCACATCCAGATGCTGACATGGGGTCGATAGGCTGATTGGGCAAAGTCGTACAAGCTTGATTACATGTAGAGTCAGCGGTGCATGCCAAGTTTACGACCTGCTCTGATATAGTACGTTACGTTGTCTAAGGTTAAATGGTACGTTTGTGCCCATTGTTAGGGGGTTATCAAGCTCATGACCCTATTTGAGCTGCTTGGCTTGCTGCGCAAGCGATTGGGGCTTGTCATCCTGCTGCCATTGCTGGCGGCGGCGATAGTCGGTGTGGGAACCATGTTCCTGCCCAACGAGTACACTGCCTCCACCACCATGTACGTTCTTTCTAAGACCGATGACGAAAGCGCTACAAGCGTTACGACGCAAGAGCTTTCCGCTGGTCAGATGCTCACCAACGACGTGTCGACCATCCTCAAGTCGAGTCGTGTGAAAAATGACGTCGCAGATCAGCTCGGCCTCGAGAACCTGAGCGACTACGATCTGTCAATCACAAGCTCGACGACCACGCGTGTTATCACCCTCTCGGTTACTGGCACCGATCCAGAGATGACCACGAACGTCGCCAACGCCTTGGTGGCCGACACCTCGCAGGTGGCCTCCGAAGTCATGCAGATCCAGTCGGTCAACGTCATCGACGCCGCAACTGTCCCGCAGGCTCCCTCCGGCCCGCGCAGGCTCCTCTATGTTGCGGTCGGTCTGCTCGCCGGCCTCTTTGCAGCGGTCTGCATCGTGGTGATCCAGGACATGCTCGACACGCGTGTCCGCAGCGGTAACGACGTCGAGGAGATCGTGGGCGTCCCGGTCATCGGACACTTCCCGCAGATCTAGGAGGATTTGAAATGGCACTTCTCAATAAGCTGGGCAAGCAGCGCAAGGATGAGAGAAGCAGCGTCGTCAACTCCGCCAAGACGCTGTTGGCTAACATCCGCTTCATGGACGTGGACAATCCCGTCAAGACCATGGCCATCACGTCGGCCGTGCCCAACGAGGGCAAGACCTTCGTGGCAGCCAACCTCGCAAGCGCAATCGCGACTTCGGGCAAGTCCTGCCTGCTTGTCGAGTGCGACATGCGCCGCAGGTCGATGTCGCGCGCCCTTGGCGTCCATGCACAGCACGGCATCTACTCGGTCATGGCCGGCGAGTGCACGATACAGGAGGCGGCCGTCGAGACCCCGACGCACAACCTCTTCTTCCTCGATTCCGAGCCGCGCATTCCCAACCCCTCCGACCTTCTCAACTCGAATCGCTTCTCGCGTTTTGTCGATCTTGCCCGGAACACCTACGACTACGTGCTCTTTGATACGCCTCCCGTGGGAACCTTTGTCGATGCGGCAGTTCTGGGTACCAAGGTAGACGCAGTCTTCATGGTGGTGCGCGAGAACTTCACGCGCAAGGCAGAGGTTGCTGCCGCTGCGGACCAGCTCAAGAAGTCCGGCTGCAATCTTGCCGGCATGATCATGAACTACTGCGAGCGCACCAGCAGCGAGTACTACTACGAGTACTACTACACGCATGATGACAAGAAGGCCACCGAAGCGAAGTCTGCTCCGAAGATGCCTGTTCCCAAGCAGCGTCCCAGCAGGCAGAGCGAGGCCCGCACGGTCCCGTCTGCACCTCCCGAGCGTCCTGCGCGTGCGAAGACGTCCCATACGGTCAACGATGACACGGGGACCTATGAGCGTCTCGCAGACGAGATAGCACAGGCACAGGCTCGCAGGACGCAGAGCGACGTGGATGAGTTCTAAGGCTAGCTTCTATGCGTGACATGCACTGCCATATACTTCCCGGTGTCGATGACGGATCGCGCGATCTTGATGAGTCTCTCAAGATGCTCGCGGCTGCAAAGGCCGCGGGCATAACCGAGATTACCTGTACGCCGCATTGTCGTGACCCGTACTTTGACTACGAGGCCATGTGGCAGGCGTTCTACGAACTCGAGGACGCTGCTGATGGGTTTCCGCTGCAGATGGGATTCGAGGTCAACCATCGCAAGCTCATGGATCTAGGCATGGAGTGGGCGGAGGTGCTTCACTTTGACGGGAGCAACGAGTTTCTGCTCGAGCTCTCTACCAGCGCCATGCCCTCGCGCTTCTCAGACTACGAGCGTACGATATTCGAACTCCAGGGAATGGGTTACGAAGTCATCATTGCCCATCCAGAGCGCTACATAGCCATCCAGAAGGATATCGACATTGCATACGAACTGGTGGAGATGGGTTGCAAGCTCCAGGCGTCAACCGACTTCATTGCCGGCGGTCGCTTTGGGCGTGAGCGCAAGCCTGCGGTAAAGATGCTCAAAAACGGTCTATACAGCTATCTTGCCAGTGATGCGCACAACGTGAAGCACTACGAGTAC
This sequence comes from Atopobiaceae bacterium, assembly GCA_017941705.1. GTDB lineage: Bacteria > Actinomycetota > Coriobacteriia > Coriobacteriales > Atopobiaceae > UBA1367. The sequence goes on from JAGAVX010000168.1 coordinate 11,628, forward strand.
TTTGCCAAGGCATGGCGCAAATACTCAGATTTGCTTGCGTAGACTTGCGAAACATACGGTTGCATCCACGGGGTGGCACGACTTGGTCGGCCACCCCTTCTTGCATTACAAGATACCTGTCCACAGGCACATTGGAGCCACGCCCATCCCTCGAGCTCACGCTTTCGCCGCATAGTCGTTGGGGCAGAAGGTCGATTCGGCTACAGAGGTCGCTCGAGGGATGGGCGTGGCTCCAATGTGCCCGAGGCATCGTAAACATTCACTGGTCATGCCGTTTGCTGCTAAGCGCCTGTCTGCCGGTATGGGCATCACATACAATGTAATTGGTGGTCTTTGAGGGGCGGTGACGCTTTTTGGCGGAACGAGTGGCCACTGTTTTGGTCCCATGCTTCGGGCGGCATGGATAACGAGTCTTAACCGGGGTTGGTACTGCGGCATGCCCGTGTGCCGTGGCTAAAGAAAGGAGACATCATGGCAGACTACAAGTTCCCCGAGGGGTTCCTTTGGGGAGGAGCCACGGCGGCAAACCAGTTTGAGGGTGGCTATGACGCCGATGGAAAGGGCCTCTCGGTTCCCGATGTCATCATGGGTGGCACGGTGGACACGCCCCGCGTCGTGACCCCCAAGGGCGTCCGTCCCGACACGTACTACCCCAGCCATGAGGCTATCGACTTCTATCACCACTACAAGGAGGATATCGCCCTCTTTGGCGAAATGGGCTTCAAGTGCTTCCGCCTGTCCATCCAGATGAGCCGCATCTTCCCCAACGGAGACGACACCACGCCGTGCCAGGCTGGCATCGACTTCTATCGCAGCGTCTTCGAGGAGTGCAAGAAGCACGACATCGAGCCTCTGGTGACCCTCTCGCACTACGAGTTCCCGCTGGCGCTGTCCCACAAGTACGGCGGTTGGGACAACGACGCCATCATCGACATCTGGGTTCGCTATGCCGACCTGTGCTTCCGCGAGTACAAGGGCCTGGTCAAGTACTGGCTGACCTTCAACGAGATCAACTGCGCCATGAACCCCGGCTTCGGTGATGTCTATGGCTTGGGCATCCTGCCGCCTGACGACTGGGCGCTCGCCTTTGGCGGAGATGCCAGCTGGGTGGACATCAACCGCACCTTCAAGGGTCTGCACAACCAGTTTGTGGCCAGCGCGAAGGCTGTCCAGATCGCCCACGCGATCGACCCCGAGAACATGGTCGGCTGCATGATCGCTGGCAACGCGACCTACCCCTTCACCTGCGATCCGGCCGACGTCATCAAGGCGCAGAAGGCCACCCGCGAGAACAACTTCTACTGCGGTGACGTGCACGTGCGCGGCGAGTACCCGGCATGGGCCAAGGCCCTCTGGATCGAGCGCGGCGTCGACGTCGAGATGATGGAGGACCTGGCAGATCGCGACGAGGAGACCCTGCTCGACGGCGTCGTGGACTTCTACAGCTTCTCGTACTACATGAGCGGCGCGACCACCACGCACGAGGACGCGGCCAAAGCCGCTGGCAACGTCTTCACTGGCGTTAAGAACCCCTATCTCGAGGCGAGTGAGTGGGGCTGGCAGATCGATCCGCAGGGCTTGCGTTGGTATCTCGAGGAGGTCTACGACCGCTATCAGATCCCGCTGATGATCGTCGAGAACGGTCTGGGTGCCGTGGACGAGAAGGCCGAGGACGGCAAGTTCCACGACGACTATCGCATCGACTACATGCGCAAGCACATCGAGGAGATGGGCCACGCCATCTACGACGGCGTCGACCTCATGGGCTACACCATGTGGGGCTGCATCGACCTCGTGTCCGCCTCCACGGGCGAGATGAAGAAGCGCTACGGCTTCATCTACGTCGACAAGGACAACGACGGCAACGGCGACCTGCACCGTGAGAAGAAGGAGTCCTTCGACTGGTACGCAAAGGTCTGCAAGAGCAATGGTGCCGAGCTGTAGGCTCTAGGCTAAAGAGCGTGTGCGAGGCCCCTCTCCGGAGGGGCCTATGCTTTGCTCGCCATTGCTTTTGGGTTCAGTTGCAAACATCTGCCCACTTAGAAGACTCATGGTAATACGAGTAGATACAAGCATGATAGGATGAAGCCACTGTAAGCCTAAAGCGAGAGGGGGATATGTCTGATCTGTTCGACCTTACCGGCAAGGTGGCGCTTGTTACCGGAGCCGCCTTCGGTCTTGGCGTTCAGTTTGCAAAGGCGCTGGCTGGCCAAGGAGCCGACATTGCCATATGCGCTCGCCGCCTTGATCGCCTCGAGGCTGTGAAGGCCGAGATCGAGAAGCTCGGCGTGCGTTGCTTCGCCACACGCTGTGACGTCACCGATACTGCCCAGATCGTCGACATGGTGGCTGCAGTCAAAGCTGAATATGGGCGCATCGACATCCTCGTCAACAACGCCGGCGTGGGCGATGCCACTCCCGCAGCCGAGATGGACGACGCCACTTGGCGGCGCGTCCTCTCCACCAATCTCGACGCGGTTTTCTATGTGGCTCGCGAGGTGGGCAAGGTCATGATCGAGCAGGGTTATGGCAAGGTCATCAACCTGGCCTCGCTCCATTCCGAGGTCGTCATGCCCGGAGCCGCATGGCCCGTCACGGCCTATACGGCTGCAAAGGGCGGCGTGAAGATGCTGACCAAGAGCCTCGCTGTCGAGTGGGCCCAAAAGGGCATAACCGTTAATGCCATAGGGCCGGCCTACTTCAACTCCGAGATGACAGGTGCGATCATGGATTCGGGCGGCTTTGATCCGATTGCAAAGACGTATTGTCCCATGGGTCGTGCCGGTCGTGAGGGCGAGCTGAATGGCGCGCTCATCTACTTCGCATCAGACGCCTCGTCCTATACCACGGGACAGCTCTTGTGCGTGGATGGTGGTTGGACAGCCATCTAGCGATAAACACTCCAAAAAGGGTTTTAATAATGGGGTCGGCATAGGCTCGGCCCCATTTGAACATGTAGGTCGAATGTGTCGCGTCGTTTGTGTCTGTCAGAAGGGCCTTCCATGGAATCGAACAGCTCTCGCTATGCAAACCGCTGTGTGGTCTGCGGTAAACCCGCGCGTGTCAACGTCGGGGCTTCCTCATACTGCCTCGATTGCTACAACCACCTCACGGATTACCTGGTGGGGGTGGAATCTCCGACCAATGACAGCTACAGCATCCTGGCGCTTGACCCAGAGGGCCACACCGTCGAGTTTGCGGTCGAGCGGTTCTCATTCGGAGTGACCTCCGTCTGGACTGCGGTCGAGCAGGTGCCGGATGACGACCCGCGCAGGAGCTGGGGATACGTGGGTCGGTCGGTGAGCGTGGCGGTGAACGCCGATTGGGTGTCTCAAGAAGAGGCGCTGGATGCGCTCATGGTCAAGACTCAGCGGATGGTGGGCCATGCGAGCCTGAGGGCGACCCCTCTTACGACAGACCAGATGCGGGAGACGTCCGTTCGGCGAGTTGACAAGGTTCTTTACGTAAAAGAGACAGGCGTCGCCCGCATCGAATGCGATGAGGACGGGCGCCCTTCGGTTGTGGTGGACGGTCAGCGCCTGTCACCCGAGCAGTTTGTCGATGCACTCAGCTGCTATGAGGGTTTCGACCTCTATTGGCAGATACGCGATGCGTCAGACGAGCCGCCGGAGTGGCTCTAGACTTTGAATACGTAGCGGTCGAGGCGGTCAAACGCATCGACGACCTGCGCGTGGGGTACGCTGACCGCAATGCGCACGAAGCCTGGGCACTCAAAGAGACGGCCGTCGTGCCAGGTGACGCCCACATCCCAGCCAAGGCGCGGGAAGTCCTGGTAACTCACATCATGGCTGTCGCACCATTCGCGGCAGTCGGCGAGAAGCACATAGGTGCCCTCGGGACGAGAGCACTGCACACCTTCGTAGGTATCGCGAATGTGCTCATAGGCGTAGTTGGCATTGTCAGAGAGCACCTGACAGAGCTCGTCTGTCCAGGCCGCTCCCTCGTCTCCGTAGGCCCCGGTCAGCGCGTGCATCGACACGACGTTCTGCGCGTTGTAGTGCGAGAGCGATGATTCCTTGCGCACACGGTCGCGCAGCCATGGGTTGTGGATAACGTGGTAGGAGCCGATGAGCCCGGCCAGGTTGAAGGTCTTGGAGGGTGCATAGAGCGCAACCGTGTGCTCGCGTGCCCATTCGCTTGTCTGCTGCGTCGGTATGTGCTTGTTGCCGTTGAGCAGGATGTCGCTCCAGATCTCGTCTGAGATGACCCACACGTCGTGGCGCTCGAAGACCTCCATCGCCTTCTCGAGCTCCCAGCGCTCCCACACGCGGCCGCAAGGGTTGTGTGGGGAGCAGAATATCGCGCAGTGAATCTTGTTATCGACGATGCGCCGCTCCATGTCTTCAAAGTCCATGCGCCATACCCCGCCCTCGTCGAGTGCGAGCGGGCTATGCACCAGGTGATAGCCGTTGTTCTCGCAGGCACCCGTGAACCCGACGTAGGTGGGGGAGTGCACAAGGACGTTGTCTCCCTTTGAGCAGAGGACATTGAGCGCGCTGACCACGCCTCCCAGCACGCCGTTCTCGTAACCGATGCAGTCCCTGCTGATGTCGTCCACGCCCTTGCGCGTACGATGCCAGTCGATGATTGCCTGGTAGTACGCATCGGTCTCCTCGTAGTAGCCAAAGAAGGGGTGGTCGATGCGCTCGTGCATCGCGCGTGTGACCGATGGCGCGGTGGCAAAGCTCATGTCAGCGACCCAGAGCGGTATCGAGTCGAAGCCCTCTTTGGGTGCAGCGGGCGCAAAGCCCGTGCCGTCACCCAGGCCATCTATTGCGATTGCGTCGTGGTTGTGGCGGTCGGGGATGGTCGTGAAGTCGAAGCGCATGTCTAATCCTCTCGTTTGCGGCATGCTCTGATTATGGCACGAGGGCACAGCGTGGTGGATTGACGTTGATAAACGTGGTTTGTTGCTTCTGTGACGGCTTGCGATTGCATGGATTGCCAGCTATATTGGTTACGACCTTTAAGCGCGGTACGGGATACCAGCAAGGCGACACACCATATACACTCACCATTTGCGAGTCTCCTTCTGGATGCCGATGCCGCGCAGGGCGTATAGGCATCTTTTTTATTATGGAAGGAGTTCCATGGAACAGGCCAGTCTCAAGGCGGTTATCATGGACGCGCAAGGCATGGATCGTGCCCTTACGCGCGTTGCCCATGAGATAATCGAGCACAACGAGGGTGCCGAGGGCCTTGCGCTCGTGGGTGTGCTGCGTCGCGGCGTGCCCCTGGCAGAGCGCCTCGCCGACAAGATCGAGGCCATCGAGGGCATTCGTCCCAAGATCGGCAAGCTGGACATCAGCTTCTATCGCGACGACTTCTCGAGCCATATCGCTCCGGTCCTGCATACGACCGAGATCATGTTCCCCATTGATGGCGTCGACGTCGTCCTGGTCGACGACGTCCTCTATACCGGCCGCACCGTGCGTTCGGCACTCGACGCGCTGATGGACCTTGGTCGCCCCAAGAGCGTCCAGCTGGCTGTCATGGTCGACCGCGGCCATCGCGAGCTGCCGATTCGCGCCGACTACGTGGGCAAGAACGTGCCTTCCTCCCATGAGGAGGACGTGCGCGTGAGCATCGTCCCGCTCGACGACAAGGACTGCGTCGAGATCTGGGGCATCGAGAAGAATGCTGGAGGTACCGAGTAATGCTTTCCGTCAAGCACCTCATCGACACGACGTCGCTCACTGCCGACGACATCACGCAGATTCTTGACACGGCCAAGTCGTTTGACCCGATCGTCAACGGTCGCAACATCAAGAAGGTCCCGGCCCTGCGCGGTCGCACCATCGTGAACCTCTTCCTCGAGCCGTCCACGCGTACCCTCAAGAGCTTCGAGCTCGCCGAGAAGCGCCTCTCGGCCGACTCCATCTCGATGGGCGGCGCGACCTCCTCGGTGGTCAAGGGCGAGAGCCTGGCCGACACCATCCAGACCATCGACGCCATGAAGGTCGACATGTTCGTCGTGCGCGCTCGTCTCGCCGGCACCCCGCAGAAGATCACCGAGAACACTGACGCGATCGTCATCAACGGTGGCGACGGCAAGCACCAGCATCCCACGCAGGCCATGCTCGACCTCTACACCATCCGCGAGCACTTTGGCCACCTCGACGGCCTGAAGGTCGCCATCGTGGGCGACCTCGCCCACAGCCGCGTGTGCGGCTCGCTGGCTCCCGCGCTCAAGACGATGGGCGCCGACGTCACGCTCGTGGCCCCGCCGACCTTCCAGGTTGGCGACCCCTCTTGGTTCGGCTGCAACCAGACCAACCATCTCGACGACGTCATCGAGGACATGGATGTCGTGTACATGCTGCGCGTCCAGCTGGAGCGCATGGAGGGTGCCGCAATTCCGTCGCGCCGCGAGTACAACCGCCTGTACGGCCTCTCGCTCGAGCGCGAGGCTCGCATGAAGGACAACGCCATCATCTGCCATCCGGGTCCGATGAACCGCGGCATGGAGATTGACGCCGAGGTCGCGGACTGCGCACGTTCGCGCATCCTCAACCAGGTCAACGCGGGCGTCCTGACCCGCATGGCCGAGATGTACCTGCTGCTGGGAGGAGAAGAGTAATGGCATATCTGATCAAGGGTGCCCATGTGGTCGACCCCCAGGTGGGTCTTGATGACGTCCGCGACGTGCTCGTCGAGGAGAAGCAGATCGTCGAGGTCGCCGAGAGCATCGACGCCGGCGAGGGCGTCGAGGTGATTGACGGAACGGGCAAGTATCTCGTGCCCGGCCTCGTGGACATGCATGTTCACTTCCGTGACCCCGGCTTCGAGTACAAGGAGACCATCGCAACCGGTTCGCGCGCTGCTGCCCACGGCGGCTTCACCGATGTGGCAACGATGCCCAACACCGATCCCGTTACCGATACCGGTGCCGAGATTCGCTACCAGATCGACACGGCCCGCCGCGCCGGCCTCGTGCATGTGCGCCCCATGGGCTCGCTGACTCGTGGCGAGAAGGGTGAGTCCCTCTCCGAGATCGGAGACATGGTCATGGAGGGCGCAAGCGCATTCTCCGACGATGGCCACGGCGTGCAGAGTGCTGGCATGATGAAGACCTGCATGGCCTATGTGAGCCAGTTCGACCGTGTCGTCTGCGCGCACTGCGAGGACGAGAGCCTTACCAAGAACGGCGTCATCAACTCCGGTCGCGCCGCAACGCGCCTGGGCATGTTCGGCTGGCCCGCGCTGGGCGAGGAGATCGAGATCTGGCGCGACATCGAGCTTTGCCGCATGACCGGCTGCGCCCTTCACATCTGCCACATCTCGACCGCCAAGGGTCTCGAGATGGTCAAGGCCGCCAAGGCCGAGGGCCTGCCCGTCACCTGCGAGGTCACCCCGCATCACCTGTTCCTGTGCGACGAGGACATCGACGACACCTACAACACCAACCTCAAGATGAACCCGCCCCTGCGCAAGGCCAGCGATGCCGCCGCACTGCGCGAGGGCATCCTCGACGGCTCTATTGACTGCATCGTGACCGACCATGCTCCGCATGCCAAGCACGAGAAGGACTGCGAGTGGGAGATTGCCTTCTTTGGCACCATCGGCCTCGAGACCTCGCTGCCCCTTATGCTCACGAACATGGTCTCGACCGGCAAGATGAGCTGGGACCGCCTGGTCGAGGTCATGGCCGTCAACCCGCGCAACCTTCTGCGCTGCAAGCCCGTCAAGATCGAGGCCGGCTCTCAAGCGGACCTCACCCTCATCGACCCCGACAAGGAGATCGAGGTTACCGAGGACTACTTTGTGGGCAAGTCGAAGAACTCCGCCTTCCTCGGCTACAAGCTCAAGGGTGCGGCGACTGACGTGCTGATGGCCGGCAAGCGCACGCTGATCGACGGCGTCGTGGCGTAGGGTTTATTCGGCAATAATGCGAAAGACGGGATTCCAGGTGGCGAGAGACCATTTGGAATCCCGTTTGGCTTGAAAGCGGATGCCCGTATGTGATTGGCATGAGGCATCGTCTGGTGCACTTGCGCTACCATTGCTTTGCACACAATGACACAAGGAGTGACATGGATCTAAGCACGACTTCGCTGCACGACTTTACTGTCGTGACAAACGAATGCGTGGCGGATGGGATCTGGCGCATGAGGCTCTCCTCTACGGTTGCGCCCCTCATCGAGCCAGGGCAGTTTGTCAACATTGCCGTTCCGGGGGATGGTTCCCATATCCTGCGGATTCCGCTGTCGTTCAAGCGTGCCGACGCGGAGGCTGGCACTCTTGAACTGTTATATGCGACGGTAGGAGAGGGTACCAGGCGACTCTCGGCCATGCGTGAGGGAGACAAGTCCACACTTGTTGGCCCGTGCGGAAATGGATGGCGACTGCCGCAGGAGCCAGGTCGCGCACTGCTGGTGGCGGGGGGCATTGGCCTTCCTCCCATCCTTGCCGCGGCTCGCATGCTCGCAAGCGAGCGAGTGGGATTTGACGTCGTCATTGGTGCGAGGACATACGCGATGCACGTCCTTCCCGACGCCGAGGAGGTCTTGGGCTACGGACAGGCCGACGGTGCCGAATACGACCCTGACCGTAGGGTCATCCTGACAACCGACGATGGCACGACGGCATCTGGCGAGCTGGGACGCAAGGCGTATGCGACCGACGGCATGTCCGACCTTATGGCCGAGCGTGCCTACAGCCAGGTCTATACCTGCGGTCCCACTATCATGATGGCTTCTGTCGCGCACATGGCTGCCGAGCATGGCATCGCCTGCCAGGCGTCGCTCGAGCGTATGATGGGCTGCGGCTTTGGGGCGTGCAGCTGCTGCAATGTCGAGCTCGTTCGTGGCGGATACGCACTATGCTGCCAGGACGGGCCTGTCTTTGACGCTACGGAGGTGGTCTGGTGAGCACGGTGAGCATGGCCGTGGACCTCGGCGGCATCAAGATGCGAAACCCCCTCAACACGGCTTCGGGAACCTTCGGCAATGGCTGGCAGTTCGAGGGGTTCTACGATGTGGGCGCTACGCTTGGCGCCATAACCTGCAAGGGCTTGGCTGCTGAGCCTTGGGCGGGAAACCCCGCCCCTCGTCTCGCGGAGCTGCGCGGGGCCGCCATCATGAACTCGGTTGGCCTTCAGAATCCTGGCGTGCGCGGGTTCGTGGAGACGTATGGGGAGTACCTTCAGGGACTTCGAGACAAGGGCTGCCAGGTAATCTGCCAAGTGGCTGGTCACTCTGTCGAAGAGTACGTGCGTGCGACGGAGCTTTACGAGGAGCTTGCGCCCTTTGCCTCGGGCTTCGAGATCAACATCTCGTGCCCCAACATTGCCAAGGGCGGAGCGGCCATGGGAGCCACTCCCGAAGGTGCGGCAGAGGTCATGCGTGCGGTGCGTGACCGTACCGAGCGGCCGATCCTCGTCAAGATGGCTCCGCATGACGTGGCCGAGATAGGGCGCGCCCTCGAATCAGCTGGCGCCGACGCACTCTCGCTCATCAACACGATTCCAGGCATGACCATTGACGTGCACACGCGCAAGAGTCGCCTCTCACGGCCCACGGCTGGTGTCTCCGGACCTGCGATACACGCCATTGCTGTTCGCATGGTGTGGGAATGCGCGCAGGCAGTTGCCATTCCGCTGTGTGGCATTGGCGGAGTGGCTACAGGCGAGGACGCCGCCGAGATGATTCTTGCCGGTGCGACCGCGGTGTCGATCGGCACGGCAAACATGGTGGATCCCTCCTGTGCTCCGCGCATACTGGCCGAGCTTGAGGATTGGGCTGAGTCCCAGGGAGTGAACGACATCAACGAACTGATTGGAGCTTTTGAATGCTAACCGAACAAGAGGCGCGCGACGCCATTATCGTCGCGCTCGACTGCGAGCGAGAGACCGCTCTGCAACTGGCTGACAAGCTCGAGGGCAAGGCCATATGGGTAAAGGTGGGCATGACGCTCTTCTACCGCTATGGACCGGCCATTGTCGACGACATGCGCGCGCGTGGGCTGCGTGTCTTTTTGGACCTCAAGCTGCATGACATCCCCTTCCAGATCAGGGGTGCCGCACACTCGGCCTCTCTCAGTGGCGCCGACATCCTCTCGATCCACGGGCTGGGTGGGGCAGCGATGATCGCAGAGGGCAGGGCCGGTGTCGAGGAAGCTGCCGCCGAACGCGGGGGAGAGCGCACCCGTCTTGTTGCCATTTCGGTCCTCACGAGCATGGACGCGGAGGCTCTCGCCTCGATCGGTGTCGATCTTCCGATAGCTGACGAGGTTGCGCGCCTTGCATCCCTCTCGGTGGGCGCCGGTTCGGATGGAATCGTGTGCTCGCCTCAGGAGGCGGCTGAGATGCGTGAGCTGCTTGGTCCCGAGGCGCTCATCGTGTGTCCTGGCGTGCGTCCCGCGGGAGCTGACGTGGGCGACCAGAAGCGCGTCTCGACGCCGGCGGCGGCGATCGCGGCGGGTGCCTCGAAGCTGGTGGTCGGTCGTCCCATCACCCATGCCGATGACCCCGCGGCGGCATTCGAGTCGATCGTGGCAGAGCTCGTTTCCTAGGTATCATAAAGTTAGAAAGCTCCGTTATCATGCTCCGCGCTCGTAATCTCTGCTCGAACCGCTGGTGAGGGTCGTTGTTCTGGCTGATTTCTGTTAATCGGCGCACAATTGTGCGTGTAAATTGTAAAGAGACTTGCTAAACGAGACGCAGAACGTCAATATAAATGGCCGTGCGTTTCTGACCTGCTAATATGTTGCTGTTAGCAATTTAGAGCATGATTTAGTTATAACGATGTTTGGAGGAACCATGGCACTACCCCAGCTCACCGATGAGCAGCGCAAGGCTGCCCTTGAGAAGGCCGCTGCTGCCCGTCACGCTCGTGCAGAGCTGCGTGAGAAGATCAAGAAGGGTGAGACCTCTCTCGAGGACGTTCTCGATTCCGAGGACCCCATTGCCGCTCGCATGAAGGTCTCCGCTCTCATCGAGTCCCTTCCTGGTTATGGCAAGGCCAAGGCTGCCAAAATCATGAACGAGCTTGGCATCTCCCCGTCGCGTCGCGTCAAGGGCCTCGGCGCTCGTCAGCGCGAGCAGCTGCTTGAGGCTCTCAACAAGTAGTGGCGCGCGAAGCAAAACTCTTCGTACTTTCCGGACCGTCAGGTGCTGGTAAGGGTACGGTGCTCAAAAGTGTATTGGAGCAACGTCCCGAGCTGCATCTGACGGTTTCGGCCACCACGAGGAAGCCCCGCGAGGGCGAGGTAGATGGTGTCTCATACCATTTCCTGGACGAGGATGAGTTTGACGCGCTGGTCAAGCAGAATGCCTTCCTTGAGTGGGCCAACGTCCACGGCCATTGCTACGGCACGCTCAACAGCGAGGTAGACCAATACCTCAAGCAGGGACGTTCGGTGGTTCTCGAGATTGACGTACAGGGTGCATTCAACGTGCTCAAGCAGCGTCCGGATGCCATCTTGCTGTTCATAGAACCTCCCTCGATGGAAGAGCTTGAACGCAGGCTGAGGAGCCGCGGTACCGAGGACGAGGAGTCTCTTAAGCTGCGGCTTCACAATGCTCACCACGAGATGGAGCTTGCCCCGCGGTACCACGCACGCATCGTCAACGACGACCTGAACGATGCAGTCAGGCGTACGATCGAACTGATCGATCACTACGAAAACAATGGAGGTAGCGATCAACATGGCAGTCACTAAGCCCGAGATCGACAGCCTGCTTGAGAAGACGGAGCACAATCCCTTCCTGCTGTGCTCCATCGCTTCCAAGCGTGCCTGTGACATCAACAACATGGTGCGCGGTCAGCACCTGCGCGTTGCGGCCGTGCAGGAGTTCGACGACATCACCACGGTCATCTCTGGCGAGGACCCCGTGTCCATCGCCATGGAGGAGATCGAGTCGGGAACCCTGAGCTTTGTCCGCGACGAGTTCGACGAGGACATCAAGGGCTCCAACAAGCAGGTCCAGAGGAACCTCTAGGCTATGACGCAACGAGTTTGTCTCGTGCACTATCACGAGATCGGCCTCAAGGGCAAGAACCGTGCGACATTCGAGAACCAGCTGGTAAAGAACCTGCATCGTGCATTGAGGGGCCAGAGTGTCGACAGCGTCAAGCGCGTGTCGGGACACATTCTGGTCTCTTTTGCGTCAGGACAGGCGACAGACGAGCAGGCGCGGATCATCTCACAGGTGCCAGGCGTGGCGCGTGTGTCGCTTGCGTATCTGTGCGGGTTGAACCAGGGGGAGTACTGTGCTGCCGCCGTCCGAGCGCTCGGCGAGGCTGGAGAGTTCGAGACATTCAAGGTGCACGCTCGCAGGTCTGCTACGACCTACGAGCTGCATACGCTCGACCTGCACAGATTGGTCGGCGGCGTCCTGTGCGAAGCGTTTCCTGACAAGCGCGTGAAGATGCACGATCCTGACGTCACCGTGATGGTGCTGGTCGTACAGGGAAGCGTGTACGTGTATGCCGCCTCCCGCATCGGAGTGGGAGGACTGCCGGTCGGCACGGCTGGCAAAGTCGTCACGCTGCTCTCGAGTGGATTCGACTCGCCTGTGGCAACGTGGATGGTCGGAAGGCGCGGTGCGGTGTGCGTGCCCGTGCACTTCTCGGGAAGGCCAATGACGTCCGACTCAAGCGAGTGGCTCTGTCAGGACATCGTCGACGCCCTCGCTCCCGCCGGCCTCATTGGTCGCCTGTATGTGGTTCCCTTTGGCGAGAAGCAGCGCGAGATCTCACTTGCGGTTCCTCAGAGCCTTAGGATCATCACATACCGCCGCGTGATGCTGAGTGTCGCGGAGCACATAGCCGAGCTTGAGGGAGCCAAGGCGCTTGTTACGGGTGAGTCGCTTGGGCAGGTTGCCTCGCAGACCCTTGACAACATCGCAGCGGTGAACGAGGTGGTCTCGATGCCCGTGCTGCGGCCGCTCATAGGCTCTGACAAGATGGAGATCATGCGTCGAGCCGAACAGATCGGCACGCACGACATAAGCTCACAGGCGGCGGAGGACTGCTGCACGCTCTTCATGCCTCGCAGGCCCGAGACTCACGCTCGCATCGACGCAGTTCACGAAGCTTGGGACGCATTTGACCATGATGCGATGATAGAAGAGCTCGTGAGCACGGTGGAATATCGTGACTGGGACTATTGCCCCAGCTACAAGCCTCCCAAGTCTTTGGCCGCATGGCATCGCGAATTGCTCCCGGCACATGATTTGACCAGCTAAAGGTACCTGTGCGACTAAGGTGCGACTTTCGTGCGACCTCGTGCGTACATGAATTGAGATAGACGTTCAGACGCCTCTTTGTCACCCCCATCATAGGGATGGGGGTGATTTCTTATGGCGCAAAGAAGAACGCGGCGCTCTCATGTGCGCGCGATCGCACGGCGGTGCGGGCTGGCAGTCGGCCGAGGACCGGTTACGGCCCTGGTGGCGCTCGCCTGTGTGGCTGGCGGAGGGGGAGTCGTCCATCAGCTTTCTGACACGGGAACACTCGTCGAGCGGGGCTCCGAGTCAATGCAGCAGGACGGCCGCGAAGACAATGCGGTCGACGAGGGGAGTCCCGAGAAGACAGCTACCGAGACCGAGTCCGAGGAGTCACAGGGGGAGCAGCCACGGTGCATCGTGCATGTGGACGGTGCCGTGGGAGCTCCGGGTGTGGTTGAGCTAACAGGAACGGACCTTCGTGTCTACGACGCAGTCAAGGCTGCTGGCAATCTGCTGGAAGACGCTGACACCACTACCGTGAACCTTGCCGAGCCGTTGTCCGATGGCGCGAAGATACACATCCCGCACGTGGGAGAGCAAGCGGACGAGACGCAGGCAGCGCCTATGGCCGGACAGGCCGAAACAGTGGGCGCGACCGGTACGGGTGGAGGAAAGGTGCTTGTGAACCTCAATACGGCCACGGCCGAAGAGCTTCAGACGCTGAATGGGGTTGGCGAGGCCACTGCGCGTGCCATCATCGAGGATCGCGAGCAGAACGGGCCCTTTGCAACACCCGAGGACCTGATGCGTGTTTCGGGCATAGGCGAGAAGAAGTTTGCGAAGATCAGAAGTGACGTCTGTGTCTAGCACGTCCACTCTGCCACCGAGACCGACGTTGCCGCTTTCGCTCTGGGCGTTGGTGGCGGTGCTCGCCGTGGGAAAGATCGCGGCACGCTTGAGCCAAACCGCAACGGCACGTTCGATGAGGGTGGCAGCCGTGGCTCTTCTGGTTGCCGCCGTGGTCGTCATCGCGGCTGCCGCCGCAACGTTTGTGCTTGCGGGGCGCCCTGGGTCCTGCGTCGCGGTCCAGGCAGGTACAGGCCAACGGATAGGGGAGTCTCCTGTACTGTCGGTGTGTCGTGTGCTGGCATGCATGGTGGCAGTTGTGCTGCTCTCCGGCGGTGCGGCATCAGTGACGTATGGGCGACAGCTCGAGGCTGTGGACGCGTTATCGAGGTCAGCCGTTTCGGGATGGTCGCTCAAGGTGGTCTCGGACGCGACACCGAGCACATATGGATATCGCTCAAGGGCGCAGGTCCTCTGGAGGCGGTCGGACCATGCGCTTGGTGACGTGTGGCTCAGCTGCAAGGAGCCCCTCGAGCGCGGGGAGACGCTGCGTTGTGTGGGACGCTATCGTCGCCTCAGCAATGACGACTACGGCCGTTCTTGCTGGGCACAGGGCGTCTGCGGCAGCATCCTGGTGGTGCGTGTGCTGGAGAGGAGCGAGGCGACAGGCCCGTTTGGAGTGCTGCTGGCCCTGCGCGCATCCTCTGTCGGATACCTCATGCGGGCGGAAGGAGACGAGGGGGCGCTTTTGGCCGGTTGCGTCTGTGGCAGTCGCACGATGCTTGCCGAGCGTGGGTTGGACGACCTGTTCGCTCGGTGTGGTGCCGCGCACCTCGTATCGGTATCTGGGGCCCACCTTGCTGTCATGGCGGCGCTTCTTGCCCGCGTGCTGCTTGCGATGCGAATGGGCCCCGCTGCGCGCGCTGCAGCTCTCGCTCTGGTGACAGGTGCCTATGTGGCCTTCTGCGGTGCACCCGCGTCGGCGGTTAGGGCATGGGCCATGTCGACGGTCGCGTTTGGCGCGCAGATCGTCGGGAGGCGCTCGTATGGTGTCTCGTCCGTTTGCCTCGTGGCGCTTCTCATGGCGCTTCACGATCCGACGGTCGGTGCGAGTATGGGGTTTCAGCTCTCTGTGGCCAGCGTGCTGGGCCTCTGTCTCTTCTCGTCATACGCATCATACGTTGCGTCTGTGATTCTGCCTTCTCCTCAGCTGCCGCATTTTCTTTCTGGCCGGCTTCGGCGCGGACTGTCTGGGTTTGCCGATGGTGCACGGGACACCCTTTGCGCGACCTTGGTCTGCCAGGCAGTCACCTTGCCGATCACGGCCGACGCGTTTGGAACGGTCTCTTTCGTGGCACCGGTGGCAAACCTTCTCGTGACACCACTGTTTCTGCCCATGATGGCCCTTGGGGGGACCGCTTGCCTGATAGCTCCCCTCGCATGTCTTGGTAACGTGCCGCTCTTGGCTGCCTCGCGGGTGGCACGACTGCTCATCGCATGCCTACGCGTGCTGTCGACACTACCGCACGCGAGCGTGCCCCTGGCTCTGATACCCCTGCCATTGCCGGCGCTGTCCCTCTTGCTCGAGCTGTTGGTCCTCGTGCTGTGGCCCCAAGTCTCCAGGCGTTCCGCCTTGCGCCAACTGGGAGCCGCGCTCATGTTTGTCGTGCTCGTCGTTGCCCGCTGGCGCTTTGTCGCGCCGGCGCGCATCGTCGTGCTCGACATCGGCCAAGGCGATGCCATATTGGTACAGGATGGTCCTCATGCGATTCTGGTTGACGCGGGGCCTGATGACTCTGTCGTCGAGGCGCTTGCCAGATGCCATGTCCTGCACCTTGATGCCATCGTCATAACCCATCTGCATGACGACCACTATGGCGGTGTTGAGTACCTGGCAGGATCGGTACCATGCTCGTCGGTTGTGGTCGCCCACGGCGTCAGGGATGCCATGGATGATAGCATTAACGAGGCATGCCTTGCCGCCAGCGGTGGAGCGCCGCCTGTGGAGCTGGGCTATGGGGACGTGCTCCATGTGGGATCGTTCGACCTCCGCATGATCTGGCCACGCGAGTGCGTCGATGGCGACGAGAACTGCGAGTCCATCGAACTTGCCGTGAGCTATGAGAGCTGCGGAAGGAGCCTGAGCGCGCTTTTGACCGGCGATGCGGAGCAAGACGAGACGGGCGCCTGCATCGGTCAGGGTGACGTTGGTGACATCGACCTCCTCAAGGTCGGCCACCATGGGTCCGAGGTGTCCATCAACGTCGCTGAGGCAGGGGAGCTGCGACCAGAGGTGTCGGTTGCGAGCGCGGGGGAAGGCAATAGCTACGGGCATCCGACGCCTACCTGCGTCGACATACTGCGACAGGCTGGATCATGGGTGGTATGCACCAAGGACGTTGGAGACGTCGATGTGCGACCGGGTCGCGACGGGCCAGTCGTCCGCACGCATCCACGTTTGGCGCAGGGTCAGGATGCCCCCGATGGTCTATAGTGGTCAGGGCAAAGGAGGCGAGACATGGCACAGGCTAAACAGGCGGAGTTGCTTCCCGCATACCTCATAGTGGGAAACGATGAGCTCAAGGCAAGGGAGGTCGCGGCGCGCCTGCGCAAGAGACTCGAGCCGGGGTTCGAGGCTTTCAATCTGGACGAGCAGGTCGCAAACTCCGACATGGAGCCGGCGGCCATCCTCTCGTCTCTCAACACGCTGCCCTTTGGCTCGGGATTTCGCCTCGTGATGATCCAAAGTGCCGAACACCTGCCCAAGGACGTCTCCGAGGCGATCATCAAGTATCTGAATGACCCCAATCGGAGCTGTGTGCTCTGTCTAGTGGCGGAGAAGCTGCCCAAGACCGCCCGTCTGTACAAGGCCATCGACAAGCTGGGTAAGCACGCCGTTATCGACTGCAGTCCCGCAAAGCGCTGGGATCTACCCAAACGCATGAATCGCATGGCCCAGCAACGTGGAATGCGCATCGACGAAGCGGCTTCGAAGGAGCTCATATCCCGCGTGGGGGAGTCGACCACCATGCTCGATCGGCAGATCGGCACGCTGTCGGAGCTGTGTCGCGGCGCGGGCGTCATAACGCGATCGGATGTCGAGCGATACGTGACTCGAACCGCCGAGGTGAAGCCCTGGGACTTTCTCGATGCGGTTTGCGCGCGCGATGCGAGTAGGGCGCTTGAGCTCTATGGCCTGATGCAGGACCCTTCCGAGATAGCGCTCGTCACGATGCTTGTGGGTCGTCTGCGGGAGCTTGTCTGCGCTCAGTCGCTTGTGGCACGGGGCGAGGGGGCCGCGCTCGCAAGTACGTTGGGCAAGCAGGTCTGGCAAGTTAAGAACCACGTCCGTTGGGCATCGAGGTTCGGCAGGGGCGAGCTAGCCGACGCGCTCAAGGCATGTGCGCGTTGTGACAGGCTTCTCAAGTCTGGTGGGGACGCGCGGATCGAGTTCACAAGCCTCGTTCTCAAGGTCTGTGGGAAGGTGTAGCTTCAAAGCGTCACATCCTAGGGCCTGAGGTGCCGGGGAGCCCTGTGACGCGCATGCGTAAGCGTCGCACCACGAATCTATCGGTCCACGCGCACCATACGGTAGCCGACGCCCACATGCGTCTGGATATAGCGCGGGCGCGATGGGTTGGCCTCGATCTTCTTGCGCAGTGTGCCCATGAAGACGCGAAGTGACGCAAGGTCGCCATCCTGCGAGGTGCCCCAGACCTCGTGAAGTATGAATTGGTGGGTCAGCACGCGATCGATGTTGTGGGCGAGTAGGCAGAGGAGGCGGTACTCCATGGGCGTGAGATGCAGCTCGGTGCCGTCGAGCGAGACGGTTCCCGCAGCATAGTCTATCGATAGGCCGCCATTGGTGAAGACGGACTGCTGTGGCGCGGAATCATCGGCCATATAGCCAAGATGACGCTCTGTGGTGCGCAGGCGCGCCAGGAGCTCACCCACAGAGAACGGTTTGGAGAGGTAGTCGTCCGCCCCGGCGTCGAGCGCCTCGATCTTGTCGGCGTCCTCCGCCCGTGCGGAGAGGACGATGATGGGCATGGTCGACCAGGTGCGTATGCGCTTGATGACTTCTACGCCGTCGATGTCGGGGAGCCCAAGGTCGAGGAGCATAATGTCGGGAGAGGTCGTGGCCGCCGTGGCGATTGCCGCCTTGCCGGTCGCCGCCGTCGCATGGCGATACCCACGAGACTCGAGCGCAGTCGAGACGAGGTTGCGTACGGCAGGGTCATCTTCCACGACGAGCACCGTATAGCGAGACTCAGACATGTTGTGGAACCTCCTCGGCGGGTAGGGTGAAGATGAAACGGGCTCCGTGGGGCTGCGCATCCTCGACGCGTATCGTGCCTCCGTGCGCCTGTACGACGGATCTGCAGAGCGAGAGGCCAAGACCGACGCTTCGGCCAACGTCCGCCCCCTTGGCGCCCGTGGTGTAGAACAGGTCAAACACCTGCTCCTTGTCGGCATCGCTCACACCAGGCCCGTCATCGGCGACCTCGACGGCTACCATGTCACCCTCGCGGCGCGACGAGATGGTGATGGTGGATCCGACTTGGGTGTGTGCGATGGCATTGTTGACCAGGTTGACGATGACCTGCACGATTACCTGGGGATCAAGGCGTGCCAAAAGGAGGTCGTTTGGCGGGACCACGACGATTTCGTGATCCTTCGACTCGCGACTGATGTGACGCATGGCCTCCTCGATGACGTCGTCGATAAGCTCTATGTCGAAGTGCAGCATGGCGCTGCCATCCTCAAGGCGTGTTACGGCAAGAAGGTTCTCGACAACGGTTCGCAACCATGTTGCGTCATCGTAGATATCTTGGACGAGCTGGTGTCGGGCCGCCTCGGGAAGCTCGATGGTCTCATCGAGGAGCATGTCGGCGTTGCCCGTGATCGAGGTAAGGGGAGTGCGCAGGTCATGCGAGACGGATCTGAGCATGTTTGCCCGTAGCTGCTCGCGTTGCGCTATGAGTGACGCCTCCATCGACTGCGTGGCACTCCTTCTGAGGCTCGATACCAGGTAGCTGGCGAGCAGGGCAAAGAGAATCATCGCGGTGATGGTGCCCGCATAGTCACGGCCGTGAATCTGAAGGGAAAGGCGCGGC
Source organism: Atopobiaceae bacterium (assembly GCA_017941705.1). GTDB lineage: Bacteria > Actinomycetota > Coriobacteriia > Coriobacteriales > Atopobiaceae > UBA1367. Next base: position 30,783 of record JAGAVX010000168.1, read on the forward strand.
TCGATGAGGAAGTAGTTGTAGCAGAGGATGGACACGAAGGAAGCGACGATGCTGTAGTACGGCCCCTCGGTGAGAATGGCGGTGACCAGAACGCTCAGTACGAAAATGATGACGACGGTCGCGTCCGAAAAGCCAAGGACGTCGAGCAGGATGGCAAAAAGGGTGGCAACAAGCTGACAGACAAGAGTGACAAGGACGTTGCCGAGCACTCCGCCTCGCCGAGGGTCATTGATGAGACTGTGCAAACGCGCCACAGACTCCGCAAGTCTCTTGTGTGAGAGCAGGCCCACCTCAGCCTCCAACTTCCGGCGCGCGCAGGCTGAGATGCCTGCGACATCAGACGATGGAAAGTATGGCACAAAGCATGACGACGAGAACCGATGTCGCAACCCAGGTATAGGCTCTATGCGTGCACTGCGAGACGAAGAATCGGTCTATGTCGTCTTCTTCCAAAAAGGAGTCGGTCCTTGTGAGGCTCTGTGCGCCTATAGGTGAGGGCTTACCCATGCTCCCTCCCAAAAATGGTCAAAACTAGCAGGTAATCGATGCTGCCAGTAGACCTCTCACGAGATAAAAGATGCGTAAGGATTTCTCCGTACGCATAAAGGCGCCATTAAGGTGCCAGATAGACCGACGAGTGCAAATTGTTGATACACCTAAAGCAGGCATAAAGATGACATAAAGCAGCCATAAAGATAACGTCTTACGGTTCGCTCCCGCACGCAAAACTTGCATGAGTGATAGATTCCCCCTTCAGGGTCGGTCATTTGCGCCGATACTGTCTGATTGGAGTGTCATGCAAAAAGATGCAATCGAGAAGGCCGCGAGCAAAGGCGGTCACAGCTCGGGTATCCCGCTTAGCGCGGGAATGATTCTGGTTACCCTTGGCGTCGTGTACGGGGATATCGGCACATCCCCGATGTACACGCTCAAGGCCATCATGAGCGGCAACGGCGGCCTGTTTACCATGTCCGCGGATGTCGTGGCTGGCGCGCTGTCGCTGATCATCTGGACGATGACGCTCATCACGACTGTCAAGTACGTGCTCATTGCCATGAAGGCAGACAACCACAACGAGGGCGGCATCTTCGCCCTCTATAGCCTCGTGAAGCATTGCGGGAGATGGCTCATCGTGCCGGCCATGGTGGGCGGCGCGGCCCTGTTGGCAGACGGCATCCTTACGCCTGCCGTGACCGTCACCTCGGCGATCGAGGGCTTGCGTACCATCGATGCGGTGCATCGCGTCATTGGTGACAACCAAGGCATCGTCGTCGTCATCGTCGTGGCCATCCTCTGCGGTCTGTTTGTCGTGCAGCGTGCAGGAACCTCGACTATCGGCAAGGGCTTCGGGCCGATCATGACGCTGTGGTTCGCGTTTTTGGCTGCTACGGGCTTCGTGGGCATCCTCAAGTACCCCGGTGTGCTCGTCGCCCTCAACCCTCTGCGCGGCATCGGCTTTCTCTTTAATGGCGAACTCAACCATGCCGGTCTCATGGTGCTGGGAAACGTGTTCCTGTGCACGACGGGTGCCGAGGCGCTCTATTCCGACATGGGACATGTGGGCAAGGCGAACATCTACTTCAGCTGGCCGTTTGTCAAGGCGGCGCTGATTGTCAACTACTTGGGGCAGGGCGCCTGGATCGTGGCTAACAATACCGATTCTCAGCTTGCCAACATCCCCGACCTCAATCCCTTCTTCCAGATGCTTCCCGAGAACCTCCGCATCTTTGCCGTCGTGCTCTCGGCTTTTGCGGCCATCATCGCGAGCCAGGCCCTCATCACGGGCTCGTTCTCGATCATCTCCGAGGCCATTCGCCTCGACCTGATGCCGCACATGAAGATCAACTACCCGTCCGAGAACAAGGGCCAGCTCTACATTCCGCTGGTCAACAACATCCTGTGGGCGGGCTGCATCTTCGTTGTGCTGCTCTTCCGCAGCTCCGAGCACATGGAGGCCGCCTACGGACTCGCCATCACGGTCACCATGCTGATGACGACGGTCCTTCTGTACACGTATCTTTCCAAGATTCGCAAGCGTGGGCCGTTCGCCGTGGTCTTCCTCGGGCTGTTTGTCGCCATCGAGTCGATGTTCTTCCTGTCCAGCCTGACCAAGTTCTTCCACGGCGGCTACGTGACGGTGCTCATGGCATTCTCGATCTTCATGGTCATGTACATCTGGCGCCGCGGCACGGCCATCGAGCGGACGCAAAGCGTGTACTTGTCGGTCTATGAGTACATCGACCAGCTCAAGGAGCTCAGCGAAGATACCGAGCTTCCCTTTGTGGCCGACAACCTCGTGTTTCTGACCAACGACTCGTCGCTCGAGCACCTCGACCGCGACATCCTGTACTCGATTCTCAACAAGCGCCCCAAGCGCGCTCGTGCCTACTGGTTCCTCAACGTGCAGGTGACCGACGAGCCCTATACCCATGAGTTCTCCGTCAACGACTTTGGAACGAACTTCGTCTACAAGGTGCAGCTGCGGTTGGGCTTCAGGGTCAACCAGCGCGTCAACGAGTACCTGTATCAGATTGTGCAGACCATGGTCGAGCAGGGGAGACTTGCGCCTCAGCAGCACCGCTACTCGATCTACCGCCAGGCGAGCCCGGTGGGCGACTTCAAGTTCTGCATGATTCGCAAGGTGCCGTCGGCCTCGAACGACATCTCGGAGCGGGATCGCAACGTGATCCAAGCCAAGTATGCCATCAGGCGCGTTTGTGGTTCCCCGACCGAGTGGTACGGCCTTGAGAACTCGAGTCTGATCTACGAGTATGTGCCGCTCTTCGCACGTTCAAAGCGCCAGCACAAGCTCCAGTATGTCGAGCTTCCCGAGAGCCTGGCCGCACGCAACGTGCATAACGAGACTGACGACGATGACATCTTCTCGGTGACCATGCGGGATGCACACGAGTACGAGGAGGCTGCGGTTCACGCAAGTGTCATCGGCGGGCATACCGCGAGCTTTAGGCCATTCACGGGCGAGAGCGAGGAAGAGTAGCTCTTCGCAATCAGGGGCACTAGGGGGACAGTCCCCTCGCTGCACCAGGAAACGGGGCGGAAGGCCTTCGTGTGCCTGCGGTACAGCAAGGGGACAGTCCCCCTAGTGCCCCTGCTACGCATGAAAGAAGGGGACCTAGGCAGCACCCTAGGTCCCCTTCTTCACTCGATGTGATGCAGAAGCTACTTGATGGTGTTGACGAGCTTCTGAACGCCGCTCTTGCGCTTGGCAGCCTGGTTCTTGTGGATGATGCCCTTGGAGGCTGCCTTGTCGAGCTTGCGGCAAGCTGCGTTGGCTGCGGTCTGAGCGGCCTCGGCGTCGCCTGCCTGGACAGCTGCGCGAACCTTCTTGACGTAGGTCTTCAGCTCGGAGCGGACTGCCTTGTTGCGCATACGGGCCTTCTCGGCGGTCTTGATGCGCTTCTTCTGAGACTTGATGTTTGCCACGGTACGTTCCCTTTCGATCTTATCGAGTGAGGCCTCTTTGCGTTGAGACACGGTGAGGTCAACTTCACGACTATAGCACGCCGAACGCTCATGCGCTATCATTTCTCGCATGAAAAAAGACACCTCACATATCCGCAACTTTTCTATCGTTGCGCACATCGACCACGGTAAGTCCACCATCAGTGATCGCATCCTCGAGCTGACCCATACGGTCGAGGAGCGCGACCTCGAGTCGCAGATGCTCGACAGCATGGACATCGAGCGTGAGCGCGGCATCACCATCAAGAGCAATGCCGTGCGTGTGGCCTATGATGCAGATGATGGCAAGACCTACCAGTTCAACCTGATAGACACCCCGGGCCATGTCGACTTCACCTATGAGGTCTCGCGCTCGCTCGCCGCATGCGAGGGAGCGGTGCTGGTGGTCGACGCCACGCAGGGCGTCGAGGCGCAGACGGTCTCGAATGCGCTTTTGGCCATGAACGCCGATCTTGACATCGTGCCTGCCATCAACAAGATAGACCTGCCTTCCGCTGAGCCCGATCGAGTCCGCGAGGAGATCGAGGAGGATTTGGCCATACCCGCCGACGACGCGGTCTGCGTGTCGGGTAAGACGGGCGAGGGCATCCATGACCTCCTCGAGGCCATCGTTTACCTCGTCTCGTCTCCGCAGGGCGATGCCGACGCGCCTCTCAAGGCGCTCATACTCGACTCGTACTTCGACGAGTACCGTGGTGTCGTGGCGACGGTGCGCGTGTTTGACGGCTCCATCAAGAAGGGCGACCGCCTGCAGATGATGGCGACCGAGGATGTGTTCCTATGTGACGGCGTGGGATGCAAGCGTCCGCTCGAGACTCCGCTCCCCGAGCTTGGCTTGGGTGAGGTCGGCTATGTGGTCACGGGTCTCAAGGACCCTTCGCTGGTACACGTCGGCGACACGCTGACAAATCCAGACCGACCCTGTGGCGAGGCCCTACCCGGCTACCACGAGGCTAAGCCCATGGTGTTTGCGGGCATCTTCCCGGTTGACAACAAGGAGTACGAGAACCTTCGCGATGCCCTCGAGAAGCTCAAGGTCAACGACCCGTCGCTTACTTGGGCGCCTGAGACGTCGGTCGCACTGGGATTCGGCTTCCGTGTGGGCTTCTTGGGACTGCTGCACATGGAGGTCGTGAAGGAACGGCTCGAGCGCGAGTTTGGCCTCGACCTCATCGCCACATCACCCTCGGTCGACTATCACGTCTTCACCACGGCGGGCGAGATACTCGACATCAAGAGCCCACAGGACTTGCCTCGTCCCGAGAAGATCGACCGCATCGAGGAGCCATACCTAAACGCCAAGGTCATTGTGCCGCCCGATTACATGGGTGCGGTCATGCAGCTGGCCATCGAGCATCGCGGCGTCACCAAGGATATGGTCTACCTGACCGAGAAGTCGGTCGAGATGCACTTTGACATCCCGCTCGCAGAGCTGATCTTGGACTTCTTCGACCAGCTCAAGAGCCGTACCAAGGGCTATGCGTCACTTGACTACGAGTTCAGCGACTATCGTCCGTCCGACCTCGTGAAGCTTGACATCCTGCTTGCGGGCGAGGAGGTCGACGCGCTCTCGTTCATCGTGCACAAGGACAAGGCGTACACGCTGGCCCGAGGCCTGTGCGACAAGCTCAAGGAGATAATCCCGCGGCAGCAGTTCGAGGTGCCCATCCAAGGAGCGATCGGGAACAAGATCATCAGCCGATCGACGGTCCGTGCGGTACGCAAGGACGTCCTCGCCAAGTGCTACGGCGGAGACATCTCACGCAAGCGCAAGCTGCTCGAGAAGCAGAAGGAAGGCAAGAAGCGCATGAAGCAGATCGGCACAGTCGATGTGCCACAGGAGGCTTTCCTTGCCGTCCTCAAGGTCGACGACGACGCATGATGCCCGTGACGAAGCAGGCCACACCCGCATCCATTCTCAGGGTCTTTGCCGCGCAATCAGGCCTTTCACCGGAACTCAGGCCATTTGCGCAAAAGGGGGATCTGGCCGAGCGCCTTGCGGCGAATCCGTTCCTCATGGCACCGATGGCTGGCGTGTCCGATGCCGCCTATCGCATGATGGCGCGCGCGGGTGGCGCTGCTCTTGCGTACTCGGAGATGGTGTCGGTGGCGGGGTTGCACTACGGCGGGTCAAAGACCTGGGAGCTTGTGGTGCCTCACGACCCCGAGCCCGACTTCGCCGTACAGCTCTTTGGCTCTGAACCCGAGCAGTTCGCCGAGGCGGTGGACTTGGTCCAGGAGCGCCTTGGCGAGCGTCTTTCACTCATTGACATAAACATGGCTTGTCCCGTGCCAAAGGTGACGCGAAAGGGCGAGGGATCGGCTCTGCTTGAGGACAGCCCGCGTGCCGCAGCCATCGTCCGTGCCTGCGTGGCGAAGGCGTCTGTGCCGGTGACGGTGAAGATACGCAGTGCGCGCAGGACCGGGGAGCCCGAGGTGGCACCCGAGTTCGCCCGTGCGATGGAACAGGCGGGGGCGGCGGCCATCGCCGTCCACGGGAGGACGGCGAGCCAGATGTATCGGGGCGAGGCGGACTGGGGGGTCGTGTCGCGCGTGGTGGACGCCGTGACGATTCCTGTGATTGGATCGGGCGATGTGCGCTCTCCACAGGCTGCGGCCGACATGCTGCGTCAGACTGGCGCGGCTGCGGTCATGGTGGCTCGTGGCTCCTACGGCAACCCCTGGGTCTTTGGTGATGCCGCACGCATTCTCGAGGGTCAGTCTGTCGGCGATGTGCCGATCGAGCGCCGGATTGCCGCCTTCTGCTGCCACATGCGCCTGCTCGAGGCAACGGGCGCTCATCTCGCACGTGCGCGCAGCCTTGCGGGATGGTACCTGAAGGGCGTGCCGCATGCTGCCCAATGGCGCGACCGTGCCATGCAATGCTCGTCGGTCGACGAGTACCTCGCCCTCGCCGACGCCCTCAAAGAAGCCGTGGAGTAGGTGCTCTCGTGCCTGCGACCTGTGGCATCTACGAGGCGCTTTGGCTTGCCAAGCTTCACTTTCGTTCCGCACGGGCGCTGTATCTGCATATCCCGTTCTGCGTGCGCAAGTGCGCCTACTGCGACTTCGCCTCGTGGGGGACCGATGCGCGCGATCCATTGGTGCGGGAATACACCGCGGCCCTAAGCCACCTGTTGGAAGAGGTGGCACAGGCTGGACTGCTCGAAGGCTGTACCACCGCCTACGTCGGAGGGGGAACGCCCACGCTCATCGGGAGCGGCCTCGCAGACCTAGTGCGTAGGGTTCGCGCCGTTGCGCCTAAGGTGTCCGAGCTTACGTGCGAGGCAAACCCCGATTCGCTCACGGATGAGTTGCTTTACAAGCTTGTGGATGCGGGATGCACGCGGTTGTCGATAGGTGTCCAGAGTCTCGACGACGGTGAGCTCCAGACGCTCGGCCGCATACATACGGCCTGGCAGGCCAAGGACCGCCTGAGCGCGGCTGTCGCTTTGGGGATTGACGTTTCGTGCGATCTCATGTGCGCCTTACCCGGGCAGACCGACAAGAGCTGGGAGCTGACTCTGCGAGAAGCCTCGAGCATTGGGGTCGGTCACGTGAGCGTCTACCCCTTGCAGATCGAAGAGGGTACGGCTTTTGACGAGCGCTACGGTAACGAGCCTCTGCCATGGAACGACACCGAGGTGCAGGCACGCAGGATGCAGGCGGCATGCGACATGCTCGAGTCGGCGGGCTTTGAGCGCTATGAGGTGGCAAGCTATGCACGTCCCGGAAGGGAATGTCACCATAACCGGGCATACTGGACGGCAGAGCCGTATTTGGGGCTGGGGTGCGGAGCAAGCTCGATGCTGACGCGCGAGGCGTATGGACGTCTGAGGGCAGTGGCCCATCAACTCCCAGAACTCCCGTATGACGTGAGCCGTGTCCGTCTGACCTGCACGAGCGGTCGCTCGGAACTTGCCCGCACGAGGTCGCTGGGTGACCTCTCATTTGACATCGAGATGCTGACCGAGGCTCAGGCATGTGCCGAGGACCTCATGCTTTCGATGCGCATGGTGCGCGGGGCTGGACCGGGCCTGGTCGAACACGCTCGAGCGGTCCTGGGCAAGAGGGAGGTCGACGACACCCTCGCGATGTGCGCGGAGCGGGGCCTTGCTCATGAGCAGGACGGCTCGTGGGTGCCGACGCACGAGGGATGGCTGCTGGGCAATGAGCTCTATGGCCTTATGTGGGGCCTTGCTCCCGATGAGGTGCGGTCGTTCAACAGTTGCTGATGAAACCCTCCGCTAGCGGCCGAGTGTGGTCCGGAAACACGCCCCAAAACCGCACTTCAGTTGCCTTGGGGCGTGTCCCCCGGACCACACTCGGAGTACGGCATGCTTGCGCTTCTTTGGTGCCAAGTGATTCTCGCGCAACGATGATGGGTACAATCCTGCCCGTATGTCTATTGAGTCAAACCGTATGATTCGGAGCAGTCACCTATGGCCGCAATGAACGAGAAGGACTACTACGCCATCCTCGAGGTCGATAAGGATGCCACGACCGACGAGATTCGCAAGGCGTTTCAGCAGAAGGCGCGAAAGCTGCATCCTGACGTCAACAAGGAGCCTGATGCGGAGGAACGCTTCAAAGAGGTCTCCGAGGCCTACGCGGTGCTTTCTGACGAGGGCAAGCGCCGCCGCTATGACGCCATGCGCTCCGGATCCCCATTTGGTGGGGCAACCGGAGGATATGCAAGCCCTGCCGGAACGGCAGGCGGCGGATATTACTCAGGAGACCCCTTCGAGTGGGGCTTCCCGTTTGGTGGCTCGTATACCAGTCGGCGCACGACGGCGCGTTCGCGCGCATACAACCCTAAGGCTGGCACGGACATAGTGTTCGAGGTCACGCTTGACGATGACATCGCTGCCAAGGGAGCCCACAGAGGCATAACCTACCAACGCTATGCGACCTGCGACGCATGCCACGGACACGGTTCGGTGGCGCACACCCAGCCGGTTACCTGTCCTACCTGTGGAGGAACGGGTCACATGGCAGTCGACCTCTCGACGCTATTCGGCTTTGGCGTCATAGAGATGACCTGCCCCGAATGCGAGGGTGCCGGCCGCGTGGTCGAGGATCCCTGCTCGTCCTGCGGGGGCTCGGGTCGAGTCCTCACGGCAAGCGAGGTGGTCATTGACATTCCAGCGAACGTTCATGATGGTGACACGGTGCGCGTCGAGGGGATGGGCAATGCCGGCACCAACGGAAAGCCTGCTGGCGACTTCGTCTGCAAGGTGGAGCTTCCCTCCGAGCGCCTGACCGCACGGCAATCGTGGGGGTGCTGGCTCATTGGCCTTGCCACTCCGCTCTTCGTGCTCGGCCTCCTGTCTGGTACGACCATCGGGTCGATGCTCGTGCTCATAGGCATTGGCCTGTTCATGGTGATACGTGACGGGGTAAAGGGCAATGCCGGCTGGTGGTCAAACGCGCGGCGTGCATTTGCGAGCGGTGCTGCAAATGGTTTGCCGCTCATGCTCATCATGCTCACCATGAGCATGTGCACGCGTGTGTTCTAGTGGTTCGTCGTTGCCCGGCGGGTACCTATGTTCGTTCTTTAGTGTGGGAGATGTGAAGCGTGGATCAAAAGAGAGACTACTACGAGGTGCTCGGAGTTGAGCGAGACGCGGATGCGCGCACGATAAAACGTGCCTTCCTCAAGAAGGCGCGCAAGCTTCATCCCGATGTCAACAAGGAGCCGGGTGCCGAGGAGAAGTTCAAGGAGGTCAACGAGGCTTACTCCGTTCTCTCCGACGAGCATAAGCGTGCCAACTATGACCGCTTTGGCGACCCGAACGGCCCCGGTGGATTTGGCGGCGACTATGTCGACATGTCCGACATCTTTGGCGGCGGCTTTGGCGACATCTTCGAATCGTTCTTTGGCGGCGGACGTGCCGGTGGCGGCACGCAGCAGCGCACGCGGGGCCGTGACATGGGCATATCCCTTCAGATCACGCTTGAGATGGCCGCCTCTGGCTGCTCGAAGACCATTACGTACGACCGGCTCGCACCTTGTGAGGACTGCAATGGGTCGGGTGTCGCCGAAGGCGGCAAGGAGGTCACCTGCTCGCGCTGCAACGGCTCTGGCGTCGTGGTCGAGGTCCAGCGTACGATCTTTGGCCAGATGCAGTCGCAGACGACCTGCCCTGCCTGCGGCGGAGTTGGCAAGGTCATCGACAATCCCTGTGAGACCTGCGGCGGACAGGGTAGGGCGCCCGAGAAGGAGACCGTCACGCTCGAGATTCCGGCGGGCATCCACTCTGGCCAGACGCTTCGCGTGAGCCAGAAGGGCGAGGCCGGCATGCGCAACGACCGAGCCGGCGACCTGGTCGTACGCATCGACATACTTCCGCATGCCCGATATGAGCGCCGGGGCGACGACCTGTTCTGCAACGTCGAGATTGACGCTCTCGAGGCCATACTCGGCACGACTGTCACGATCGAGGGAATTCTCGAGGGCGAGGAGGTCAGCGTCGACATCCCAGCGGGTTGCCAGTACGGCCAAGAAGTCCGCGTCGAGGGGCTCGGCATGCCGCGAGCGGGTACGTCTGCGCGCGGCAACGTGATTGCGCTGGTATCGGTGCGCATACCAAATGACCTCAACGACAGCCAGCTCGACCGCATCGACCAGATCCTAGCCGAGCGCCAGGCGGCACAGGCATGACGGAAGGCCGGAAGGCCACATACCGAGTGGCCCTGAGCAATCTCGGATGTCGTGTGAATCGCGTCGAGCTTGACGTCATCGCCCTCTCGCTCAAGGAGGCGGGATGCGAACTCGTCGGACAGCGCGATGCCGACGCTATCGTCATCAACACCTGCGCTGTCACTGGCGAGGCACAGGCGAAGACGCGCAAGGCCGTCCGTCATGCGGCGAACCTGCCTCAGGGGCCTCTCGTGGTGACGACTGGCTGCGTTGCGAGCCTGTTTGCAGACGAGCTTGCTGGCATCTCGGACCGCGTGGTGGTCGAGGCTCAAAAGGCCAAGGTACCGCAGCGCGTGCTTGCGTGCCTCGGTGCGGAGAACGCTTGCATGGCGCAGGGCCCTGACGGCGCGTTGGGAACCATCGCTATGCCGCCTGTGCGTACGACACCGACTGGGCGCACGAGGCCAGGAGTAAAGGTTCAGGACGGGTGCGACAACCGTTGCACCTTCTGCATCGTGTGGAAGGCACGGGGCCATTCGCGGTCGGTGCCCTACGAGCAAGTGCTTGGCGAGGTTCTTGCCGCGCAGGAGCGCGGCGCGCGCGAGGTGGTGCTCACAGGCATCAATCTCGGAAACTATCGTGGCGAGGGCTCGGACGGAAGAGGCTATGAGCTGCCCGGGCTCCTCACGCGTCTGCTTGATGACACAGGGGTCGAGCGATTTCGCCTCTCGTCCATCGAACCTCCCGACGTCACCGATGAGCTGCTTGACGTTATGGCGCAAGCGGGCTCGAGGGTCGCTCCGTTCCTGCACATATGCCTGCAGTCCGGTTGTGACAGGACGCTCCGCCAGATGGGGCGCGTGTATGACACGGCGCTCTTCGAGCGGGTCGTAGGTCATGCGCGCGGCAAGGTGCCTCTGGTTTCGATCGGAACCGACCTCATCGTGGGGTTCCCCGGGGAGTCTGACGAGGACTTTGAGCAGTCATACGAGTTCTGCCGCCGCATGGGCTTCTCGCGGATGCACGTGTTCAAGTACTCGAAGCGCCCTGGTACGCCAGCCGCGGCGCGCGATGACCAGGTGGATGCCAAGGTCTCGGCCGAGCGTAGCGGCCGCATGCTCGCACTTGCCGACGACATGCGCAGGGCAGAGGCCGCAAGGCACGTGGGTCATGAGGAGCTCGTGGTCGTGCAGTATCCGGGACGCGGCGTCAGTGGCGGACTCTTTGACGTTCTGGTGGATGAGGCGTACGCGCTGGATGACCTTGTGCGCGTCCGCGTGCACCGGATGGAGCCCGACGGCACACTCGATGCCCGGAGTTCGTCTATCATCAAGTAGTGACAACGGACCGTGCGGCTGGCTTCCCGGGCGTACGCGCAAGGCATGGAGGCCTATGAATCCGACGCATGTGAGACTGACCATTCCCGACAATGTCGACCCTACGCTTCTGATGGGCCCGACAGACCTGCTGCTGCGCAGGATCGAGCGGTCGTTTGACGCGATGGTGACCGTTAGGGGCAACACGATAGCGCTGGTGGGCCCGGCTGACGTCGTCAATCAGGTGACGACGGTTTTCTCACGTCTCATCTCGTTGGTCGAGGCAGGGCAGGTTCCCGGCGAAGCCGATGTCGACCTCATCATCGGCCAGGTGACGCACGGCGCGTCCGAGATACCCGACCTTGGCGGTGACATTCTCCTCACGTATCGCGGCAAGGCTCTGCAGCCCAAGACGGCGGGGCAGAAGCGCTACATCGATGCCATCAGGAGCAAGACCATCACCTTTGGCATCGGTCCTGCGGGTACGGGCAAGACCTACCTCGCCATGGCGATGGCCGTTGCGGCGCTCAAGCGTCATGAGGTCGCGCGCATCGTGCTTGTGCGACCGGTCGTGGAGGCGGGAGAGTCTCTCGGATATCTTCCGGGCACGCTCCAGGAGAAGCTTGACCCCTACATCAGGCCACTCTACGACGCGCTCTTCGACATGACTGACATGGAGCGCGGAAACGCCCTCATCGAGCAGGGAATCATCGAGATCGCGCCTCTTGCGTTCATGCGCGGCCGCACCATGAACAACGCTTTCGTGATTCTCGACGAGGCACAGAACACGACGCCCGACCAGATGAAGATGTTCCTCACGCGCCTCGGCTTCTCGTCGAAGTTTGTCGTGACCGGCGACGTCACCCAACGCGATCTGCTTGGCGTGAACGGGCTTGATGTGGCGCGTCGAGTGCTCGAGGGCATCGATGACATCGCTTTCGTGGACCTCGACCGCAACGACATCGTTCGTCACTCGCTTGTCGCTCGTATCGTCGACGCCTACGACGCTGACGAGGTGCGCGAGAAGGGGGCACGCTGACATGCTGACCATCGACCTCTGCAACGACGAGGACGTCGAGACACCCATCACCGAGGACGAGATGAGGGACATCTGCGAGATGGTGCTCGAGCAGGAGGGTGTCGGACGACCCTGCTACCTATCGCTCTCGCTGGTGAGTGACGCGACCATCCGTACCTACAACGAGCAGTGGCGCGGCGTGGATGCGGCGACCGACGTGATCTCGCTTGAGTGCGAGCGGCCCGACGATCCCGACCTTGCCGAGGGCGAGCCCTGCGAGCTTGGCGATATCATGCTGGCCCCAGCGTTCATCGCAGCCCAGGCCGGTCGCTATGCGACGACCGTCGCAGACGAGTTCAGGCTCCTGCTCATCCATGGCATGCTCCATCTGCTGGGGTACGATCACGTTGAGGACGCAGAGGCCGAGGTCATGGAGGCGCGCGAGGACGAGCTGCTCCGACTGGTAGCGACGGATGCCCCCATGAGCCACGTGACGCTGACAAGACATACGGAGGACGACGACGCATGATACCGGGGACGGGGAGAAACCATCCGTCATTCAGACGGAGCTTCCTGTTTGCCTTGCAGGGCTTCAGGACGGCAGTCGCGACCGAGCGAAACATCAAAGTCATGCTCGGAGGCTTCGTCTTTGCTGTTGTCATGGGCATAATCCTGCGCATCGATGCCATTGGCTGGGCCTGCGTGCTGATCTGTTGCGGGGCCGTAATCGTTACGGAACTGGTCAATACGGCAATCGAGACCATCGTCGACCTCGTGTCCCCCGAGTTCCATCCGCTTGCCGGCCGCGCAAAGGACATTGCCGCGGCAGCATCGTGGACCATGAGCCTGACCTCAGTGCTGGTCGGGCTGATCGTATATGGACGTGCGCTGCTCGCCCTTCTTGGCTAGCGGAGCATACGTGAGAGAAAGGTGGTGTCCCGCGTATGGCGGATACCCCAGAAGAGACCCCCTTTACCAGTGGATTCGTTGCCCTCGTCGGCCGCCCGAGCGTTGGCAAGTCAACGCTGCTCAACGCGTGTATGGGAGACAAGGTGGCCATCACCAGCCCCGTGGCGCAGACGACGAGGAGGCGCCTTCGCGCGGTGGTGAACCTGCCCAACTCGCAGCTCGTCATCGTCGACACGCCGGGGCTGCACAAGCCAAAGGACGCGCTTGGCAAGGAGCTCAACCGCGTCGCACTGAGCGAGGTGGGCGACGTAGATGCCGTGGCGATGCTCATTGACGCCACCAAGCCGGTTGGCAGGGGAGACCAATGGGTCGCCAACCATGTGGAGGCCTCGCCAGCTCCCTACAAGCTGCTTGTCATCACGAAGGCCGACGCCGCAAAGCCTGGCCAGGTGGACGCGCAGCTCGAGGCGGCGCGCAAGCTCGCTCACTTTGACGACGAGATCGTCCTGTCGGCACAGGAGGGTTTCAACGTCGACGCTTTCATTCGAATGGTCAGCGAACATCTACCCGAAGGGCCGCAGTGGTTCCCTGACGATATGGACATCGACGCGACTCCCGAGGAGTTGGTTGCGGAGTTCGTCCGCGAGAAGGTGCTCCTGCACATGCGCGACGAGATCCCACACTCGGTGGGTGTCCTCTGCGACGACATCGAATGGTCGAAGGGTGACCACGCATCGGTGACGGCGACGGTATTTGTCGAGCGCGAGAGCCAGAAGGGCATGGTCATAGGCAAGGGAGGACGAATGATCAAGCGCATCGGCACCGAGGCGCGCCCTGACATCCAGCGCTTGCTCGGTGCTGGCAGCGTCTATCTCGACCTCCAGGTGAGTGTGCAGCCCCAATGGCGTCGGGACGCGAATGTCATCAGGCGTCTCGGCTACCAGGCGGAGGACTAGCGATAGCATGGCTGGCGGCCGCAAGGCAACTCGACTGACCGCGATCGTGCTCGGGCGAACCAAGCTCGCCGAGCAGGACCTGATACTGACGCTGCTCTCGCAGGACGGCGCTCAGGTCAGGGCGGTCGCAAAGGGAGCGCGTAAGCCAGGAGGCAGGCTTGCCTCTCGCGTGGAGCTCTTCTGCGAGACCGACTTTCTCATAGCCCATGGACGCTCGCTGGGGATTGTCTCGGAGGCCTCGCTCATAGATGCGCACGACGGGGTGCGCGGCGACCTCGACAAGGTGTCCGCTGCATCCGCCATCGCTGAGATTGCGCGCCTCACCAGCTACGAGGACATCGTGGATTCCTTCCTGTACCCAATCTGCGCCAAAGCGTTGTGGGCCTGCGAGCAGGCCGCTGACCAGCCGCACCTGGACCTCGTCGTAGCGGCGTACGCGTTCAAGGTGCTCTCGCATGCCGGTTGGCGACCCGAGCTCCTGTCGTGCATAGCTTGTGGGGATGAGGCCGTCTCGTTCTTCTCTGCCCCTGCGGGTGGCCTCCTGTGTGCAAGCTGCGCAAAGGACGTAGAGGGTACGACCGAGATGAGCGCTACGGAAATCGCATGGCTCAAGGCACTCATCTCGATGCGCTTTGACGAGCTCATTCAGGCGGAGGTGGACGCGGACATTGCCGCACTTCTGGTGTCGCTCGCTCATTCATGGTGCGCAGTGCATCTCGATGCGCGCATGAAGGCGTTCGAGTTCATGCTGAGCCTTTAAGCCGTTAGGCTAGTGCATGCGTGAATGTACGTCGACGATGCGCAGGTGCTCTTGATGACAAATTTGGCGTGAATGCATGCCATGTACAAGAAATGCATTGAAGGAAGTTAGGTAGAATCAATCCCTATAACACTGATTCGTCCGGAGGTGCGTATGACCATGCGCGTCAGCAAACTGATGAGGTCCGCAGCACGGGCCGCGGCGGCCCTGGGAATCGCGGCGGCGCTGTCCGCCCTGCCG
>JAGAVX010000169.1 GCA_017941705.1 Atopobiaceae bacterium
CCACTGTACTGGCAGTCCAGCACCGTCATCTCGTGGGTCATGGCAGTGCCGTCCTGACGCAGCATACCCGCCACGCCCAAAGCAACCACGAGCGCCATGCACGCAAAGATGGCAAGGTAGCGCGTGTGCCTCTTGTTAGACAGCAACAGCTCGGAAATGCGCTCTTTGATAGTGCTTCCCATCGTGTGCTGCCTCCTCTCGGTGTTCGTTGCTTCAGTTCTTACATCACTGTTTGTACTCATCTGTGCACGCTGGTCTCTTGATCGTTTCGCTGACATTCCGGTACGGGTCTTGCCCTGTCCCTATGCGATAGGTCCAAAGCTTGGGAGCGGCCATGCTCGTATGAGCAGCCTCCCCACAACCATGTCCTCGCTGATGCACCCCAACGCCGTACTTCGGCTGTCAAGGCTCGTAGAGCGATGATCCCCCATGACAAAGATCTTGCCATCGGGAACCTGGTAGGGCATGGTGATATCACAGTCGCCGAGACTCTTCTCGGAGACATAGGGTTCGTCGAGCCTTACGTTATCCACGTAGACGGTGCCGTCGTCGGTGACCTTGACCCATTGGCCAGTCGTCGCGATAACCCGCTTGATCAGGATGTTGTTGTTGTAGTAGAACGCGATGACGTCGCCCTGCTTGTAGCCGGAGCCGCGCAGAGCGATGACGATGTCCTTGTCCTGGAGGGTGTCCGTCATCGAGGAACCCTGGATCTGCAGAACGGGCAAAACCAGCATGGCGACCAGTACCGCACCGGCCGCTACCACAAGCAGGCTATAGAGTGTGCTGCGCAGGGCGCGCAGGTAGTTGTTGCGATGCCGCTCGCGCGCGAGCTCGTGCTCGAGGTTCTCGCGAGAGAGGTCTGGCTGAACCGGAGTAGGAGAGGCCTGAGCATGCGAAGGCGCGTGTACCGGTTGGCGACGGTTATGATCCTGGCTAATCATGCGTCACCTCCTGTTGAAGGAGGGGTGCTGTGCCTAGGTGCCGTTGTCTGCGCCGCGGCGTAGTTCTCGCTGATGTATGTCTCGATGGCGCTCTGCTCCACAGCCAATAGCTCTTCCATCTCAGCCAGCTCGGCCGGCAGCTTACGACCCTGTGCCAGCAGCTGCGCGATGATCTTGTCCTTAAGATCAAGACGGCGCTGTAGCTGATCGACGAGCGCGTCCTTTTCGCTGAGGTTCTGCTTGAGATAGTCAGTGAGGTCAGTGAGGGCCGTGATCTGCGCGTTGAGTCCCGCAATGGTGGCCTCGAGCTGGTCACCCTCACGCATCTGCTCCAGCAAAAGCTCAAGAAGGTCCTGTCGCTTCAGCTTCTGAAGCTCCTTATTGGGCGCATCGGCCCCGGACTCTCTTTTCGCAAACGAGAACACGCTCTCTTCCCGCTTCCCTTCTCTCGCTCTCACAGCAGATGTGCGTCTTACTCACAAGGTATCAGTCTGCTCTTCTAGTCCACTGTAACTCTGTAGAGTAACTCCACTGGGCGTTGTATTGTAGTGCTTCTCGGCAATTGTGCTGCAACGGTAACAAGTCATAAGCTGCACTAATTGTCTGCTTATCGAGGGCTGTCTTCGGACATCTAGCTGGCCATACTTGTATTAACTGGTCATATTCTCCGATTCTGCTACATCCATTTTTACTACGTTTCAACCTTGATTAATTCTAGATGCATTCTACCCTGAATGCTAGTCGTGTTAGTCAGAATATGACGGATTGTATTATTTGTCAACAAAGACACAGCCAAAACTGATGCTTCGTCCAAGGCTTTTCCAATGTCGATCCACTATTGTAAACTTCGCTTAAGCTTTATCCATATCATAACGACCGCAGTAATCAGGAACGACACGCCCACGAGCGTATAGACGCTCGTACCCGACCCGCCGCAAGACGGCAGCTCGACCATGACCTTCGCATTGATCAGGTAACCGGCCTCCGCGATTCCCTGTGAGGCTATGACGGGATCTGGTACAGCCTTCTGCTCTGCGTCGTCCCACGTGCCGTAGTTCACGGCATATCCGTCGATTGCATCCTCGGTAAGGTGGTAGGTCCAGTGGCCAGCCACGCCGCCAATCGTATCCACGTCGGCCAGCCCCTCGATGACGAAGCCATAATGGCCTGCACCCGAGCTCACGTCCGACACCTTGATTCGCGGCGCACCCTCACCCTCAGGCTGCATGAACTCAAATGCGAGCTGACCTTGTGTGCCTTCCACGCCCTTGATCTTGAACTCGTACGTGCTCTCACTCGTGCCGGCCGTCTGCCCGTCGGGCACAAACGTCCCATTCAGATGGACCGTAATCTCGGTGCCCACCTGCCAGACCTGCGGATTTGCGTAGGTCACGTTGTCGACCCAGACCTTGGTAAAGGGAAACTCGGTGGTGCTTGGCTGAGTGGCGTCCAGCTCATTGACGAACACGGGGTAGTGACCCTCGGCATACACAAGCTTGACCGTCTTCACGACTTCCGATGTAGGCGAAAGCGGACTGCCGTCAACCGAGACGCTACCGATTTCAACTGGCTCCTGACCCCATTCGCCTGCCTTTGCGGTAAAGGTCACTTGCCCGAGCATCTGATGCCCGCCATCCCAATAGTAGTTGTCACCCTTGCCATACTCGACCGAGTAACTGTGGTAGGCATTGTCCCGCGTGAGGCTGCCCTTGCTAATGCCGATGGTAAACGAGACCGTTCCGTCGCTTCTGATCTCCGAGTAGGCGGGGCCAAAGGGCGCGCCGATATAGTACTTTGTGTCACTAGTGTCGCTTGGCGTAAACGTCAGCGTCAGGTTGGTCGTATTGGAGTCAACAACCTCTGTCGACCACGGGTCGTGCGTCACCGTCTTCGTGTCGACCTCCGCCGTTGCCTCGTGCGTCCCATGGTCGTACGTCAACTCATACCCAGCGGGCACGGTTCCGGTATATGACCCGTCGACCTCTGCAATGGTGAAGGTTTCGGGCTGGCCCAGGTTGTTCAGGTCGACGACGTTTCCCTCACTATCGTAGAAGGTGACCATGCCGTCGGCGTCGTTGGTCCCGGTGTAGACGATGGGCTCCTCTTCGCCGTCCACCTCGCTGGTAGCCGTGAACCTAAATTCGCCGCCTGCAAGCCGCACAGCCTTTCCGGTCACATTGTCGATAAAGACCTTGCGGGCTGTCAGCGTGTCAGAATCGGTCGGAATCTGACGGTTGCGGAACATGGGCGTGGTCGTTATCACACCGCTTTCGTCCGTGTAGGTCACCTCGCGCACGCGGCCGCCCTCGACCTTCACGTGCACGCCAAACTCAGACGTGTCAAATATGATGTCGGTCTGAGTCGCATCGGCAACCTCATACAAGGTGAAGCCATATTCTCCGTCGGCGTCAAACACCAGCGTGCCAAACGAGATGTTTCCATTGGAATCGTTGGTCGCCTGCTTAATGAGTCGGCCACTACCGCTGTCAACTAGGCGGAAGGTGAACTGCCCATCCTCCAGCACGCCATCAATCAGGTCCTTATGAGCCGTGATGGGTACACCCGGATCATCACTATAAGTATTAGTTGCAGTCACTGCGCGGTCCTTGATGAGCTTGCCGGTCGCCTCGGTCGTGCCGCCGGTGTCTCCGCTGAACGCAACCTCGCACTTGGCGGGAACGCTCGTCTCGCGAATGGTGTACTGCGTCCCGTATGGCAGTTGGAGCAGCTTGAGGATATCGTCCTTCTTCAGCTGCAGCATTGCGATACCGTCAGCAAGGGTTGCCGTCTGGGCGCTACCATCATTTACCGTGTATGTGACCTGCCCGGTAAGCGGGGCACCCGTCTCGTCCTTGAGCAGAATCTCAAACGCGTATTGCTGGTCTGCAGCCTCGATCCCCTCGGGATCGACCACGGTCTTTGTCAGCGACAGGTTATGCGGGCTCTTGTCCACGTGATAGTTGTTGGTGACATACACATACTGACGATAGTCCTCGTTATGCGAGCTTACGTTGAAGACGCCTGCAAAGTCCGCTTCGCTCGCGTACTCAAAGGTACGACTGACCCACTCGTAGTTTTGCGTTGCCTCGTTCCAAGCCGAGAACGGGCCGACGAACTCGATCAGCTCGACCGGCAGCGCGGGACTGCCCACACTGGTCGAGTTGATCTCGCGCAACACGTGCTCGTTACCCACAGACAACGAAGGCGTCTTCCACTCATAGACAACGTTGCCGTCTTCGTCTGTTCCCTTGGTCATGTAGCCGGTCTGATCGGTGGCACCCGTCGGGTCGTAGATGAGGCTTGCGTCACCGGCGGGCTTTAGCACCAACGAGGTAATGAGTCGCTCGTCTGTGGTTCCCGATGCACTGTCGTTGACATGCGTGTAGAGCTTGAGCGCGTAGTTGGGGTCGATCTCGTCCTCTGCAATGCCAACGAACGTCTTGCGGATGATCTTCTGCTTGAAGGGCTCGTCAGAACCAGGGAAGCCGTACCACTCGTTGGTGACCGAGACCTTGCCACGGGCGACAATCCAACCGCCGCCCTTGTTGGCCGCGACAAAGTCACCCTTGGGTACGAGGTACACGCCACCACAGTGATTCGTAGCCGTCACCAATGGCGCATCGGGAAAGTTCCAGATGACCCTACTCCAGACCTGGCCTTCCCTTGCCTCCGCATTGCGCATCTCGTCGCCAGCTGCGTAGATCTTGGTCGAAGGGTTGCCATCGATGTCAACCTGCTGGCCCGTCTTGTCTACGAGCTTGACCTTGACGTTTTGCGGGGGAGCGGCATTCTCGCCGTTGATGTTGAAGACGACGGTCTGGCCAGGTCGCTTGACGATGGTAAAGCCGTTCATCTCACCGCTGATAGCAGTGGCATCAAGGATGATGGTTGCATCATCGGCGTAGGGACTCACGTCCACCATGGTGGTCGACGGCAACGTCAACATGGAACTCGCCGCCAGCGCATCGCACTGCCGGAGCGTGTTGTTGAGCATGAGCTCAACGCGGTCCTCAATCTCGTTCTGATTGCGGACGATGGAATCCTCTTGGTTGGCCGAGCTGACCTTGTTCTTGTCATCCTCGGTCACGTAGTAGTTCGCGGGCTTGTCTTGCGTGGACATGGGCTGTCCGTTGTGATCGATGTCCGCGATGATGTTGGGCACCACATCCACGCCATCGGCTCGGCTGGAATAGATGGTGCTGTCATTGCTGTTGGAGATATCGATGTGCTTGGTCGCGAAGTTCGTGTATGAGCGAACGTTGTATTTGATGTCCTCGGCAACGATGCCGTAGTTGATTGCGCGATCCATCAGCGTGCTCACACTCATGGAGCTCTGGGCTTCTGTGACTTCAAGAGCGAAG
>JAGAVX010000170.1 GCA_017941705.1 Atopobiaceae bacterium
ATGACGCGGAAACGGCCCCTCCCGGGGCCGTTTCAGTTCCAGATCGTTGTTTTCGCCCGCTGAGCTGGGCCTATGCCGGAATCTCTCCCACAGAAACCACCGAAGAGCCCCTTTTTTTGATTAGGGTTGTCGCTTTTGAGCCTACTCACTTATGTCTCCGATATATGTCCGAGAACGCGGACGAGTCGTCAACACGTACGCGGTTTGGTACAGGAATGAGACCGAAAGGTGAAACAAACCGCGGACGAGTCGTCAACACGTACGCGGTTTGGTACAGGAATATGGCCGAAAGGTGTATGAAATCGCGGACTAGTCGCTCGTACCGCCGCTCTCGTTGATCGTTTGCCACCGCTTATGTGCCTAGGACACACCTCGGCGAGGCACTAGCAGTCCTTAAATCCTTTCCGCAGGCGAGAAGCGACAGCCACGAATCCTACGCCAACAGCTGCGAGAGCAACAGGGAGGGCGTTGGCCACGTCACCCGTCTTTGGTAGCTGTTTGGCAGCCTTACGGGGCTCAACAGACTTCTTGGGATCACATGCCTTCCCACTTGATTTAGGCGCAGCTACGGAGAAGGGAGCCGACGCTCTTCCGTCATCAAAGATCGCGATGAGCTCATGGGTTCCCTTTGAGAGCGTCGTTAGGTATGCAGGCTTGAGGTTCAATACGAGGCGGCCAGTGCTGGTGTCGGGGAGGACATCGTAGGCTTCACGCGCCACATCAGCGCCATCAACGGAAATGCCCGTGAAATGCTTGTTCGTGGCGGAGCTATCACCCACTCGGTCGATAGTGAACGAGAGTGCACTTCCCGCGCCGATAGTCCACGTGCCGCCACCGCTCGCAGCGTATTCATGTGTGGCGACCGCTGGCTCGTCGGGCTCTGCTGCCTCCTCCAGCCCCGCGTAGCTGACCTCCTGCACCCAGGCGAGGTAGGGGTCTGTCACCTCGCGCAGCGAGGACTCGACGGTCTCCGCGTCGGGCTCGACCGGCAGGGTGAAGGTCCCCTTGGGGGTGGCGAAGGTCACGGGCCTGCTCACGTCCACCATGCGTGGGTTGATGAGCACCGAGAAGTCGCCGGAGACGTCGGCGGACGGGTCGAGGGTGAAGGTGTTCGTCGCAGCGTCGAAGCTTGCCGCGACGAGCCCGCTGTCGACCGACTTGTCAGCCCTCAGCCAGTAGAACGACGAGACGCTGCGCTGGGGCGCGCGCGTCGAGAGGTCCCACACGAGCTGCCCGGGGCAGTAGGAGCGCTCGAACCGGTCGACGTAGTGCACGGCGTCGGTGTCGACGGTCTCGGCCTCGAGGCCGTACTCGTAGTCCTCGGTCCCCAGGATCTGGCCCTTCATGGCGTCGTTGAACTCTTTGAATGTCCTTCCCTCTACTGGTGATCCTGATCCTCCGCCGAGCTCATATGACATGAGAGACACTTGAAGTTCGAATAGCCTGTCATCGTATTCGATCCCCTCATCATCCTCGTCGGGGTCGATCCCAGGAAAAGTGATCGGATAGTACTTGCTGTATATGTCGACGAACATGTCGAGCCACGCCTCGTTCTTTTCGCGGCTGGCGAAGGCCGTCGGGTCCTTGAGTACGAGCGAGTCGGGAGAATCCATCGAGCAATCGTTGATGGTATGACCCTCCGGGACGTGCACCAACACCCGGTGCTCGTAGCCAAAGCCGTACGTGTCGTGGTACCCGCTCAGGATCTTCTCGAACTCGGCCCCGCGCACGCAACGCCTCGCCGGAGAGGAGTAGTAGTCCCGCACGCCGACCTGAATCTGGAAGGGGACGTTCGCTACGTTGAGCAGGCTCACGTCGTTGGGGTGGCCCGACGACATGTTTGCTGCCGCAAAGCGGTCAGCCATACGCGGGGTGATCTCGTAGACGCCGTCGCCGCCGGCGGAGAAGCCCAGGAGGTACACGCGGTTGGGGTCGACATTCTTCAGCAGCACCATGTCCTCGATGATGCGGTCGTACATGGCGTAGGCATCCGGTAGGAAGTGCATGTTCCAGACGTCTTCCATGCCGCGGCATGCGACGTAGATGCCTTTCTTGACAGAGCTGCGGTAGTAGAAGTTCATGTCATACCACTGGTTGTCGTTTGTTTGGGCAGTTCCGGAACCTCCGCCATGCAGGGTGATGTAGAGGGGGTAGCCCGAGGCATCAGGTTCTCCGACTACGTTGATGAAGTACCTCATCTTCTTGCCGTCACGCTCGACGGTGCAGGTGTTGAACTCAAAGACTTCACCCATCCCGTTGTCAAGCTTCATCACCTTTGGCGTTGTCTCTTCGACACGCGCCTTGTCTTTCTCTGCCTCCTCCTTCATGGCGTCAAAGGCGTCGTCGATCGACTGGACCATTTCGTCGGAGGTCTGGGCCTGCGAGGCCTTCTGGCAGAGCTCGCTGACGGCATTGGGCTCTCCCGCGATCGCGGGCACAGGGAGGATCCCGAGCAGTGCGGCGATCAGGGCGGCTACGACGTGCTTTCTCATGACGAGTCCCATCTCATAGAAACGAGTGGCAATCTCCGAAATTATAGCTTGCCATTTGTGGCAACGCGTGTGGGCGAGGGTCCAATTTCGACATAGCTATAACGGTGATCGTATGCAAGGCGACTCAAGCCTTAAGACCCTAGGCTCATACATTCAAGTTGAACTTTATAGTGTGGATAAAGTTGTACTTTATGGTTATCTAGCTGCGATAATCGCATCCGCTTGCTTGCTCAAGTAGCATCGGTTACCCGCTGTGCTCGGCTTCGATATCCGCTCGACCCATGAGTATGAGGTACGATACGCATCAAATGTCATGAGAAGGAGATCGACATGAACGCTAAACTCCCTTGGCAACGCCTGATCGCTTCAATCGCAGCATCGACTGCGCTGGCGCTCGTGCTGGGCGGATGCAACTACTCATCGATACAGCTACCAGTTGAGTTACCGCTGGGGGAGTATTTCGAGCAGCAACAGAACCAGGCAACATCAGCCGACCAGGAGGCCACTGCTGACGAACAGCAGAATGAGTCGGAGAGTAACGAGCAACAAGCGCAAGACGGCGCCGCGCAAGAGGTGGATGAGACAACCTCCACCGACCAGCTTGATGAGACGACTGTCGCAGATGATTCGGCCGCCCCTAGCGACACTACGGTGACCGACGACGAACAGCAGGACACCGCAGCTGATGCGACTGACACCGCCGTCACGCCCGCTGATAAGCCCGCAGATAAGACTGACGACGCGAGCAAGAGCGACGAAGCCGCTGATAGCTCTGAAGAGTCTTCAAAGACTGACAAAGATGACAGCTCGACCGTGACTGACAAGGATGGCAGCGCGAAGGATGACAGCTCGACCGTAACTGACAAGGATGCAGACAAGGACAGGGACAAGGACAAGGACAAGGACGCTGAGGCAGCCACTGTCGATACGAAGGATGACGAGGCGTCCACCGACGAAGACGCAGCGCTTGTCGCCCAGTCCGACACGACGGAGAAGACTGACGAGGCGACTGACGACGCCGACAAGAAGAGCGATGACAAGGACGCCGTCGATTCCGATAAAGCCTCCGACGACGCTGCGGCCATCGAGGAAGACGCAAAAGACGATGCGGCTAAGAAGGTCGGCAAGGAGTCTACGACAACGGATGACGACACGGGCAAGGAAAAGGCGTCCGTGTCCAAAGAAGGCTCCGAGGACACATCCGCCACAGACAAGAGTGCAGACGATTCCTCGAAAGCGACCACGGAAGATGAGGCGGCCTCCAACAAGGAAGCGTTCTCTACGGGAGGCGCAGGGGATGCGACCAAGGCGTCGACCTCAAAGCAGCACAAGATCCTCGTAGAGGACATGCACGACCTCGCCCATCAGGTGTTCGAAGAGGACGTCGACTCCCCAGACATCTATAAGACGTTCGGCTGGGAATCTCGTGCGGACGCGCTTCCCGCGTCGTTCGACCTTCGCGAACGTGGGGTCGTCCCTCCCGTAGTGAGTCAGAATCCCTGGGGAACCTGCTGGTCCTTTGCCACCATGGCGGCGTGCGAGACAAGCATTCTCAGTTCGATGCACACCAACGTCGAGGGATATGAGAAGAAGTATGGGAGCCCGCTCGATCTGTCCGAGAAGCACCTGGCATGGTTCGCCTACCAACCGTTGCCTCCGGTTGATGCATATGCAAAGGGGGAGTATCCCTATGAGGAGGGCCAGGCCGGTGAGGGCTATTACCGCATTAATCCCGATGAAGAGGGATTCTCGATCTATAACGCGGGCGGGCAATATCTCACATCGTCCTCAACGCTGGCATCCGGAATGGGTGTAACCACGGAGGAGCAGTTCCCCTACCAGAACAGCGACGGGGAGATCATCAACTCTGGTGATTGGAGCATTCCCGAAGAGAACAGGTTCACTCAGTCTTACGCGCTCAAAAGCGCAAACATACTTCGTCCGCCCGCACAAACAGATAGCGAAGGCAATTACTCCTACGACCCCTCTGCCACGGAGGCTATCAAGAGCGAGCTGCTCAATGGCCGTGCGGTTGGCATTGCCTACCATGCCGACGTGTCAATGCCCACGCCTACCGAAGAGGATATCGAGCGGCAAGCCGATGAGTCGCTTGAGGAGTACCCTGACATGCGGCGAAATGCCATCAGGCTCTACCTGCGCCTGAAGTACGGATATGAAGACATCGAAACCGTTCCTGACGGCAAGCTCAGGCGCGTCGTCGAAGCGCGTCTCCGCATCAACGGCATGCCAGCCGACTCCTATGACATCAAGAACCTCACACGCGAACAGCTTGTCGCCCTGATCAGTTCGCAAAAACTGGGAGAGCCCATCGAGGATGTCATGGCCGCCGCCGAGAATGCCGTAGATCCGACCGTCTATATGAATTTCGTCGAAGGCGACCCCGTCATTTTCGCCCAATACACCTACGAGATTACCACCGCCAATCACGCCGTGGCAATTGTTGGCTGGGATGACAACTTTGCAAAGGAAAACTTCCTTGCCGACCACCAGCCTCCCGAGGACGGCGCCTGGATCGTCCGCAACAGCTGGGGCGACGATTGGGGGACAAACGGGTACTTCTATCTCTCGTATTACGACCAGACGATCACGGTTGCAGAATCCTACGAGTTCGAAATCACGCCCGATGAGACGACGACCGACCACGCATTCGTCCTCGAGCACGATTTCATGTCTGCCTCCTACTACGGCTCGTCACTCTTTGATACGCCCGTCTATATGGCGAGCGTCTTCGAGGCCGACGATGAGTGCGTCCTCGAGGCAGTATCGGCACTGACGAGCGCCCTTAACACCAACGTCACCGTTCAGGTCTATCAGCTTGCCAAGGACGCCAGCGACCCCACGGACGGCATCCTCGTGGACAGCACGTCCGCATCGTTCGAGTTTGCTGGCTACCATCGCATCCCGCTCACCCGCAACATCGCACTCCAGAAGGGAGAGCGTGTGAGCATCGTGGTCCTCAACCGCGTCAAGACCGATGAGGGCACGAAGTACACCTTGGCCAGCTCGGCTTCCATCTCGCGGGACGGTGTCGACACCTACAACGAAAAGCAGGATTCCGATGCCAGTCCTGTGCCCTTCTACTACGTTGGCAAGGTCAACCAGGGAGAGAGCTTCGTATCGTACGAGGATGGTGTCTGGAGCGACTGGGCAGACGAGGTCGCGGCCATCATCACGGAAGATACCGAGGCGGGGTACCTCACCTACGATAACCTCCCCATCAAGGGCTTTGCCTATCCGCTTGACGAGGTTGAGGGCGTCCACGAGTTCAAGACCTGGACCTCGATTCCGGGCGGCAAGGCCTCGGTCTGTCCCGACTGCGGCTATACCCTGACCGACATTGACGGGCGCCTCGCGTCTCAGGTTGCTGCCGTCGACGGCACGACGGATGCAGACGAGAAGCCGGAGAGCACGGACACCACGCAGACCGGTACCGACGAGCAGGCTCCAGTGGCGAGCAGCGAGAATGCCAACCCACTCGCCAGCGCGGCCCACTGGGCGACCGCCGAGGCATACGGTAGCCCTGGAAGCGAGTACTCGCTGCAGGAGGTCGTCGTTCTCGCACGTCACAACATCCGTGCACCGCTGACGGGATCGGGTTCGACGCTCGGAAGCGCCACGCCGCACGAATGGATAACTTGGTCGTCAAAGCCCAGCGAGCTCTCGCAGAGAGGCGGCGTGCTCGAGACCATCTTGGGCCAGTACACGCGTGGGTGGCTCGAGGCAGAGGGCCTCATAGGGGAGAACTACCAACCCGCACCCGATGAGATCCGCTTCTATGCCAACGGCAAGCAGCGCACGCGCGCCACGGCACACAGCTTTGCGGCGGGCATGCTTCCCGTGGCAAATGTCGAGGTCGAGACCCAGACGGCATACGACACCATGGACCCAATCTTCAACCCGGTTCTGACCTTCACCTCCGACGACTATGAGCAGGCGGTTCTTGACCAGATTGCCGAAACGCATGGCGTCGATGACGCTCAGGACGTCACAGCCGACCTTACCGATGCTTACACCATGCTCGAGGACGTGCTTGACTATCGCCTCTCGCCGGGGTACAAGTCCGGCGACCTCGGCGACTTGGTGACCGATGATACGCAGTTCGTTTTCGAAGAGGGCAAGGAGCCTGGCCTCAGCGGATCGTTCAAGACGGCAACCCAGCTGAGCGATGCGCTCGTACTCCAGTACTACGAGACGGACGTTGACGGCGCCTTTGACATGACGCTGACGCGCGACCAGCTTGTCGGCCTTTCCAGCATCAAGGACACCTACTGCGACGTCCTGTTCTCCACGCCTCTCTTGGCCTACAACGTTGCGCACCCGCTCATCGACACCATCAACTCCGAGCTGAGCCGTGACGGACGCAAGTTCACGTTCCTCTGCGGCCACGATTCGAACATCCTCAGCGTCCTTGCCGCCCTCGAGACCGAGGACTACGAGCTGCCTGGAGCCATTGAGGCCAAGACGCCCATCGGCACGATGGTTCTGTTTGAGAAGTGGGCTGACAAGAACGGAGAGCTCTACGGTCGCATTAGGCTGATGTACCAGAATGCCGATCAGCTGCGCGGCATGACCCTCCTCTCGCTGGACAACCAGCCCGAGACGGTCGAGCTCTCGCTTGCGGGGCTCGAAAAGAACAGTGACGGCCTCTACAGCTTCGCCGACCTGCGCGGTCGTCTCAGGAAGGCTTCGTCGCAGTACTACAAGATCGTCAGCAAGTACGGCGACGGCGAGGATCTCATCGACGTCGACGACGCAACTGCCGCTGCAGACGTTAAGGAAGAGGACGTCTCCACGACAGACGCAGCCGACGCCACCACGACGACGGATGACGATAGCTCCGCATCAAAGGAGACCACCGAGACTGAGGCCACTGAGACCGATGTCACCGAGGAGACGAGCTCGGCAGACGAACTGGCTGACGCCGCATAGCACGTCAGGCACAACACCGATTGCCACAAGACGCGGGACGCTGGAGATTGACATCCAGCGCCCCGCGCGTCTTTGCTATGTCTGTCTTGCGCCGTCCCGTCGGAGGGGGCGGCGTCGTCCCTAGGAGATACGCGTCCCCGAGAAGCTCGCGACTAGCAGGCCAGCCTTGAGCCTGCCCGAAATCTTGTCTCCCGTGACGGTGCCCTCGACCTTGAAGCGCTTGGTGCCAAGCGGGGTGGGGCCCTCGATTGTGCCCATGAACGACGACCCCGTTGCCACACCGCCCATGAGTGGCGCACTCATGCCAAGGGCCTCGACATTCCCCTGTAGGTTGGCGCCATCACCGACGAGCTTCACGGTTCCCTCCGCTTTGCTGCCCATCAGTTCTGCCGAGACCTTATAGGTTCCCTCAACTGCCATTACGCCTCCTATCTTTAAGTCGTTGCATTCTTAAGCCTTTTATCGAATGCTTATGGATGCAATGCAGATTCTGGCGGGCAGGGTTGCCGACCATTTCGGTGAGAGCCTTGCTTCTCGTAAAGGAGTCTGGCAACCTGCCCCATCCG
>JAGAVX010000171.1 GCA_017941705.1 Atopobiaceae bacterium
GCATCGCACTGGCAAACGGGGCGGGGTCACGTCACCGGCGGGACCCCGCCCCTTTTGCCAGCGCGAACAGTATTCAGCCGCAGGCGCATACCTATTGCCCGACGCGCACCAAGCGCGCGCAAAAGTGCCCGTCTCCCCCACCGACCTGTGGCTTGGTCAGAAGGTACCCGTCCAGCGTCTGAGATGCCTCCACCACTGAGCGCAGCTCGTCGTTGTCCATGCAGGCAGGGGCCTGGACTACCGGCCGCGTCTCGAACGCCTTCCCCTCATCGCTTTCGAGGAAAGCCTCCACGATCGCCTCATCCTCATCGCGCAGCACCGAACAGGTCGAATAGATAAGCGCACCGCCCCGACGCACGCGAGCCGATGCCGCCTTGAGCAGTGCGAGCTGTAGCCTTGCGAGATCTTCGACATCCTGCCCACCGAGCGAGGGCGCTATCTCGGGATGACGTCTCATCGTACCCGTTCCCGAGCATGGCGCATCCACAAACACCTCGTCAAAGGAGCGGCTCAACTCGTCTGGCATGCCTCCGCCACCCAGGAGTAGCCCGTCGAGAAGGTGACAGCTCACGATATCCGCCAAGCCTGCCGCCTGCATGCGCCTACGTGACACGTCGACCTTGTAGGCCACCGAATCGATTCCCGATATGTGTCGGGGGTGACACGCCCCATGGGAGGTGGCCAAGAGCAGCGACTTCGTACCACGGCCCTGACCGACCTCGAGCAGCTCGCAGCCTGCGCTTGCGGGTGCAGCAATGCGACACACAAGCTGGGCCGAAGGGTCTGCGACAGCAAGGTCACCTTCCTCGAGCATCTTGGACAAGGCCGATTGCGACGTAGTGCCAAGGACAAACGTGCCGTCAAGCGCCCGCACGGGATGCGGGTCCATGCCATGGCCTTGCATCAGCTGGACAAATGCTGTGACATCATGGCGCCGCCCGTTTGCCGCCACGCACACGGGAGGCGGATCGAGCTGCGCCAGGCAGAGGCTGCGCACGTAATCACTGCCACGCTGCTCTCGCACGGCATTCACCAGCCATGCGGGCAGCCCCGAGGCCAGCCGTAGGTCTTGGAGGCCGGCAGCCCCATTCCTCAGGTTTTTGCGCGCGTGCGCCACCTTCGGACGATCCTCCTGCGCGACACGCCTGAGCACGGCATTGGCCAAGCCCGAGGCACGTGGAGAAACCGAGCGCACCAGCTCGACACCTTGGCTGACCGCCGCCGATATGGGCGTTTCGAGATAACAGAGCTCATAGGTCGATATGACGAGTGCGTCACGCACGCGTGGCTCGACCGAACGCGGACGCTTGAGCCGCGCGTCGACGAGCTCGTCGAGCACCGACTGCGCCGCCGTCGAACCAAGTGCCAGCCTAAACGCAAGCGCCTTATCCGCTGGGGAAAGCGCCTCCATACCAGCGTCGTCACGCGCTATATCGCGGATGCGCCCCTGATGCCTGCGTCGCTGGCTCACAAGCGCAAGAGCGACGCGACGCGCGGGCGTGAGTTTTGCCACGGGTTACGCCATCTCCCACACAAGGTCGTCCCCGCGCAGGCCCGATGCCCATGCCGAGGCGTCCATCTCGCGCTTTCCATCGGGCTTCACGCGGTCGAGCTCGAGAGCGCCCTCCTTGCAGCCGAGCGTCAGATGCCCCTTGCGCACGAGCACGCCACCCTGGGCGACATCCTGTGTCGCGACGTGAGCCGCCAAGGCCCGTACGCCCTTTCCGGCAACAATGAGGCGGGAGGGGGCGGCATCCATGGAAGCCCTCACGCGCCTGACGTTCGAGAGGGCGTCCTGCGCGGGATCTAGGAGCATCTCGGCCTTCTCGATCTTCGCGGCGTAGGTGACCTGGGTCTCGTCCTGCTTGGTCCACACCACGCTTCCGTCTGCGAAGGTCGGGATCGCGGCCAACAGCTCGCGTGCTCCCAGCTCCGCAAGCTCCGACATGACAGTCGCACTATCCTTGTCGCCCACCGCAACCGAGGCCTGGGCGCAGTAGTCACCGGCATCGAGCTCATGCACGACCTGCATGATCGACACACCGGCGCGTTCGTCTCCCTCAAGCACCGCGCGCTGGATAGGCGCAGCGCCACGCCAGCGCGGCAGCAACGAGGCATGGACATTCACGCATCCCAGGGGGGCGACCTCGAGCACCGTATCGGGCAGGATGCAACCGAACGCCGCCACGGCAATGAGGTCGGGCTCCTCCCCCTTGATGCGTGCCAGAACGTCGGGATCGATGCGCTTGGTCTCGAGCACAGGTAGCCCGAGCTCAAGCGCCGCGCGCTTGACCGGAGAAGGGTCGAGCTTGCGCCCACGTCCGCGAACGGCATCTGGTCGTGTGAGCACCAGAACGACCTCGTGATTCTCGGCAAGCAAACGAAGGGAAGGCACGGCGAAGTCGGGCGTGCCCATAAAGATGATGCGCATGAGCGCCTCCTTGTTATATACGTCCCTTTTCAGGCGGATGCCGAACGGACGCTACTCGAAGTCGGTCTCGCCGGGCTTCGCACCAGCGGCCAAGGCGTCCTGGTACTCGTGCATCTTGGCGGCTCGCTTGAGGGGACGCAGGTGATCGACCATGGTGATGCCGTGCAAGTGGTCGATCTCATGTTGCAGGCATACGGCCATGAGGTTGTTCTCGGCCTCATACTGCATCAGGTCGCCGTCGAGGTTACGCGCGCGCACGATCACATGGGTCGGACGCGTGACGCGCACCGTAATGCCCGGGAACGACAGGCAGCCCTCGGGAAACTCGCGCTCCTCGCCGTCCGCCACCACGATCTCGGGATTGATGAGCACGTAGGGATTGCGCTTCTTGTCGGTGTAGTCGACGTCGATGACCACCATTTGCACAAGCTCGCCAACCTGTGGGGCTGCCAGGCCACAGCCTTCGGTGGCATACATGTCACGGAGCATGCGCTCTGCGAGCTCGCGCACCTCGGGCGTAATCTCCTCGATCGGAGCGCACTCGGTCTTGAGGCGCTCATCGGGAGCAACGACTATCTCTTCGAAGATGTCATCGGTGTTCTGCATTGGTACTCCTATCTAGCAAGGTGTCAACTGGAGATGTTACTACCCAAATGACGCCTGACGAATTGCTGCACAAAAAGCGTTGAGGTCGGGGTCCTCCTGGCATTTCTGTTGGTTCGGGGCGTGTCCCCTGCGCCACACACTTGCGGCCGATGGACCGTCTGAATCCCGTCACGCCTACATCAGGTCGTGACAGTCGATATCGACCGCAATCGAGACGCCGGGACGTCTGCCCAAGTCACGCACGCAGCCCCCTACTACGACTCCCATGTTTGCCGGCGCGGGAGCCTTGACCATGACATGTCGGCGCACGCGGTCCTTAATGCGCGACTTGAGGCAGTCGGCAGGACCGAGGACCTCCCATTCCCTCTCGCCGGCAAGGCGCTTCCTCAGCGAGGCTGCCAGGTCATCCATGGCCATCGTCACGGCGCGTACGTCTCGCCCCGTCGCCACGACGTTCGCAAGGCGGGCATAGGGCGGGTAGTAGGCATCCTCTCGCTCGGCAAGCTCGGACATGAGGAACATCTGTCGGTCATGACGGGCCACAGCCTGAATGGCCGGGTGCTCCGCCCAGTAGGTCTGAATGATGACCCTGCCGGGACGATCACCGCGACCGGCTCGCCCCGCGACCTGTTCGAGCAGGTCGTAGGTGCGCTCCCCCGCCCTAAAGTCGGGCAACTTGAGCGTGGTGTCGGCGTTGATGACCCCAACGAGCGTGACCTCGGGAAAGTCGAGCCCCTTGGCGATCATCTGCGTTCCCACCAGCACGGCACACTCTGCCGCGTCAAAGCGCTCGAGCAGCCTCTGGTGCCCACCCTTCTCAGAGGTTGTGTCGGCATCCATGCGTATAATCTCAGCCCTATCACCGAGAATGAGCGCAAGCTCATCCTCCACGCGCTGTGTTCCTATGCCAAAGGCACCCATGTACCTGCTCCCGCAGTTGGGACACTGAGTTGCCGGATTGGGATAGGCGACCGTTGGCCATGTCTGACCGCAAGAGTGGCAGACGAGTTGGCTGGTCCTTTCGTGGTACGTAAGCGATGTCGAGCAGTGCGGGCACTCGGGCACGCAGCCGCACTCGCGACACATGAGGAAGGTGGCAAAGCCTCGACGGTTGAGCAGCAGCACCGCTTTCTCGCGCCGCTCGATGACACCCTCGAGGGCCTTCTTGAGCGGGTCGGAGAATATCGAGTGGTTTCCGCTTCCAAACTGCTGCGTCATGTCGACTACCTGCACGGTCGGAAGCACCGATGAGCCGGGACGCTCGGGCATCGACACGCGGGTCCATCTGACACCGCCCCACTCGCCCGCCCTGCACCGAGCCAGGCTCTCGATTGAGGGGGTCGCAGACCCGAGGACCAGCGCGCAACCGCGCTCGCGTGCCATGCGGCAGGCAAGCTCCCGCGCATGGTAGCGTGGGGACTGGCCTTGCTTGTAGCTACCCTCGTGCTCCTCGTCGATTATGATCAGCCCCACGTTGGCGAGCGGGGCGAACAGCGCCGAACGAGCACCGACGACCACGTGGGCAAGCCCCTGACGAACCAGGTCCCATTGGTCATATCGCTCACCCACGGAAAGGCGAGAGTGCAGGACCGCCACGTCATCACCAAATCGCGATCTGAAGCGACCGACGGTCTGAGCGGTAAGCGATATCTCGGGAACGAGGACAAGCGCCCCCTTGCCTTCCTCGAGGGTCTGCTCGATGGCAGCCAGATACACCTCCGTCTTGCCTGAACCCGTCACCCCATCAACCAGTACCACGTCTCCACGCCCGGCTTCGCGCGCCTTGCCTATCGCAGAGAGGGCTTCCCTTTGGCCATCCGTGAGCCGCTGTGGCCTTGGGGCAACTGCGGATGACAGCGTTGTCTCTCCGGAGCCACGAACGCGCCGGCGCGTCTCGACCGTCACGGCACCCCGTCTTTCGAGCGCGGCGACGACCTTCGCCGCGCCATTGATGGTGGCCGCAAGCTCGGCCATGCGTACGGGACCGGCTGACAGAGCATCGAGAACGGCTCTCTGACGGCTGGCATTCCCACGGGGCTCGTACCGCTTGCCATCTTCGGACAGACAAACCCATCGGTCGTCGACCGGACCGGACTTCTCGCACACAAGCTGCCAGGGGCTCGCGTCATCTTCACGTCGGATCTTGACCAGCTGTCCGGGTGCCAGGAAAGGGCGGATTGCCTCGCAGGGAGGGCATGCGTACTCGCGAGCCATCCACGATGCCACGCGTGCGGCACCCAAGTCAAAGGCCGAAGGTGCCAGAACCTGCAACACCGGTCGTATCTTGCTGGCAGGGACGCCGGAGGCCGGACGCTCGGTCAACGCAACGACGTATCCCACCGAGGGCCTGCGCGAGAAGTTCACCAAGACCGTCGAGCCCACCTCGACATCCCGAGCGAGCTCATCCGGGACCGAGTAGTCGAAGGCCCCCTCGAGCGCACGCGTGGGTATGTCGACGACGACGTGAGCGTAGCGCATTGCGGACCTCCTCTCGATGGCTTGGGTCTTACGATTCTACCCAATTACCGCGGCTCGAGATTGCCGCGACAGGGCATCGAGAGATCTCGCCCGCGTGCATCGGTGCCTGTCCCCAGCGCACGGCCGCGTGCATCGGTGCCTGTCCCCAGTGCACGGACGGTGTGTTTCAGTCGCTAGTTGATCTTCATGTTCAGGAAGCGCTCGGCGTTGTGCCAGCACATGTCCTCGAGCTCGTCGTCCGCAAACCCCAGCGATGTGAACTTCGCATACTCGTCCGCCGGCTCCCACATGGGAAAGTCCGAGCCAAACATGATGCGATCAGTCCCGTAGGCATAGACGAGCTCGCGCGTGCGCCGCGGACCCAACGAGTGCATCGAGCTCGACATGTCGAGAAAGCAACGCTCGTTCTCGAGGAACTCGAGAGCGTAGTCCTGGATCGACCATCCGCCAAAGTGCGCCGCATCGACCACGAGGTTGGGAAATGCGTGCAGTATGCGCTTGAGCCTGCGTGGGTGGGAGTAATCGTAGCGATAGTCGCCACAGTGGATGATGAGGGGCAGATGGCGGTCTTCGGCTATCTCGTAGACCTTCATGAGACGGGGGTCATCCATATTGACCGCCTGCGTGTCGGGATGCAGCTTGATGCCGCGCAGGCCGAGCGCAATCGCCCTGTCTATCTCGGCCTCGGGATCGGGAAAGTCCTGGTGCATCGCCATAAGGCCGATGAGGCTCTCATTCTCGCGCACCTCATGCGCGATGAAGTCGTTTATCGATCCGACGGTGCCTGGCTTGACCGCAACCGAGCAGACGACGCAATGAGTGATGGGCGTACTTGCCAGCGAGTCGGTCAGCCGCTCGACCGAGCCGTCCTCGGCATCCATCGCGATGTTATAGAAGCGCCCGATGCTCTGCGTGGCGCGTTCGCTGATCTTGTCAGGATAGATGTGCACATGTACGTCGACGACTGCCATGGCTTACCCCCGTGTCTGCTTGTTGACGACACATGGTAAACGAGTTGGCCAACGTTAACCAAATCGGAAACAGTAACGTGACAGGGGCGGGAGGCCGTGGGCAAGCCGCCTATTCGTCGCTGCCGATTGCCTTGAGCACCCAGTTGACGCGCAGGATGATGAACAACGAGATGCCGGCAATGATCAGGAAGATCACGGTGGGCGTGGCGTAGGTGAGGAAGTTGACCACACGTGCGTCGGCGGTCTTCTGGAACAGACCAATGGCAGCCGTCTGCAGCGAATAGAGTGACACGAGCGCGCAGGAGAGCGAAAGCGCCTTGCTCGCACTGATCAGTGGATCCTCGAGCTTGCGCCATTTGTGCAGGTTGATGATGGCGGCCGTCACGTTATAGAGTGCGAACAAAGCCACGACCACCAGCATGTTGACCGAGTAGGTGGGCCGGTACCCAAAGCGGTTAGACACCACACCAAGGACCATGACGACCGTCGTCAGGAACAGGAGGTACACGCCCGTGCGACGATAGCGCCTGAGCTCCTCACGACCGTCTGCGGCCATGGTCTGCATATAGGTGACGATGTTCACGCGCATGAAGGTGAGCCAGGCATAGTAGACCGAGAGCGCGGCGAACCAGAGCGACTCGCGGCGGTAGGCGTTGTAGGCCTGATAGAAGACGAAGAAGAGGTTGATTACGGCGCTCATCTTGGTTGACGTCGCGGCACGCAGCCATGGGTCGTTCTGGTACGACTTATAGAACGAGCGGATCGGGTTCTTGATGAAGGTCTCGAAGAACGACGAGCGATTAGTCCGCACGTTCTTTACGACCCAGCCCATCGCCTTGGCAAATTCCTGGGCGATGTCAGCGTTCACCAAGGGGGCCTGTCCCATCTCACCACCAATGGGAGCATCGTTGGAGTTGGTCTTCCTCTCCTCGTTGTCTTCCATGGTGCCTCCCCTCACAGCCATACGAAGCCTGGTAGGCAACGCACTCGTGCCGAGCCTGCCATGCCTCACATAGTCGAGCGACCGCTCTCCCCTTACGCGGATGCGTCCAGCATAGCACAGCGAACAGCAGCAAAGAGCATCCGCATAGGCTGCAGCTGCAAACGGCCGCGCGCCCTTTTTGACGTAATGGAAAGTTGTGCAGGGGACACGCCCGACCGGAGCACCTGCAGACAAGCCTACAGGTCGAGCAGGTCCTCGGCAAAGCCGACCCGATACTCGCGGAAGACCACCTCGCCGAGCTCTTGCGTCTCGTCGAGGTCGACGTCCGCGGCTATGCCAAAGTCACGGTCGCCCTCAGGGTCGCGGAAGGTCTGACGCACATGCCACACGTGGTCGGTCCGCTCGTCCGCGTCGCGTATCTCGAGGTAGTTCATCGATCGCGCGTCGCCGTCAAGCAGGATGTCCTCATGTTCCTCGAAGTACGAGTCGAGCACCTGGCGCCACCGAGGCGCTCGCCAGCCCCACTCGCCATCGAGCTCTCCCAGCTCGTCCACTCGCTCCTCCGCCGCAAGCCTCACGCGCCTGAAGAGCGCGTTCCTGACAAGAACCGTCAGCGCTCGCCGATCGTGGACCACCTCGTCGACAACCCCTGGCGCAGCGATGTCGGCACCACCATCATCGCTCTCGCCGGTCTGTGACCACTCGTCGACCAGGCTCGAGTCAACCGTCCTGACGACAAGGCCCAACCACGACACGATGTCCTGCAGGCGTTCGTCGCGCTTGTCGAGCGGAACCGTGCGGTCGAGCGAGCGATAGGCCTCGGAGAGGTAGCGAAGCAGGATTCCCTCGGCACGGGCGATGCCACAGCGTTGCACGTACCCCTTGAAGTCGGAAGCCGTCTCTATCATCTCGCGCAGCACCGACTTGGGGCGCAGCTCGTAGTCGGCAGCCCATGGCACTTCCGCACAGTACTGGGCGAAGGCGGTCTCAAGAAGGTCCTCCAGCGGTTTGGGATAGCTGACCTCCGCAATACGCTCGATTCGCTCGTCGTACTCAACCCCGTCGGCCTTCATCTGTGCCATTGCCTCATCGCGGGCCTTGCGTTCCTGAGCGATGAGAATCTGGCGCGGGTTCTCGAGCGTCGCCTCCACCATAGAGATAAGATCGAGCGCATAGGTCTCGCTCGCAGGGTCGAGCAACTCGAGGGCCGCCAGCAGGAAGGGCGAAAGTGGCTGGTCGAGCGCGAAGTCGTCGGGCACGTCGACTGTCGTGTAGTAGGAGTCGTTGCCCTCCTCGTCCTGTTCGCACACCACGACGCCCGCATCCATCAGTGTCGTGAAAAGCTCGTCGGCACGAGCAAGGAGCTTGGCCTTCTGCTCGTCTGTCTGGAGCGAGTCCCCGACGATCTGTCGCACGCGTGCGCGCGCGTCGCCACCTTGCGAAACCTCTGCCAGCACCATCGAGTTGGTCACGCGAAGCCGAGGACGGAGCGCCTCGGGCTGCGTCTGCACAAGCCTGTCGAAGGTCTGCCGGTTCCACCCCACGAACCCTGCTGGGGGCGTCTTCGTGTGCACCTTGCGGGCCTTCTTTGGATCACCACCCGCCTTGAGCAACGCACGTGCCTTCTCGATGTCGTACTCGGTTGCCTGCGCTATGACCATGCCTTCCGTGTCAAAGCCCGCGCGGCCCGCACGGCCGGCAATCTGATGGAACTCGCGAGCGTTGAGTCTGCGGCTACGCGTGCCATCGAACTTTGCGAGCGCAGTGAGGAGCACGGTATGTATGGGCACGTTGATGCCCACGCCGAGTGTGTCGGTCCCGCATATGACCGGAAGAAGACCCTGCTGGGCGAGCTTTTCCACGAGAAGGCGATAGCGCGGGAGCATGCCCGCATGGTGTACGCCCACACCCGCCAGCAGGAGCCGCTGCAACGTGCGACCGAACATGGTCGTGAAGCGCGTTCCCTTGATGGCATCCTTGATGGCATCGCGCTGCTCTCGCGTGCTCACGCCGTAGCTCGCCAAGGACTGTGCGCTCTTGAGTGCGGCATCCTGCGAGAAGTGAACCGCGTAGATTGGGGCCTTGCCCTCTCGTATGGCGAGCTCGACTGTCGCCTCGAGCGCAGTCTCGACATAGTCATACGACAGGGGCACAGGACGCGGGGCGTCAAGCACCCGATCGACCTCGCGCTCGGTCTGGCGCTCCAGCAGGTCGCAAATGGCATCCATGTCGCCAAGCGTGGCGCTCATGAGCAGGAACTGAGTCTTGGGAAGCGTCAGCAGCGGCACCTGCCACGCCCAGCCGCGGTCAGGATCGGCAAAGTAATGGAACTCGTCCATGGCGACGCGGACGATGCCCGCCTCCTCGCCCCAACGCAGGGCGTCATTGGCCAGGATCTCGGCGGTGCAGCAGATAATCGGTGCGTCGCCATTGATGACGACGTCACCAGTGATCATGCCCACGTTCTCACGTCCGAGGACGTCCACGAGATCGAAGAACTTCTCGCTCACCAGCGCCTTGATGGGAGCAGTGTAATAGGCGCGCTCTCCGGCACAGAGGGCCATGAAGCACATGCCCAGTGCGACCATGCTCTTGCCGGATCCGGTCGGCGTACCCAACACTACATGGTTGCCCACGGCCAGGCTCATGAGGGCATCTTCCTGGTGCTCCCACAGTGCGAGCTCGCGCGCCTCGCACCATTCCAGGTAACGCTCGAGGGCGTCTTCCGCCGGCAGTGGGAAGTCATCGTCGTCGGCATATGGTGCGAGAAGGGCGAGCGACGCGTATGCAAAGGGGTCTTCGTATGCCTCGCACATGGCGGCTGTGTCTGTCATGCGTATCCTTAGCTGGAGGTGGTGTGCCTAGCCATTGTACGCCTTGGCCATGACATCGTGTGTGGTGCGAGGGGCGTGTGCCTCGCGCCACGGTGACGCCCTGACGAATGGAAAGGGCATATGGAAGGCCGCTCGGATGGGCCGACCTTCGCTATCCGGCCAGCTCCGCAACGGCTTCTTTCAGCGCGTCCACGCGGTTTGTGGCCTCCCACGTGAAGTCGGGGTCGTTGCGGCCAAAGTGGCCATAGGCGGCCGTCTTCTCGAAGATGGGACGACGCAGGTCAAGGTCGCGGATGATGGCCCCAGGACGCAGGTCGAACACCTGCTTGACCGCCTCGGTGATGATGCTCTCGTCCACGCTCGCCGTGCCAAAGGTGTCGACCATCACCGAAAGCGGCCTGCTTACGCCAATTGCATAGGCAAGCTCGATCTCGCAACGGCTGGCCAGCCCCGCAGCCACAACGTTCTTCGCGACCCAGCGCGCCGCATAGGCTGCGGAACGATCGACCTTGGTGCAGTCCTTGCCCGAGAAGGCGCCGCCACCATGGCGACCCATGCCGCCATACGTGTCCACCACGATCTTGCGGCCGGTAAGGCCCGTGTCGCCCATGGGTCCGCCAACCACAAATCGACCGGTGGGATTCACGTAGATCTCGGCACCATCCCAAAGGATGCCCTCCTCGCTCAGCACGGGGCCGATCACGTGCTTGACCATGTCGCTCTTGATGATGGACATGTCCTCGATCGTGGGATCATGCTGCGTTGATATGACCACGGCCGTGACCTCGACCGGACGGTCATCCTCATAGCGCACTGTCACCTGCGTCTTTCCGTCAGGGCGCAGGTAGTCGAGCGTGCCGTTCTTACGCACCTCAGACAGGCGGCGTGCCATGCGCTGCGCCAGGTATATCGGCATGGGCATGAGGGCGGGAGTCTCGTCGGAGGCATAGCCAAACATCATGCCCTGATCGCCGGCTCCTATCTGGTCAAGTTCGTCGGTCTTCGCGCCCCTCTGCGCGACATAGCTCTCGTCGACGCCCTGGGCGATGTCTGGGCTCTGCTCATGGATCATGTTGATGACGCCGCAGGTCTCACAGTCAAAGCCATACTTGGCGCGGTCGTATCCGATGCGCCTCACGGTGTCACGCACAATCTGCTGGACATCCACGTATGACTGCGTGCGGATCTCGCCAGACACAACGACAGTGCCCGTGGTAACGAAGGTCTCGCACGCACAGCGCACGTCCGCAAGACGAGCCGGGACGCCCGTGGGCGAGACGTAGCCCTCGCGCTCGAGCCGAGCTTCCTTTGCCAGAATGGCGTCAAGAATCGCATCGGATATCTGGTCACACATCTTGTCGGGATGGCCCTCTGTCACCGATTCCGAAGTGAAGTAGTAGCTACGTCCTGCCATGGGTTGCCCCCTTTCCCCCGCACACGCGGGTCGTTACGCTTCAGGGGACAAAAAATCCCCTACCAAGGGGACTTCCAGGCTGGACTCCCCCGTCTTCCAGGCCGTATGGCCTGCCGAGATTTGGCACCGTTCCTCTTTTTTGGGTGGTTGCCGGAGCTTCGTAGGGCTCGGTCCCTCAGCTCTATGCGCTTCGTGAAGCGCCTCTTGACGAGTGAGTACAGGGTAATGCATACGACGGGGGTTGTAAACATCGCCACGATATCTGACGAGGCGAACACGTGATTAGCATGCAGCGGGCTCACTGCGCAATAGGAGGGCGACGTTCGAGCCAGTACGCTAAACATGCGTTTTCAGCCGAACCGTACGTCAAAACGACCATAAGCGACGGGCATGTGCCCCGAAAATCGTCATTTTGACGTGCTGTTTTTTAGAAAACGCATGTTTGACGTGTCATCGGGCGGATCACGCATGAAACACGTTGCAAGTCTTGTCGTACGCATCTACGTATTTAGCTCCATCCATCACCGTGCTTTTCTCCACGCCGCCCAATCCAGTAGGCCGCCTCCGCCGCTCCTGGCTCGTACGCTTAAGGCACGTCATAGCAAAAGGTTGGTGGATCAAAATGACATCACGGACATACGGGTACGCCCGGGTCTCGTCCAGAGATCAGAATCTCGACAGGCAGCTTGACGCATTCAAGACTTTCGGACTCGACAAGAGCCAAGTGTTCTCTGACAAAGCCAGTGGCAAGGATTTCAAACGGCCGCAGTGGCGCAGGCTGATGCGGAGACTCCACAGGAATGACGTGTTGGTGATCAAGTCAATCGATCGGCTTGGACGCAACTATGACGAAATCATCGAGGAGTGGCGGGTCATCACCAAGGAGAAAGGCGTGCATGTGGTGGTGCTCGACATGCCGCTGCTCGATACACGCGAGCGTCCGGACAACGTAACAGGCGCGTTCATCGCGGATCTTGTACTGCAACTTCTCAGCTACGTTGCGCAGGTCGAGCGCGAGAGCATCAAACAGCGGCAGGCAGAAGGGATTGCTGCCGCCAAGGCACGTGGCGTGAGATTCGGCAGACCAGCGAAGAAGCGACCGGTTTGCTATCAAGACATTAAGGACTTGTACCGAGAAGGTCGCATTACAAGAAACGAGGCCTCCGCTCGCCTGAACGTGAGTCCAAACACTTTTGACAAATGGCTTCGAGAGGACACTTCGACAGATCAAGCAGTCCCATCTGCTGAGATATAGAAATAAAATATTCATCTTAATTGATGAAATATGGTACAGGTTTATGATTTCAGATTCCCAAACATTATAGCTATGCTTCCCGTGGCATAACCGCTGGAAAACCCGATATCGGTGACCGTTGACGCCCCGGTTTGTCCATCTGAAGAAACCTGTACGTTTCTGAAGATCCAACGAAAGGGGACCTCATGTTCAAACAAGCGGGAAAGATCGCGGCTGCAACGATGCTCGCCCTATCACTATGCGCCTGCGGATCCGGGGCAAATAACCAGTCGTCCGATGCCCAGCCAGCCGAGGAGCAACAAGAGACTGTTGCCGCAGCTGATGAAACAACTGAAGAACAAGAGGAGGCGCAGGATCTAGAATACAGCGTTGACCAGAACTTGGAATACACGCTGGATAAGGGAAGCATCCGCTTCGATCATGTCGAGCGGGCCGGTGACGACCTGACCGACACCGAAGATGTGCTGCTCTTTGTCTACGACTTCACCAATGAGCAGGACAAGCCGGCCTCGACTCAAACTGTCTTCTGGATTCAGTACTTCCAGAACGGCGTCGAGCTCAAGAACAGCATCTCGTACAACCCCACTACGGAACAGGGCGAACTCGCCCAGTCCTACTACAACGATGCTTTGAAGGGTGGGACCATCACCTTCGCACAGATCGTCCAACCAAAGGACGATAGCCCCATCACGGTGATGGTAAGCCCCAACCCTCGCATGGGGGATGAGGAGTACCCGATGATGGTGGTCACCTTTGGTGATGATGCGCAGGGCAGTGGCTCTCCATCAGATTCCGCATCGGCTAGCGTGGCTGCCAAGGACGTCGATACGGCCCTTCAGGGCACGTGGAGCATGGGCGACGATGGCAAGTGGACCTTCGACAAGGGTTCGGTGAGCTTCGACAGCGCAATGTCCATGTCTGGAACATACGAGATTGACACTGACGCATCCGAGGTCGTGACGCAGCTCGAGGCGACAGACGGCACCGTCAAGGCCGTCTTCCCCTTCGAGTACGACGGGAAAACACTGACGCTATTCAAGAACAGGGACAAGGCCGAGAAGCTATCGAAGCTCTGATATGTAGATTCATCTGTCAAGAGGCAGAGCGGTCCCAGCCCGAGAATCTTCGGGCCGGGACCGCTTCTCTATGGCTCGCCCCGCCGCGCGCCGCCCGTGGGCGTGTCCGTCTCGACGCACGACTGCTAGTCTGA
>JAGAVX010000021.1 GCA_017941705.1 Atopobiaceae bacterium
ACACGCCCCTGGACCACACTTGTGTGGTCCAGGGGCGTGTCCCCGGCGCAACAGAAATGAGAGCTTGGGGCAGCTGATGTCCTCCCTCTCGCATTTGTGACAAGAGTCACCGACATACACAGCGGAGCGCCCACTATGCCATGAGTTAACCTTACTCAGCAGACTTCCTGCACTTGGGGACATACGTCCACGAGGCCCTTACACTTCCGCCTGAGATGGCGTCAAGGTCCTCGTCCGTCAAGTCAACACCCTCCTGCTTAGCCAGCTTGAGAATGTCCTCGGCTGTCTCGCACTTGGCAAGCATCTCCCTCAGCTTGGGGTCGATGTCCTCGAAGTTCTTGATTGATTCGAAGTTCATGGCGGTCTTCCTCCAAAGTTTGATGACCGTAGTTTATCAATAGTACATCCTTGGCATAGACTCTGGCATGATCATCCATCAAGAATC
The DNA here is from genome assembly GCA_017941705.1 of Atopobiaceae bacterium. GTDB lineage: Bacteria > Actinomycetota > Coriobacteriia > Coriobacteriales > Atopobiaceae > UBA1367. Next base: position 446 of record JAGAVX010000021.1, read on the forward strand.
AAACTGTATTTACAGCGCATGCATGGGGGAGCTTTGATGGCAGAGCAGGTGGAGGAGACGAGCGTGAAAGCGCAGTCGAGCACGCAGACGGCAGGCGACGCCGGCTGGCACCAGTCGCGATACAACATCTTTGCGCCGATTCCCGGCAAGAAGACCTACGCGATAGTAAACCTCTTCACAGGCTCATGCGCGGAGCTCTCCCTGGCAGAGCTCTACCTCCTGAGCATCGCAGAGGACCTGAGCGTGAATCACCCCATCCTGCCTCGCCTTGAGCGCGCGGGACTGGTTTGCAAATACGACGAGGTCGCATTTCTGGAATCGCTGACTCGCAGCACATGCTCCATGGGCAAAAAGATCAGTCTCGTCATCTGCCCAACCCTTTCGTGCAACTTCGACTGCCCCTACTGCTTCGAGCACCATGGCAGAGGCAGGATGACGCAGGAGGTGCAAGATGACGTGATGCGCCTCGCCGAGCGCATGCTCAAGGCGTCCGGGGCAGATGAGATGCACGTCACGTGGTTCGGCGGGGAACCCCTCTTGGCGCACCGCATCGTCGCGTCGCTGAGCGAGAGGCTCATAGCGCTCGCCTCGGAACACGGAGCGCGTTACGATGCGTCCATCTTCACCAACGCATATCTGCTAACGCAGGAGACTGCAGACATGCTTGCGGCGAGCAGGATATCGCATGCCCAAATCACCATCGATGGGATCGGGAGCGCGCATGACAGGCTGCGGCCCTTCGCGAATGGAGGGCCAACCTTCGACCGGATCGTCAACAACCTGCGCACCGTCCACATCCCCTTCAAGGTGATGCTTCGCCAGAACGTCAACGCGGAGAACGCAGGTACGATGGATGAGGTCCGCGCATTCGTGGAAGAGCTCGCCCGGGAGTCAGGCAACGACATCGTCTACTATCCCGTCACGATGGTCGGCTCCGCAGCGCCCGAGAGGGAATCGAAGGCGCCTCGGGTAATCGAGGGAAGCGATGCGGTCGAACTCGGAATCACCGATCTCCTAAGGAGCTTTAGCGGTGGTCAGGCCTTCCACTGCGAGGCGCAGTCCCTCGGAGCGGTCTGCATCGATGACGAGGGCAGGCTGATCAAGTGCTGGGAAGGCGCCGCGAACTCGGAGCTCGCCTTTGGGACCGCGCACGACTGGGACCCGGCCAATCCGCTGGCAACAGCAACCGACCCCGACAAGCTCACCATGTATCTCAATTCGGCCGTATCGGCGGCTGACGAGGAGTGCCGCTCGTGCATGTGGCTTCCGGTATGCGCAGGAGGTTGCCCGCAGAAGGCCCTCTTCGACAAGCGCGAGTGCGTGCCGTACAAGGACAACCCCGAGGCATGCGCCTTGGCGCTGTACCAGCACCTAACCAGCAAGCGATAAGGTCGCGCACGGCGCATGAACCGGCACAAGCCCCTGTAGGTCTCTTGATGAGAGCACTCAGGCGCCCTTTGACTCGCAGCGCTCGGGTATCATCTCCTGCAGACAAATTAGGAGGGGCTCATGCCGACCATCGCGTTTCTCGACCTAGACAATACCTTCTGGACGGAGGAGGGTGTGCCGGCCTCCGCGCTCGACGCCATTCGCAGGGCGCAGGCGAACGGCCATCTCATCTTCTCGAACACCGGTCGCGGACGCGCCGGCACGCGTGACCTGAGCCCCTACGGGCTGGACGGCCGCTGCTATGCCGCAGGATCGGAGGCGTTCCTCGGCAGCGAGAAGATCATCGACGAGCCCTTGGGCATCGAAGCTTCGCACATGCTCTGCCGGATGCTCGACGTGGGAGAGGGTATCCTCATCGCCGAAGGCGGCGACCGCTGCTACATCCGCGTGTACGACCAGGAGATGTTCGACCAGCTTCATGAGGCGCTCGAACGGACCAACGACCCCTTCATCGACCACCCCGACATCAGCATCATGACCGACGAGGACCATGCCCAGATCTTCAAGTACTCGCTTTGGATCGCGGGCGGCGTGCCCGACGCGATCAAGCAGTCGCTGCCGGAAGGCTACCGCGAGACGACCATGGGCGACGCCACCGAGTTCACGCAGATAGCGCATACCAAGGCAACGGCTCTCGACGCGGTGCGCACGGCGCTCGAAGAACGCAACGGCACCGCGTATCGCACGATGGCGCTGGGCGACTCCGGTAACGACATCCCCATGCTGCGCGCTGCAGACGTGGGCGTCTGCATGGGCAACGGCACGGACGCCGCAAAGGCTGCTGCCGACTACGTGACAAGTGCCATCACCGAGGATGGGCTGCTGCGTGCGTTCGAGCGGTTTGGGCTCATCTGAGTCTGGCCGCAAGCGAAACCAAACGACCTCACGCGCTACCCCATGTGTCTCGTGGTTACTCGCGCACCCGTTGCCGTTTCGTTGCAAGGTCGCTTCTTTTTGTCACCATTTGGCACAGAGCCGCGATTTGGGCGTATGGTGTTCAGGCAAGTCACGTAGCAAGGAGCCACCATGACCATCATCCCCGAAGGCTACCAGCCGCAACTCTCGCAGTACGACACCCAGCGCGCCATCGAGCGTATCAAGCTCGTCTTCCAGGCCAAGCTCTGTGCAGCGCTGCACCTCGTGCGCGCGACCGCCCCGCTTGTCGTCGACCCTGCCACGGGCATGAACGACAACCTCAACGGCGTCGAGCGCCCCGTGGGCTTTGATGTGCCAGCCGTCGGCGCTGATGCCGAAGTCGTCCAGTCGCTCGCCAAGTGGAAGCGCTACGCCCTCAAGCGCTACGACCTGCACGTGGGCAAGGGTATCGTCTGCGACATGAACGCCATCCGTCGCGACGAGGAGCTGGATAACCTCCACTCGGTCTACGTTGACCAATGGGACTGGGAGAAGGTCATCGAGAAGGACCAGCGCTCGCTCGAGTACCTGCACGACGTGGTGCGTCGCATCGTCACCGCCATCTGCGGCACACTCGACGAGCTCAAGTGGTATTACCCGCAGCTCACGACCGAGCTCGATCGCAACGTCACCTTCATCACCGCACAGGAGCTCGAGGACCTCTACCCCACCCTCTCCCCCAAGGAGCGTGAGCATCGCTTTGTCTCGGTGCACCACACCACGTTCATTCAGGGGATTGGTGGAGCGCTCAAGTCTGGCGAGCCCCACGACGGACGCTCCCCCGACTACGACGACTGGAACCTCAACGGCGACCTGCTCTTTTGGCACGAGCCGCTGGGCTGCGCTCTCGAGGCGTCCAGCATGGGCATCCGTGTGAGTCCCGAGTCGCTCGACCGTCAGTTGACGCTTGCAGGCTGCGACGACCGCCGCGAGCTGCCCTTCCACAAGATGCTTCTGGCGGGCGAGCTGCCCTACACCATCGGCGGAGGCATTGGCCAGAGTCGCCTGTGCATGCTCCTTTTGGGAAAGGCACATGTGGGTGAGGTCCAGGCAAGCGTATGGGATGCCGGGACTGTCGCCGCATGCGAGGCCGCAGGCGTGGACCTGTTGTAAGACTCGACCAAATGAAATGACCCCCCGCGCCCACAGGAAAGCTCTCTTGTGGGCGCGGGGGGTCTTATGTTATGCTCGCTTGGCGGCTGCCCTAGTGCTTGGCGACGAACTCACCCACCAGACGATTGAACTTCTCGGGCTCCTCCCAGAAGAGCATGTGACCCGAATCCTCAAAGAACTCCGTGCGAGCGCCCTCGATGTGCTCTCCCACCCACGCGCTGCCATGCCAGTCAAAGACGTTACTGTTGCGCGCCACGCACACCAACGTGAGCAGCTTGATCTGAGGGATAAAGTCGCGCCAATCGAGGTTGGTGTGGTCACGCATGATCTCGATGCGAACGCAAGGCGGGCACTTCATGATCTCGTCGGCAATGAACTTCGCATCCTCCGGAGTCGGAGTGTGGTGCAGGCAGGCGCCAACCAGCCCCTCAGCAGCACCACGCGGATCGTACTTGATGTCGTAGCAGGTGCGAATGAACATCTCCATGTCGTAGCAGCCCTTTTGCCCCCAGACCCAATCAGGCCCGGTGTACTGTGCGGGAGACTGGTCGACGCATACCAATCCACTCACGCGGTGGTTGCCAAAGAGCTCCAGATAGCTCCACAGAATCGAGGCGTCCATCGACCAGCCAAGCACGGTCACGTCGTCAACATCGAGGTAATCAAGCAGATTCTTGACATCCATGGCATAGCGCGAGATTCGATGGCTGTGCATGACCTTCTCTGACTCGCCGTGCCCACGCATGTCCATGCAGATGACCTTGCAGGTCTTTGCCAGCTCAGCCACGTTGTGCTTCCAGAAGTTGGTGGTACATGTCCAACCGGGAAGCATGAACAGCGGCCTGCCCTCGCCAGTCACCTCGTAGTAGATCTCCACGTTGTCGTTGGTCTTGAAGGTGGACATGATGGACCTCCTCGCGCGATGATGCGATTGTTGATGTGACCCCATCGCAGCAAGCAAATCTAACGGTAAAGCCACCCAAGCACGCCTCCATCGGCAACTGGCGTGCCCGAATAGATTGCCAGAGTGCCAAAAGCCGCCCAAGTGCGAACCAAGATTCAAGGCGGACAAGCAATAGTTACCGCACAACCCTACGTAACGTCGCGTCATCTGCGCTTTTGCAAATCTCGAATGCTTGTGCGGTAACTGTGTAAAATAGACAGTTACCGCACAAGCATCAGAAATCCAAGAATTACCTGTTGGCGTTCTCCAATCGAAGCTTGTACGGTAACTATTTCAAGCTTGACCTAAGCACGACATGCGCATGGAGGTCACAACAGCCCGTAGGACGACCTCCCAGAGCCGCCTTGCGGCGCCAAAGCACCCAAGAGATCCCTCCTGTCGCGAGCGAGCAAGGCATCATCGAGCGTTTTCAGGTATCGGTCCACATCCACGCCAAAAACCTCGTAGGCACAGCTCAGCACTTGCCTTGTCAACTCATCCAAACGCTCCCCAGCAGACAGATCCTCCTTAGTTATGGGAAGGACGATTCTGCCCTGTGCGGCAAGCTGGCGATCGCGCAGGTTGTCATCCAGTATCTTTGCCCGCGCAGCTAGGAGCTTTTTTCTCAAAGCTTCGCGTGCTCCGCCCCGCGTCATCTCGTCCGAGCGCGCAAACGCCTCAGCGGCAACCATTAGGTCTGAGACATCAAAGTGTTTTGACCCGTCGTAGTTCAACCCGACAGGGGCAAAGTCAAACATCAGATCAGGATAGCGATGCCGGTCCCTTGTCCACTGCCCTCCATCAGCCACCCGCACGCGCTCGTTGAGATGCACGGGACCAAGACCGTAGCCACTCTCTTCCGGGGGCAGCCCATACATGGTGGCAAGAACCGCCTCCGGAGCACTCACGGCGTGATCGCAAACGAAATCGAGCGCCTTTCGAGCCTTGGTCAGGCCTTTCACCCGTTCGAGGGATGCAAGGTAGCGCCCAATGCTATCGGCATCCGTAGCCGCAGGTATTCCATCCACCACATCACCCATCAGCGGATCATCCGCCTGGCGAGCAAAGTGACCGCATAGCTCCAGGCCAAGCATTACCAGAGCGGGAAACGAAAAAGACTCCGCCATCTGGAGAAACAGCAGCTCGGGACACACCATGCCAGAGTGCCCGTCCAACCAGAGCACCGATCCAGGCGGCAGATCGCGAGCCGAGATGTGAGCCACGATCGACCCACCTCGAACTCGAGAGCGATCTGAGGGCACAAGGATGTGTAAGGGCTTCGATGCCGAGGGCTGTTGCCAGCGCCAGACATCAGGATCGAAGTTCTTCCTGCCCAGCCGTTTGCCGACCCATGCCGATGGAGCCGCAAGCCGTGCCGCATCCATCTCGTGAACGCTCGTGCCCTCCGACCTCACCATGCGAAGAGCATCAAGCGCGGATTGATGAGAGAGCGTGACTGCCATAGGTCTCCTATCTTTAAGTCGTTGCATTCTTAAGCCTTTTATCGAATGCTTATGGATGCAATGCAGATTCTGGCGGGCAGGGTTGCCGACCATTTCGGTGAGAGCCTTGCTTCTCGTAAAGGAGTCTGGCAACCTGCCCCATCCG
>JAGAVX010000022.1 GCA_017941705.1 Atopobiaceae bacterium
GGGGACAGGCACCAGTGCACGCGGGCGTGCGTCGGGGACAGGCTTCCCGAATGGCGAGGCACGGGAAAAGTCCGGCCCCCGCTGCTGCGGGGGCCGGCCGGTACGTCGCCACGCGAGGTGAAGGGAGTGTGCGCGACGAGGAGGGAAGGGCGGGCCTAGTCGTCGGCCTCGACGCTCTTGGCTATGATGGCGCCGGTGTTGCAGTCGATGTCGTACTCGTACTCGGTCATGCCGACGTGGAAGTCGATCTCGTACTTGTAGGTGCCGGTGTCGTCGTCGAAGTCGAGCTCGGTCTGGACGAACTGTGCGTCGGACTCGGCGATGCCGGCGTCTGCGAGGGCTGCCGCCTTGGCCTGCTCGACCGTGATCTGGGCCTCCTGGGCCTGGGTCTGCTGCGTCTGGGCCTGCTCCTGCGCGGCCGGGGCCTGCTCCTGGGCCGTCGTGGCCTGCTCCTTGGCCTGGTCCTGAGCCGTGGCGGCCTGCTCCTGCGCCTGCTCCTGGGCGGCCGGGGCCTGCTGCTGCGCCTGGCCGCAGCCCGCCAGGGAGACCGTGAGTGCCATCGCCGTCGCCATTGCCATGCCCGCGAGTGTCTTGCTGATGCTCATTTTTGTTTCCTCCAGTGAATCCGTGTGCCCGCAGCTCCGCCACGAGCGCCCGTTTTGTTGCTGTCGTCTAGTTATATGCGCGGTGCGGCGCTCTGTCTCGAACTTTCTTTGGTTTTTTCTTTGCTGCCGGTGAATGTCCCCAAGACGGCGCTCTGCGCCTTTGTGTTTTGCATCGTTTGCTTAGATGGTCAGCTGACATACCCTATAATTCGTTCAAATTGGTAAATCTAGGAAAGGCTCAGCATGTCCAACAACATTATCGCTGCTACCGGCTTGGCTTGCATCCTCGTGTTTGGCGCGTGCGGGTGCTCCTTTAGCTCCACTTCCGAGTCGACCTCGACGGTCGAGACCTCCGTCACCGACGAAGAGGGAAACACCACAACCACCAAGACCACGACCGGCTCGGATGGCACGACTACGACCGAGACCACGGAGTCCCTGGCGATTGGCGAGTGGACCGACGCGTGGATCGGCTCCACGGAAGAGGGCTATGACGTCTACTATGCCCAGTCGCCCGACGGGACCCAGGCGTTCCTCGTGCTCCACAACGAGAGCAAGAACGATATCGACTCGTTCATTGGCAATACCGAGAACCCCGAAGAGGACATCGTTACCGTGTACGGCCAGAACGAGAAGTTCACGTTTCAGGTCGTAGAGACCGGCGATAACCTCGATAGCCTGACGCTCTGGTTTGGCGACGACTACGGGACTGCGTCAATGACGCGCTGCAGCTTGGATGAGCTGGTAGCGGGCGTACGCGAGTTTGACGCCGAGGGAAACATCATCGAGCTGTAGCATCTCGATTCTTGGTATCCCCTAACACTTGGCTTGTAGGTGACCCGGCAGCGACAGGATTTGTCGTTGCCGGGTCACTCCTTGTGACGATGCTTGGTGCGTGCCCTGGGTTCTTCCTGCTGGCAGCGGACATGCGCCAGTCCTCTTTCGTTTGTTATGGTGACGTGTGCCTTGCGTTTTAGAACTAAGGGATACCATGCACAAAGGACTTCGCCGGCTGATCGTGGCTCTATTGGTGGCGCTTGCAGCGCTGACTCTCCCGTCTCCCTTGATCACGAAGGCCCTTGCTCTGCAGACGGACGTGCACCATCTGGTCTTTGCTTCCGACTATCACAACACGGAGGGAAGCATACACAATGCCATGGAGGGCATGCCGTCGGACGTCGAGTACGTCAGCCTCATTGGTGACCTCGTGGGCGGCGGGCGCGACCGAGCGCCGGTGTACCAGTCGTGGGACATTCTGAGCCTGGTGCAGGACGTCTTTCCAGCGCTGGGCAATACCAACGTCTCTCTCATCTGGGCAGACCATGACAGCGCCGTTGACGACGAGGGGACGGGCATCGTCAAATGCGCGGGCGGCTATGGCTCCGGTCCCATCTACGAGGGGCGTAACGAGGATGGGTCTGCTGCGTACTACATCTATGTCGTGGCGTTCTACGAGATGAAGCAGGGTGGGGCAGTAAGTGGGGAGGCAGCGGCAGACTTTAAGACGTGGGTGGACGGCATAGACCCTACCATTCCCGTCATCGTGCTGTGCCATATGCCCATTCAATGCAAACGCGGCGACAACCTGGGCGCCCTTTACTGGAACGAGGCGCTCAACTACGCTGCGACGGGAGTCGAGGGAATAGTCTCGACCGATGCCACAGCACGCATCACACGCAACGTCGTCTTTCTTTGTGGGCACAACCATACGGTGAGTCCGGACGAGTTCTACTTTGGTGCGGGCGGGACCATGGAGGTCCAGGTAGACACAAGTACCGAGAACAGCGCCTACTCTGCGGAGGCACTCGCCGCCGATGGCACGACCGTGATGACGGCCCAGGTCGAGGACGAGGAGTTTGCCGAGGAAGACCTGGGGCTGCAGGAGCCCGCTGCAGTTGGCGCGCTCGATGATGGCGGATCTGCGGATGCAGGAACAACCGACGAGACCCCTAAGCCTTGTCCGCGTCCCGGTCGCGAGGCCAAGGGTGTGACCTCCAACATCTACTACACCTCGCTTGTGGTCGGATACCTCAAGACGGGAGGCAACGCCACCCTCATGACCATCGACGACGCGAACGTTACCCTCGAGAAGCACAACGGCGGGCAAGTGGTCGCCCTTGGCCTTGACGGGACATCAGGTGCCGAGGTCGAGAGCCCGGTGGGCATTACGCAGTTCACGCGCGAGCATAGGTTCGAGCATGCCTCGGTGAGCGTGTCGAAGGTGGACGAGGCGGGCGCGCCCCTGGCTGGTGCGACGTTTGCCCTGCGACAGGGGGGAGGATGTTGTCGGAACGTACGAGGGAGGCACCTTTACGCTCTCTACCGGGGATGATGCGCTTTCATCGTTTCTGCCTGCGGCAGGGGAGACCCGCGTCTTAACGCTTTTGGAGACCAGGGCACCCCACGGCTATGCAAAGAGTGATACGCCGCATGAGGTCGTGGTTTCCGCATCGGCTGACGAGGCGCTCGTTGACCGCGTGTACGTCGACACGATCACGTACTCCATGACGATAGATGGTGGGCAAACGCATGCGATCACCAATGAGAAGCTCCCGAGTAATCCGAGCAAGCCGTCGAGGCCGACAGGCCAGAGCATCAACGCTAGTGCTCGTAAGCAGGTGGCAAAATCGACGCTGCCGCGCACTGGCGACGACAGCGTCGCACCTACGTTGCAGCTGATTGCGCTCTCGTTGGGAATTGGGGGGCTCGGACTCGTTCTGCGTCGGTGGAGTATATAACAAACGTTGTATTTGATGGTTGCCGAAAGATTCAGAGAAGCTGCTCGTGGACAAAGTTGGGGATATGCGTGTATTTATGGCATCCCTCCGAGTATCAGCCAATCGCGACCTGCGCTTTTGTTGCTTGGATACTTTGAGGGTCGTCGAAAATTCACGCATAACCCCAACTTTGTCCACGCGAGTGTGGCCTTTGAGTCTCAAAACGCCTTGCAGGTTATACATGCAAACCGGTGTGTATAACCTGCAAGGCTTGACTGCACTATAGGGCGGGAATCGCTGTCCGGGCGAGGGGTTTCGCGGTCCACCTGCCAGTCAGCGTGGAGTCACTAGCTCTCTATGAGAGATGATGGCTCGGATTCAGTGTCCGCATTCTCTTCGGAAGGCTCGGCCGTGGGCTCGGGGCTGGTAGCAAGCTCGGGCACCGGCACCGTTGGAGTCAGATACCGCTCGTCATGCCGATGCCTGATGAAGAAGATGATGAGAATGACAATCGTTACCAGCGCAAAGGCCGCAAGCGACACGGAGAGGTAAGGCGTATTCTCGCCCAGCGCCGCAAACTCGTCGCTCAGGCCAAAGTCGTAGAACCCATGGAGGAGCCAGGGAATCACGACGCCGGCGACCGCCCACGCCTTGTTACCGGTCTTCTTCGCCTTGCCTAGGAAGTAACCCATGATGAACCCGTAGCCACCGTGCATGCAGGTTGCCCCGCGGATGAGCATCACGATCGCGCCGGCACCGATGGCATAGGGAATGTCCTCCGCAAGGCCAAAGCCAATGCCCACGAGGGTCATGAGGATGATGTAGTCCATCCAGGACCATGCGCGCTGGTACTTTTCAAGGAGTTTATGGAACATGAAGCACTTGCACAGCTCCTCGGAGAGTGCGAGCACGATGAAGTCGTGGTACGCGGCCTTTGGAATGCCGCCGAGGCCAAAGAGCAGCGTGAGTCCAGCCCCACCGAGGGCGAGGAGGGCCGAGCAGCCGACGACGGGAAGAACGGTGATCGCACCCTGAAGGAGTGCCTTGTTGCAGATGCCTTCGAACTCGGGGTCGCCTTCGATCTTCCTCAGCCACAGAAAGAGCCCAACGGAGGGCAGGAGGCTGGCGAGGAAGGCAAGAACTAGAAGAACCATGTGATGATCCAATCAAACTGTGTGGACGCGAATGTCACCATTGTACTTGGTGGTGATTCGCGCCGTGCGGGACAGTGACAAAGCCAGAGGTGCCCCGCGCGGGAGGCTTGGGCGCCCAGCGACTGGCGGTCGGCAATAATCTTCCCACAGTCTCGGCGCAACCATGCGGCGACCGCGGCAAGTTTGCCCATAAAAGACTTGCTTATGAGAGAGGCTCCAATGGGTACAATGAAACGTTAGGTTCAATCGTTCAGCGAGATGCGAGGAAAGAGGCCAACCATGGCAGAGAACTTCGACTTTGTAATGGACGAACTTTCCGACGAGATGCTCGAGGGCGTCGCTGGCGGGCAGCTTGAGGGCATCTTGGCCGAAAACGCACTCGACAAGATGCGGGGTGCCAAGCAGAATGGGCTCTCGTATGAGCAGTACTACCAGTTCTATCAGGACACCCTCGAGAGCGCGGCGGAAAGGTACGGCAGGGCAAGCCGCCAGTACTACCATGTTCTAGACACGCTGGACTTCATCAGGGATCACTGGGACGAGTGCTAGTGCCAGATTTGCCTGTCCGGCGGTCGATGACCCTGGGCTGAGCATGATATAGATGCCTCCGAGAAGGCACAATGGATGGTAGTGCCCTGTGGGTACTACCATTCTTCGAAAGGGCGAAACATGAGACGTTCCAGCGGCATCATTCTTCCGGTCTTCTCGCTGCCCTCGCCGTATGGCGTGGGAACGGTGGGTAAGGCCGCCAGGGACTTCGTGGACTTTTTGGCCGAGGCCAACCAGTCATGGTGGCAGGTGCTGCCAGTTGGCCCAACCAGTGCCGGAGACTCTCCGTACCAGAGCCCATCGGCCTTTGCGGGCAACCCATACCTCATCGACCTCGACCTGCTCGTGGCAGACGGCCTTTTGGCCAAGCAGGAGATAGACGCGTGCGACTGGGGAAGCAATCCGGGACGCGTGGACTACGGCCTTTTGTACCGCAACCGCCTTGACCTGCTTCGCCGCGCCTGCGACCGCGGCTGGGAGCGTGACCGCGCGGGAGTGCAGGCTTTTGCGGCGGAGAACGCGGACTGGCTGCAAGACTATGCGCTGTTCATGGCCATAAAGCGACACTTTGGCATGGTTTCGTGGCTCGAGTGGCCTGACGACGAGGCGCGCATGCACAGGCGGGACGCTCTTGCGCGGTACGCGCGCGAGCTCGATGCCGACGTGCGCCTGTTTACCTACGTACAGTACCTGTTCTACAAGCAGTGGGCTGAGCTGCGCGCCTACGCGCGCGAGCGTGGTGTGGGCATATTTGGCGACATGCCCATCTACGTGGCGCTCGACTCGGCCGACGTGTGGGCACATCCCGAGAACTACCAGCTGGATGAGCGCAACAACCCCACCGAGGTCGCCGGCGTGCCGCCCGACTACTTCAGTGCCGACGGTCAGCTGTGGGGCAACCCTCTCTACGACTACCAGGCCATGGCGCGGGACGGCTACTCCTGGTGGAGTCGGCGCGTGCAGGCCGCGGGGCGTCTGTACGACATGGTGCGCATCGACCACTTCCGTGGGTTTGCGCGCTACTGGTCGGTGCCTGCGGAGGCGACGACCGCGAAGAGCGGGCACTGGGTGTGGGGCCCCGGCATCGAGCTCATTGATGCTCTGAAGAGGGACAATCCCGACATCCAGCTTGTCGCCGAGGACTTGGGCACGCCGACGCCCGAGGTTATGGAGCTGCTCCTGGCGTCTAGCCTGCCCGGCATGAAGGTCCTTCAGTTTGCCTTTGACGGGCGCGAGGACAACGAGCATCTCCCGCATGGCATTCCTGTGAACTGCGCGTGCTACACGGGCACGCACGACAACGCGCCGCTGGGTGCGTGGCTCGCGGAGGAGGACCCGGCGTGTGTGGACCTCGCTCGCCGGTACATGGGCCTGAACGAAGACGAGGGTCTCATCTGGGGCATGGTACGGCAAGGAGCGTCGAGTGTCGCCACGCTGTTCTTTGCGCAGATGCAGGATTACCTGGAGCTTGGTGCCGGATCGCGCATCAACACGCCGGGTACCATGGGAGACAACTGGACCTGGCGCCTGCAGGAGGGGCAGCTCACCCACGAGCTTGCACAGAGGATTGCCGACACCACGCGCCTGTACGGCAGGGGTCGCGCGCATGCGACGGACGAGAAGAGGGGATAGGCATGGCAGAGCGCGAAACGGAAGATGCCACGGAGGGCGGTTGGCTTGCGCACGTCATCCACCGCTTTGGTAGTGACCCGCTGTTTGGGGAGATCGTGGCCAATAGCGCTAGTGGCGTGCTCAACCTCGTGCTTGCCGCTGCGAACGGATACGCAGGCTACGCCGACCACAACCCATGGTCGCAATCGATGGCATTCTACTTTTTGGTGCTTGGCCTCATGACCTTGTACGTGACGTTTTGCATCGGCAAGCCGGAGAACCGCTCCACTCGTATAGTGATGAGGCAATGTGGCGTGTGCATCATGCTCCTTGGTGCTGCTATCGGGGTGTTCATGTACCTGTATGTCATCAGACGCGAGCTCATGACGCTCTCGGTGGGAGTTGCATGGGCAATCACGGTTCTCACGATCGTTTTGGCCGGGCTTTCCATATACAACACCTACCAGTATCGCAAGAGCGACCTTGCGCGCCATGCGTTTCAGCGAGTGTCGCTGGTGGCAACGATCGGGTCGCTCGTTCTGCTCGAGATCCAGCTGCTGGCCACCTTTGGCGGAGGGCTGGAGCCGGCGCTTGTGACTGCGGTCGAGACGGTAACGGCTTTGGTTGCCGTTGCGCTCTTGGTCGTCCTTGGCTGGTCGCTGCTTGCGCGAGCGAACGAGGTTGAAGATTGAGCCGAGTCAGAGGACGAGTCAAATGACCTGTCCCTTGACTCCGGTGCTCATGTACGGCCTGGGCTTCGAAGCGCCCGAGGGCCGCGCGCGCTTCTCTCTTGCCAGCCTGAACAAGGATGACTGCGTGGAGATTGCCCGGTGCATGGGAGAGCTCATGGGACGCGTACTACGCGCAGTACGAAGACGAGACCGGTCTGGCTGCCGCGGCGTAAAAAGCGGGCCGTTTGTCTCATCAGGCGTGGCTAACGAGACAAACGGCCCGCTCCTTTGGCTTGCAGGCTCGTCTGGCTTATGCGGCCGACTCAGCTTGGCGGCAGAGTGCTCCGGCGAGGATGAGGCATCCTCCCAGTACCGTGAGGGTAATCCACTGGGTCGTGTTGGTGTCGCCGGTGGCGGGGAGAACCTTCTGTGCAGACGCCGAGACGATTGCGGGGGCTGCGGCTCGCGCTGGTTCTGCGGTGCTGGTGGCGGCTGCGTCGTGGGTGGGCGCCGGCTCCGGTGCAGGAGCTGGGGCTTCCGCCTGCTTGAACAGGGCGCTCAGGTAGATGCCGCCAAGGGCGGGGACCTCAAGGAGATAGTTGCCCTCGCCGTCCTGAACAAGCTCGACGCGATCGTTTCCGTCGCCGTTGAAGACGCCGTCGAGCACATACCCCTCATCGGGAGTCACCCGCACCCATATGACCTCGTTGGCGCGTGCGACGTCATACTGGCCCAGGATGCTTCTGAGCTCCTCGCCCCCTTGGGCGACCACGCTGATGGTTCCTCCGGGAACCTGCTTGGTCGCGACGTTATTGGGGTCAATGCGCACGAGGTAATTGATGCCTGCGGCGAAGGCACGCGCCGCGTCGGTTGGCTGGTACGTCCAGGTCTCCTCGTCCCTCTCGAGGGCGATGACGTCGGATGGTGTCGAGATGGCGCCCACCGCGAGGTCGATGGTGGGTCCGGATTTGATGATGCGCACCGGCACGCCCTCGGCGCGGAGGACGCCCTCAATGACTATCGCGTAGTTCGCGAACTCGTTTCCTGCGTTAACCACTACGCCCGTGGCGGTCGAGTTGACGTCACCATGAATGCGGATGATGGTGTCTGCCTGCGTGTTCTTGGTGGTTCCGTCGTCGGTGACCTTGATGCCCACGGTGGTTTGCGTCGGTGACGAGGCAATGACTGAGCCACCCACCTCAAGGCCGATTGCGCCACCCTGGTTGAGGGTCGTGATTCCCGTGACTCCGCGATTGTCTTTCGTTGTGGTGGCGCTGACGTCGCCTCCGACAGAGGCAGCGACCGTTGCTCCGCCGGATACGTTCAAGTTCATGCCGTCCACATAGGAGTCGTCCGCGTTGCTTGTCGAGCTAATGCTGCCCTTGATCTCGGCGGTGGAGCTGGCATCACTTCCATAGGCGGATGCCGAGAACCCTGTCGACGCTTGCTCGCCGTATTCCTCATTATCGACGATCGTTGACTCGACGTCCCCTCCGACATGCAGCTCGATTGACCCATAGCAACGCTGGGCAGCGCCCTGGGCGTCCTGCTGGGACGTGCCGGAGATGTTGCCGCTGACGTTGACCTTGGTTTCGCAACCGGCTTCTGCGGACAACTCTGCTCCAATGCCGCGGAAGGTGCCGGTGGCGTCAAGACTTCCGCTCACATCCACGGTCGTGGGGGTTTCCGTCGAGGTGTCGTTGGACACCAGGGCTGCACGCTCGATGCGGCCATCGACCACGACATCGTCGTCAACCACGACGGTCTCGCCATCCTTGGGGCGGATGTGTTCGTCTGTCGCGGCCCACGCCGTGGGGGTGAGGCTCATGGTCAGGGCGAGGCCGGCGAGCGCGGCAAGGAGCCTGAAGCTTTTTGCGTGTCTGGGGGTGGGCGCGGTTGCGCGAGTGTGGCGAGCCATCAGGTTGCCTCCGTCCGAGGGAAGAGGGGAGTAGGGCGGGTCTCAATCGGTTTCCTGCTCACTCTAGCATGAGTCAAGGTGCATTTAGAGTGTTCAACGGACGAGCCGAATGGCTACCTCTTCGGCACCGAATCGTTTAGTGCGAAAGAGTTCCGCAGCCAAAAATCGCACTGATTGCAAATGTGCAGGTAGAAGGCTTGGCTATGAGAGCGTTGTGTCTGCCATGCCCATACTTTTTCGCACTAAACGAAAAACGGTGGCTACTTTGCCGAGTACCTAAAACTCGATTGAGCGGCGGCGTTTTCCCACGTTTTGTCAGAGTTCGATCGAGTTTTAGGTACTCGGCAAAGTAGCACTGCACTTAGGTCTTCAAATGATGCAGATGTACCGATGATGTAGGGCAAAAGAGCACGATAGCCACCCCAGCAGGAGGTCGGCACGGCACGGTATATGGCATCAACAGCGGACGAACCCGCCCTTTTCTTTTGGGAGCGTCCCGGGATGGACTTCCCCCTCTACGACGACGAGTCCATGGGGCTTTGGCAACTCATCCTGCCCATCGTTGTGCGCGGAGGTATCGGCGCCATCATCAAGAAGCCGCAGCTAGGCGACCTTCCGCTTATCATCATCACCCTCATTCTCACCGTTGCCTTCGGCGTTGGCGCAGGCGTTATGCTTTAAATGCTGGGTCTCCCGATCAAGTGAAGCGCGGCTCTCGGTGAGACTCGAGACGGCGCCGTACTGCAGACCCTAGTTCTCCAGGGGATGGGATGGCTTCACGCCGAGAGAAATGGAGCAGGGCGATCTGACCCTGCTCCATCCGTATCCTCAGGACAAGTCGTTATTTGCTGACATCGAGTTCGACGCTTCGCGGAGCCGCTACACGTCTAATGCGCAATCTGCTTTGCTACTACCTCTTATCTGCCATAAGGAGTCATGCAGTAGCTAGCCATGTCATCGGAGCATTTGTAGTCTTCACATCCGCCCCATCCGCCCGTCACGCCTTCCAGCTCGGCATCGGAAAGCTCATAGCCTTCTTCTTTGGCGAGGGCCAATAAGTCTTCGGGGGACTTGCACGCGCTTGCCTTTGTCTTCTGCTCATCAGTGAGGTCGTCGAATCTCATCCCTTGAGCCGCTTCCTACGCATGGGTTGTTGGCATCCAATGGGTTTGGACAATCTGGTGATGATGTGCTCATGGAAGCCATCTCGTCTCGCTGTCGTCCAGACACAACGTTGCATGATGAGCAACTCCTGCGCTCATTGGTCCGTGGATGGTTACCGGGCTCTCGCGCGGGCACGGCTTCTTCTCAGGAACGTTGACTCCCTGGGACGTTGGCCTCACATGAAAAA
>JAGAVX010000001.1 GCA_017941705.1 Atopobiaceae bacterium
CACACCGTGCATCGCGAGACTCGCTAAAATAGGAGTCACCGTTACACGCCGGTAGTTCAATTGGTAGAGCAGCGGTCTCCAAAACCGCCTGTTGAGGGTTCGAGTCCTTCCCGGCGTGCCAGAAACACCACCGGCCATCCCCTAGGGGTTGGCCGGTTTCTATGAATAGAGGGACCTTGTAGTTCCGAAGGGAAACGAGATGCCGAACAAGGATCGCAACAAGAGGTCGTCACGCCAGGCAAGGCAGCGCGAGCGCGCTGAGCGCGAGGCTCTCGTCGCCGAGTCGACAGCTAACACCTCGGCCAAGAAGGCTGCTGCCAAGGACTCCAAGAAGACGCCTGTCAAGGTCTCCACTTCCAATCCGACGGGACTGGTGGGTCGTACCAAGAAGTACCTCTCCGATGTCCGCGCGGAGATGCGCCGCGTCACCTGGCCCAGCAAGACCGAGCTCACCAATTACTCCGTGGCCGTAACTGCCATGCTGATCGTCTTTGGCGTGGCCGTTTGGCTTGTCGACACTGGTGTTGTTGCGGCACTGGTGGGCTTCACGAATCTGAGGGGTTAGCACATGGCTAAGCGCTGGTATGTAGTTCACACCTATTCTGGGTACGAGAACAAGGTCAAGACCGACCTTGAGCATCGCATCGAGACCTACGGTGTCGAGGACAAGATTGTCGACATCCAGATCCCGACCGAGGAGGTCACCGAGATCAAGGATGGCGGCAAGCGCGAGACCAAGGAGTCCAAGGTCTTCCCGGGCTACGTTCTGGTGCGTATGGAGTGCATCGGCGGCGTTGTCGACGACAACCTGTGGCAGATTGTGCGCAATACCCCCGGCGTGACGGGCTTTGTCGGCATCGACGGAAAGCCCACTCCGCTTCGTCGCGATGAGTACAACAAGATCATGCGTCGCGTCAGCCCGCGTGGCGGCGCTCCCGTCGCAAAGCACACCACCAACCTTGAGGCCGGCATGGCAGTGCATGTCGTCTCTGGGCCTCTGGCCGACTTTGATGGCCAGGTCTCAGAGGTCAATGCCGAGTCCGGCAAGGTCAAGGTCATGCTCACCATCTTCGGTCGCGATACTCCAGTCGAGCTTACGCTCGACCAGGTCGTTGCGGTCGTCTAGCAAGGCATTTCGGCAGGCGTTCGGTATCGGTGAGGATAGCTTCTCGGACGCAGGCACAGATAGGCACGTACCATTTGATACCAGGAGGCCAACATGGCTAAGAAGAAGGTCGTCCATTTTATTAAGCTCCAGATTCCTGCCGGCAAGGCCAACCCCGCTCCTCCGGTAGGCCCCGCGCTTGGTGCCGCCCAGGTCAACATCATGCAGTTCTGCCAGCAGTTCAACGCTGCCACGCAGGACAAGGCCGGCGACATCATCCCTGTCGAGATCTCGGTCTACGAGGATCGCACGTTTGACTTCATCTGCAAGACTCCTCCCGCGGCCCAGCTCATCAAGAAGGAGCTCGGTCTTGCCAGCGGCTCTGGTGTCCCGCAGCGCGACAAGGTTGGCCAGCTCACCCAGGAGCAGCTCACCAAGATCGCCGAGATCAAGATGCCGGACCTCAACGCCAACGACATTGAGGCTGCCAAGAAGATCGTCGCCGGCACCGCTAGGTCCATGGGCGTTACGATCGCCGAGTAGTTAGGTTCTTTGGCGCCAATCATGGCGCCTGACATAGTGGGAGGGCTACGGCGCCCGATAACCACGTACTTACCATAGGAGGTAGGAAACATGCCGAAGCACGGAAAGCGTTACAAGGAGCAGGCTGCAAAGGTCGACAGGACCGTCCTGCACACCCCCATGGCTGCCATGCAGCTCGTCAAGGACATTGCTGCCGCCAAGTTTGACGAGACCATCGAGTGCTCTGTCCGCCTGGGTGTCGATACCCGTAAGGCCGACCAGAACGTTCGTGGCTCCATCTCTCTGCCCAACGGCATCGGCAAGGACGTGCGTGTCGCCGTCTTCGCCGAGGGCGCCAAGGCTGCTGAGGCCGAGGCTGCTGGCGCTGACATCGTCGGCTCCGATGACCTCGTCGCCCAGATCCAGGCTGGCAACATCAACTTCGACGCCTGCATCGCAACTCCGCCCATGATGAGCAAGGTCGGCCGCCTCGGTCGTATCCTTGGTCCCCGTGGCCTCATGCCCAACCCCAAGCTGGGCACCGTCACCATGGACGTCGAGCGCATGGTCAAGGAGCTCAAGGCCGGTCGTGTCGAGTATCGTGCCGACCGTTACGGCATCTGCCACGTTCCCATGGGCAAGGTCTCCTTCGAGACCGAGAAGCTCGCCGAGAACTATGGCGCTCTGCTCACCGAGCTGCTGCGCGTCAAGCCGTCCACTGCCAAGGGCCGCTACGTCAAGAGCGTCGTCTTCTCCTCGACGATGGGCCCGGGCGTCAAGGTCGATCCTCTGATCACCCGCAACTTCACGGCTGAGTAAGTCTGCCCTAAGACAAACGCACTTGCTTCGCGACCCCGGAGGCTCAGGTCTCCGGGGTCGTCTGCATTGCCATCTGGTGCACCTAGGGGTTACACCCTTCGCCGCACCTGGTGCACCTAGGGGACAGTCCCTTGGGTGCACCTTGCGCCACGGTGCACTCAGGGGCCTGTCCCCTAGGTGTACCTTGTGGAGGGTTCTTGCTGGCACAACCCCTGCTTGACACGGATGGGGGAGGGTGGCATCATTCTTTCTGTTGTACATAGCACGTCCGCTGCCAAAGACAGCCGGTGCCGCAAGGCTTAATGGGTTCGCCCGCCTGCCGAGGTGGTCTTAAGATAGCAACTCTCAAGACCCTGTTTGGCTGCGCCAGGCGGGGTCTTTTGCGTGAAGGCTCGCCGAACGTCGGTGGTCGTGCCCGATCGCATGCAAGGGAGGTGTAATCATGCCAGCACAGTCAAAGTACGATATGCTCGACAAGGTCAAGGGCTCTCTCGATGCTTCCGAGGGCTTCTACGTTGTTGACTACCGTGGCCTGACCGTCAAGGAGGCCCAGGAGCTGCGTCGTCAGCTTCGCGAGGCCAACGGCAACATGAAGGTCTACAAGAACAACATCGTCAAGATCGCACTGCAGCAGGCCGAGATGCCCGAGATTGACGACATCCTGGTCGGTACCTGCGCCTACGTGTTCTTTGGTGACGACCCGGTGTCCGTCGCCAAGGTGCTCAAGGAGTTTGCGTCCAAGACCAAGAAGACCGAGGTTCTTGGTGGTATCGCCGATGGCGCTGCCCTGGGCTCCGACGAGGCCAAGGCTTACGCCGAGCTCCCCACCCGCGAGCAGCTCTTTGGTCAGATCGCCGGTCTCATCAATGGTTTCGCGCGCGACATCGCCGTCTGCGTCAGCGAGGTCCCTGGTGGACTTGCACGTTCGATCAAGGCAGTTGGCGAGCAGCAGGCCGCCTAGTGCCTCTGTTTGGCAACCGTCGCACTACCCGAGACACACATCGTCTCACACGACAAAAGCATCCATGCAAGCCTGCATGGGACCCGAAAGGAATCAAAAATGGCAAAGCTTACCGCTGAAGAGATCGTTGAGGCTCTTAAGGAAATGACCCTGCTCGAGGCTTCCGAGCTCGTCAAGCTCATCGAGGACACCTTTGGTGTCTCCGCCGCCGCTCCCGTGGCTGTCGCCGCTGGCCCCGCCGCCGGCCCTGCCGAGGAAGAGGAGGAGAAGACCAACTTTGACGTCGAGCTGACCGCCTTCGGCTCCAACAAGATCGCCGTCATCAAGGTCGTCCGCTCCCTCACCAGCCTTGGCCTCAAGGAGGCCAAGGAGGCCGTCGAGAGCGCTCCGAAGGTGCTCATCGAGGGTGCCAAGAAGGAGGACGCCGAGGCCGCCAAGAAGCAGCTCGAGGAGGCCGGCGCCACCGTCACCCTGAAGTAACTTCAGGCTCACACGTGTGCTGCTGAGGTCGGGTCCTTCGGGGCCCGACCTTTTTGCGTGCATTGGGCGTGCGTCCCGGACGCACGCCAGCGTGCAGAGGAACCCGTCCCGGACGCACGCCTGTCGTTGCAGCCTGTCTGACACTCAACCTATAATGAACCGCGTGCATGTACGTGGTGTGCTGGGCAACTGCGAATGAAACGGGGATAGTCCATGAAGTCGTGCCGACCGCTTTCCCAAAGGCTTGCGACCCTTCTCGTCGTTGTGATGGCGTTCATGACTTTCCTTCCGGTGCCCGCCCATGCGGATGACATCGATGACATGCTGTCTGCTGGTGACTATGTTCAGGGCGAGGCCATCGTGGCGTTCAATGCGGCGGACGGACTGCTCGCGATGCAGTCGGACGCGCCGTACGAGCTCAAGCCGCTGATGACGGTCGATGCCGCATCGGCACGAGCCGCCGGTGGCGAGGCGCTGTTGGCACAGGCGGAAGGCGAGTTTACGCTCTCTTCCGCGACCTCCGACTCCCTCACGACCGAGGAGCTCCTCCGCCTTCTGGCACAAGACCCCAGCGTCGCCTTCGTCGAGCCCAACTACACCTTCTCGCTGGTGGATGCGGACGAGACGCATCCCGTCGTGGCTCAGGCCGATGCGACCGGTATCGGTGACCTGACTCCTTTGCAGTGGGACAACTGGTCCTGCGAGGGGGGCATGCGTGCCGAGGTGGTCGCCCCAAATCCCTCCATCAACGTGCCCTCCTTTGGCTCCAGCGACCGTGGGGCCAACATGGAGAGGCCGATCGTGGTGGCGCTGCTCGACACGGCTGTCTACTACCAGCACCCCGACCTGATTGACGTCCTCTATCACTTCACGCCCGAACAGCAGGCGGCGCTCGGCTGCTGGGAGTATGGGTACAAGGCGGGGGACAAGGGAGCACACGGCGACTACTACGACCCCGAGTCACTTTCCATCGGGCATGGGACGCACACGGCAGGCATCCTCGGCGCGGAGTGGAACGGCTTTGGCACCAGTGGTGTCGCCTCGGACGTGAGGATCGTCTCGATCGACTTCTCCGGCGAGAACAAGAGCGTCTCCATCGCCGACGCCGTCTGCGCCTTCGACTTCGTCGACCGCTTCAACGGGCAGGCATCCGAGGACGAGCGGATCAAGGTCACGAGCAACTCGTGGGGCTGCCTCCAATCGAGTCGCGCGATCGATGCCGCCGTGCGCAACCTCGGGGAGAAGTGGGGTATCGTGAGCGTCTTCTCCTCGGGAAACGACGGCAGGAACAACGACCGTTACGAGAGACCCTGCTCGATGCTTGAGGACAACCCCTACGCAATCGTCGTCGCAAGTTCGACACCTGCAGAGAAGTTGGCCCTGAGCAGCGAGTATGGTGTTGCGACGGTGGATCTTGCCGCTCCCGGCACGAGCATCCTCTCGACCATGATCGAGGCGCAGGGCCAGTACCTCGCCGACGCGACGCGCTCTTTTGACCCCCTCTACCTTGGCTTCGACGGCGAGGATGCGCCACAGGTGACGGTCTCCCAGCTCTACCAGGACGGCAGTCCCGACCTCTGGCATGACGACACAGTCAGCAGGGAGGACATCGGCAGGCAGGTCAGCGACGTACGTGCCAGCGGGACGGGGAGCATGAGGATCGATATCGACCCATCGCTCGTCGTCACCTCGAACCCCGCCATCAAGTTCTCCGAGTACTACGACCTGAAGCTCGACATCGACCTCACTGGCACGGACGTGGCCGACAGGCTTGAGGGGCTCGAGGGGCTTCACATGGGCTTTGCGCTGTCGGGTGGCACGGGCACGATTGGCGTGTCGAGCATTGCGGCGCAGACGAACCTGGCGAATGCCGCACTGAACCTTGGCATGATGACGGATTCACCCTCCGAGTGGGCCTTCATTGACAAGGTCGTCACGGAGCCCGGACCCTACGACAAGGCAATCGAGGGCATGCCCGAGCCGACGGGCGCTGCGGCAAGGCCTGCGGACGACCACCTCGTCATCAAGCTTCGCGTCGCGCTCCCCAAGGGCTGCGACCACATCTACCTCGATTCGCTGGGCATGGGGACGCAAGTCGTCCCGTATGGCTTCAACAGCGGTACGTCGATGGCCGTGCCCCACGTCTCGGGCGCCGCTGCCATCTACGCGTCGCAGGGGTATAGCGGCGCCGAACTTGCGTCGCTCGTGCGTTCCAAGGTGCGCGTGCCAGACCCCGCACTCGATGTGGCGACTGGCGGCATCCTCGACTTTACGGTCCAGGGCTCTCCCGACGTGCCGAGTGCGCAGGCTCTTGCCCCTGACATCATCGACGTCGCATTCGACGGCACAAGTGTGACCATTACGGGCGCCAACTTTGGCAATGAGCCTGGGTCGGTAGCCCTTTCTCGCTACGTTGCGGGCGCCGAGCCCACGCCTGTCTCTGCAGGCGTCGCATTCTGGTCCGATGTCGAGGTGAGGCTCTCTCTCGATGCCCCCTTCGAGGGGATTGCGAGCGTCGCCCTCACCAATGCCGCAGGGAAGAGCGACACGCGCTACCGCTTCGTGAGCAAGGGGTCGAACGTCTACGAGCAGGACCTGCCCTTCGAGAGTTCCGTGGGCGACGTGGCAAAGCACGGCGACGCGCAGGGAGACTGGGAGCCCAAGGGACCGCTCGTGGGCCTGGGCTGCAAGCTGTACTACCTGCCCGCCTACGAGGGATACAGCGATTCCGAGCCCTCCTACCGGCGCCTGCAGTGCTTTGACCTCAAGACCCAGACGTGGTCCGAGCCCGACGCATTGCCCGAGCTGCCCGAGTGGCTGAGCGGCGTCTCAGCCACCATGTTCGAGGGAAAGATCGTCGTCGAGGGCGCCACCATGCGCATGCTGGACAACGACGAGCCGAGCACGCAGTACCCGCGGGGCCAGTCCGCTGAGGAGCGCGTGTACGTGTACGACCCCGCAACCGGTGCATGGATGCAGGCATCATCTGAGGGAGTCCGCCTGGATCAGTCCATCGTGAACGACGATGGCCAGCTGAGGCTGGTGGGCGGCTCCATGCCCGATCCTGCATACCCCGACCGCTCCTGGATGACGGTTCCCGCCCCGATCGTGGCCTACGACCTTTCGACCGGCGCGGGGGACGAGCTCTGCAGCATGCCCGTCGCTTTCGTGAACCCGCAGGTCGCGGCCCATGGGGGAACCATACTTGCGTACAGCGACGGCATCTCTCACAGCA
This sequence comes from Atopobiaceae bacterium, assembly GCA_017941705.1. Lineage (GTDB taxonomy): Bacteria > Actinomycetota > Coriobacteriia > Coriobacteriales > Atopobiaceae > UBA1367. The sequence goes on from JAGAVX010000001.1 coordinate 7,123, forward strand.
ACAGCCTGACACCCGATATCGTCCGCGTCCAAGATGGGCAGGCGACAAAACTGGAAGGAGCCCTGCCCGAGTTCGTGAGCACGGTCGATGCGCAGGGCAGGATGCCGATCTTTGACGAGACGGCGAATTACCCGTATCACGGCGTGCTCGCACCGACGACCGAGGGTTTCGTGCTCGTGGGGCCACCCGCGTCGGACGGCTCGTCGGACACCTTCGTCCTGCGCGACGGTTCGGATGCGTTCGAGCCCTACGGGAAGCGCTCCTCGGACGATTGCGTGTACTCGCAGGCGGCGTGCACCTATCGGGGTAGGCTCTTCGTCATCGGCTCGTCCATATTCGAGCCCAACGAGCGCCTCTTCCGCGCGACTGCCATGGATGTGCCCGAGTATCCGGGCGACCTTCCGTGCGAGGAAGACCCCATCGAGCCTGATGAGCCAGTGGATCCGGTCGAGCCTGCGAATCCAATCGAGCCCGTGAGCCCGAGCGTGCAGCCGAGCCCGTCCGGCACCGGCGGCAAGGCGTCTGGCACGGCGGCCAAGGCCACGACTCAGACCTCGGCAAAGCCGGTGTCGCAGAAGCTTCCCAAGACGGGTGACGTGCCAGCTGGGCACCAAGCCCTGATGCTGGTGGGGATGGGCTTTGCGCTCCTGGTCGCAGCACGTCGCATGAGAAATGCGAGTTAGATCAGGGCGGGTCCGAACCCGTTGCCATTGAGGCACTCGGTGAGCGGGGGTTTACGTCAGAGCGTTCTTGGGATATGATAATCAATCCATCACAGCAGCTCCACATTTCGGAGTATATGTTTTCGCAGGTAAAACGAACGCTGCCTCCTATAAACGAAAATAACGGCAAAGTCAAGTATAAATCGTTGACCAAAATTGATTATTCCGTTACTTTATTAGATTGCGACAACTGCCGCTCTTTCGTCTTACCTAAGGAGGAAACGCCCGGTGCCTACCGCAATGTCTTCCCCAAACGCGCAGCTCAAGCAGCGCAATCGCGTCACCTTTAGCAAGATTCCGCCTGCGATGGAGCTGCCTAACCTCATCTCCGTCCAGAAGGAGTCCTTCGAGCGATTCATGACCGATGGTCTTGCCGAATCGTTCGCCGAGTTCTCCCCGATCGAGAACTCCGCAGGCACGATGGAGGTGACCTTCGGCGAGCACCAGTTTGGCGATGCGCCGAGCACCATCTCCGAGTGCCGCGCCAAGGACATCTCCTATCAGGCGCCGCTCTTCGTCGAGGTCCGCTTTGTCAACAAAGAGACCGGCGAGATCAAGGAACAGCTCGTGTTCATGGGCGACTTCCCGCTTATGACC
>JAGAVX010000023.1 GCA_017941705.1 Atopobiaceae bacterium
TACGAACGCTTGGGAATCCACATGTACTGGCCGTGCGGCGTCACGCGGAACAGCATGATGGAGCCAAGCTCGCTCTTCTTGAGCGTGCCCTTGAGGAACGGCACGACCTTGTCGGGATCCTCCTCGGTGCACTCGAACACCAACGACTGCGGCGAGGTGCCCTTCTCGGTGCTCAGCTTGAACGTCATGGGTTCGGCGATGCCTTCTACGATCTCGATGACCTTGGCCTTGAACGCGGGATTGACGCCGTCAACATCTACCAGCATGATTGCCTCCTTTGACCCTGTCCTTCGCCCTAATGTATCGCCCCGCGAGCACCGGCCGCAACACAGAGGCGTTCGACGGTCACAAGTCGCGTGCCAGAAGACTCGCTCCGACCGTGTCCGCAGAGCGGCGCCGGTGCATGCGGAGGGAGCGTGCTCCTCGCAGACGATGTTGCGAAAGTGCGTAAGTCTCTCGTGCCGCCCCAAAGCCACCACAACATAACCGCAGGTGAGCAGCCTACGTGGAAACGCCTCCCAAATCGAGTCATTCAAAAGTTACGCACTTTCGCAAAGGCCCCTCTTTCGCAAAGGCCACTGTCCATGAGAAAGCGCGCCCCCATCCCGCACAGGACGAGGGCGCGCCAGCACTCGGAATCAACCGTGCTAGTGCCTCTGTGCCATCACGCCCACAAGCGCGTGCGGCACATACGGCTCCTCGAGGTAGGCAATGTCCTCAGACGAGAGCGTAAGGTCCGCGGCGGCGGCCGGCCCCTCGAGGTGATGCGGCTTGGTTGCGCCCACCACGGGACTCGTCACCTTGGTGAGCAGCCACGCCAGCGAGACGGCCGTCATCGATGTCCCGAGCTTGTCAGCCACCTCGGCCACTCGCTCCACGATCACGTTGTCCTGCTCGGCCGTGGCGTCGTACTTGCCCTTGGCGAAGGTGTCCATCTCGAGACGCTTGCTTGTCTCGCCAGGCTTGCGCGAGAGTCGGCCGGCGGCAAGCGCGCTGTAAGGCATGGTCGAGATGCCATCCTCGGCACAAAGCTGCAGCAGCTCGCGCTCGTCCTCGCGGAAGATGAGGTTCATGTGGCTCTGAATGGCCTCGAAGCGCGCCCAGCCGTGCGCCGCAGCGATGTCGTTTGCGCGTGCAAGCTGGTAGGGATGGCAGTTGGAGATGCCGAGCGCACGCACCTTGCCAGCGACGACCGCCTCGTTGAGCGCCTCGAGCGACTCCTCGATGGGCGTGGCGTAGTCCCAGCTGTGCATGTAGTACAGGTCGATGGTGTCGACGCCCAGGCGGCGGAGGCTGTTGTCGATGCAGGTGCGAATCCAGTCTGCCCCACTCACCGACGGGTCGACCTGCGCCTTGGGGCGCGGGCTGTACTTGGTCGCAATCACCCAGTCCTCACGGGGAGCAAGCTCGCGCAATGCCTGGCCCACGTACTCCTCGCTCGTTCCAAAGGAGTACGCCATGGCGGTGTCAAAGAAGTTGATGCCCGCGTCCAGCGTCTGCTTGATAATGGCCTTCGTCTCATCCGGCCCCAGCGTCCACTTGTGCAGCGCATTCTCGCGCACCTCGCCAAAGCCCATGCATCCCAGGCAAAACCTGCTGACCTCGATGTCCGTGCGCCCGATGGTGGTGTACTGCATGGCAATCCTCCTCGTGTTGGTGTCCGACTTCATTGTACGGAGAGCTGTACCCGTGCGGCACTCACGAAACCGCACCAGCGTCAAGAAGTTGACAGAGAGGCGAAACCGTCTAACCCGAGGATGGCGCGGCGCTTGCACAAGCCGCGCCAGAGCCGCAGGGCGCATCAGTCTTTGCGGTAGACCGTGTAGCAGAGGCTTCCCGCAATCAGCAAGACCACGCCACCCGTGACGAGCACAGGCATAGCCCACGAGCCCGGCTCGGGGACGTACAGCCCAAATAGCACCAGAAAGATGCTCACGACCATGCATGCCAGACCAGCCAGCTTGACCACGGTCTCACTCATGCCGCACCCTCCTCACTCCACACGGTGCGCGCCGCCAGAGCCGCCACCATGCGCGCATAGACACCCTGCGCGCCAAGCAGTTCCTCGTGAGTTCCCACCTCGGCAACAGTCCCAGACTCAAGCACGACGATCTTGTCCGCCGTACGAATCGTCCCCAGCTTGTGGGCGATGACAAGCGTGGTCTTATCGCGGCAGAGCTCGGTCATGGCCTCCTGGATGGCGCTCTCGTTGTCGGCGTCCAAGTTGGCCGTCGCCTCGTCCAGGATTACGATCGGCGCGTCCTTTAGGATGCATCGGGCGATGGAGATGCGCTGGGCCTCGCCTCCCGAGAGGCTTGCCCCTCCCTCGCCGATCACGGTGTTGAAGCCATAGGGCAGCCTCTGGATGAAGTCGTAGCACTGGGCCCGCCGTGCAGCCTCCTCCACCTCCTCCATCGTGGCGTCTGCCCGACCAAATGCGATGTTGTTGAACACCGTGTCCTCAAAGAGGTACACGCGCTGAAACACCACGCTGAGCTGGCTCATGAGCACTTCGAGCGGCAGGTCGCGCACGCTCACGCCGTGCAGCAGGATGTCACCGTCGCGCACGTCCCAAAAGCGCGCGAGCAGGTTGGCAATCGTGGTCTTGCCAGACCCGCTTTGACCGACCAGCGCGACGGTCTGTCCCTCGCCGGCGGTAAAGCTGACGCCGTGCAGCACCTCGTCATCTCCGTAGCCAAACCGCACGTTTCTGAACTCAATCGCCGGACAGCCGGAGGTCACGGCAGGCAGCCCCCTCGTCCCCGAGTCTGCGATCTGCTGCTCGGAGAGCACCGTCTCGAGGCGGTTGAGCGCCGTGGTCATGATCGAGATCTGGCTGCTGAACCCATAGAGGTGCTTGAGCGGGCCAAAGAGGTTGAAGGCAAACAGCATGACCCCGATGAACATCGCAGGCTGCAGGCTCCCCCTCTCAAAGAGCCCTACCGAGGCCGCCACGATCGCCGCCATGCCCAAGCCGTAGACGATGTTCAGGCGGCGCTCCCACGGCGAATGGTTGCGCTCGAAGGCAAGGTTCGACTCCGTCATGTCGCTAAAGGCCTGCCACAGCTCCGCTGCACCGTCACTCGTGCGATTGAAGCTCTTGATGACACCGATGCCCTCGGTGTACTCGAGTATGGCCGAGGTCAGGTCCTCGATCGACTGCTGGCGCCTGTCCGAGTCAATCGCGGTTTCGCGATGCATGAGCTGGGCCACGCCAACGGCCGCCAGCACCGTGGCGAGCCCAAGGGCCCCAACCAGAGGATGCAGGGAGAAGAGGAACGCGACCAGCAGCGCCTCGGAGAAGATGTCGCTGATCGACTCGGCCAGCACCTGCATGCTGTGCTCCTCCACGAACACCATGTCGTTGGAGAGCACCGACGAGATCTTGCCCATGTTGCCCTCGTCGAAGTAGCCCATGGGAAGGCGGCGCAGATGCTCCGCCATCCGAAGGCGGACGTCAGCAAAGAGCTCGTACCCAGCGCTCGACTGCAGGCGGTCGGCGATGTTCTGGAACACCGACTGGCAGGCGAGGAGCGCCAGCATCGCAACGGCCGCGGCGATGCATTGCCGCGGCTGCAGGGTCCCGTTGAGCAGCTCTCCTATAAGCACGATGGCCACCATGTAAGGGACATTGGCGCAAAACGCCTTGAGGAACGCAAAGACCCAGGCGATGCGGATGCGCTTGGCATAGCTGCCGCAGAACCTCATGATTCTTCGTAGCCACAAGATCATGACTCCACCTCGCTTTCGTGCGCCGAGGCCTCATCGGGATACGCGGATCCGCCCTTGAGCCCCCAGAACGCAGCCTCCTCGGAGGCGTTCCACAGGGCCACGTAGAGCGGACATACCGCAAGCAGCTCCTCGTGGGTACCCGAGGCAACGATGCGTCCGTCGTCGACCACGATGATGTTGTGCGCGTGGGCGATGGAGCTGAGCCTGTGAGCGATGACGATCACCGTCTTGCCCGCCACGAGCTCCGCCACCGCGGCGTTCATCTTCTCGGCGTTCTCGGGGTCGATGTAGGCGGTCGCCTCATCGAGCACGACGACCGGCGCGTCCTTGAGGATGGCCCGGGCGAAGGCGATGCGCTGACGCTGGCCGCCCGAGAGCATGGCTCCCGCCGCTCCGCAGGGGGTCTGGTAGCCCTGTGGCAACGCAGTCACGAACTCGTCGCACTGGGCTCGCCGGGCGGCGTCAAGCACCTCCTCATCCGTGGCGTCGGGCTTGCCCACCCTGATGTTCTCCATGATGGGCTGGTTGAACAGGAAGAGATCCTGCGACACGTACGAGACCTGGGAGTTGAGAGCCTCGAGGCTCATGTCGCGCAGGTCTTGCCCGCCAATGCAGACACGCCCGCTCTCCACGTCGTAGTAGTGCACGATGAGCTTTGCGATGGTGCTCTTGCCCGACCCGCTGGGGCCCACGAGCGCCGTCATCCGGCCCGCAGGTGCCACGAAGCTGATGCCCTTCAGCACCTCGTCGTTGCCATAGCCAAAGTGCACGTCCTCAAAGCTGACGTCGTGCGACGCACCCTCAAAGGCGGCGGTGCCCGTCTTGAGCGGCATGCGGTCCATCGCCTTCTCGAGCGCCTGGATCTTGTAGTTGACCTGCGGAATCGAGGAGATGAACGTCATCACGTGCGTGAGCAGCGGCCCTATGCCAAAGCTCATGCAGAGGCAGAGCACATAGCTCGAGATGCCAAGTTGCCCCAAAAGGACCAGCAGTGCGCCAAACGGCAGCGTGTAGAGCGTGATGGAGAAGAAGACGGACCCGTACACCGCCATCCAAGGCCAGCAGGTGCGGTACCAGTCGAGGGCAAAGTCGCGGTAGTTGAGGGTCGACTCCTCGAACTTTTGGTACGACTCGCCGCTGCGATTGAAGACGCGCACGACTTCCATGCCGTTCACGTATTCGACGATGGTGTTGTTGAGCCGCTTCGTCGAGGCAAAGTAGGTCCCCAGCTTGTCGACGCCCGTCGCCATCATCTGCCCTGACGCGCTGACGCCAAACCCCACCATGATTGTCGTGAGCAGGCAAAGCCGCCAGTCTATGGCAGCCATCACCAGCAGCGCCACCACCGCCACCGCAAGGTTGGCGATACCCTCGGGAATCATGTGGGCCAGCAGCAGTTCAATCGAGTCGACGTCGTCGTTGAGCAGCTTCTTCACCGCGCCACTGCCCATGTCGCGAACCGCGCCGATGGGTTGCGCCTCCATCTTCTCCTGAAGGCTGCAGCGGATGTTCTCGAGGGTCCGGTATGCCGCGCGGTGCGAGAGCTGCAGACCAAACATATAGAGAACCGCGTAAAGCACCAGGCAGGCCAGAATGCCCGCAAGGGGAACCACGCTCCCCTGGAGGGTCAGGTCCCTGCCTTGGACCACCGCATCGATGAGCTGGTACACGATCAGATACGGCAGGACCTGGCATATGGCCCCGAGGGTCATGAAGACGGCTGCGGCGACCGTCTTGCGCTTGTGGTCTCCCGTGTAGCTCCAGATCTTGCCGAGCACGGAGACCTTCTCGCGTCTGCGACTCGTGGAGCCGTCGTCCTCGCTCAAGAAGTAGTAGCGCACGCGCTCGATACCCTCGGCATCGAGGGGATACACGCCCAGCACGCGCCCGTTGTCGACACGCAGCACGTGCGTGCACGCCTGCATGATGAGTTCGGGGTCGTGCGTGACGATGACCTGGCACTTTACCTGATCCTTCGTGTCCTTGAGAAGCTGACCGAAGCTCTCCATGCCCGTCCGGTCCAAGCCACTCGTGGGCTCGTCGTAAAACAGGATGTCCTTGCCTGCGCAGAGCGCGCTCGCAATGGCCACACGCTGCTTCTGCCCTCCCGAGAGGCTCGCGGGGTGACGATCCGCGCACGAGGCAAGGCCCAAGGCGTCGAGCACCTCGAGCGCCCGCTCGCGCGACGCGTCGGAGTTGAGAAGCACCTCCTCGATGACGCTCTCGGAGAAGAGCTGGCGGTTCACGTCCTGCATGACCAGGTAGCTCTTGCGCGGGCGCACCTTGCTCGACAGGTACGTGCCGCCAAAGGCGACGCTGCCACCCGACGGTATGACGCCGCAGAGGGCCTCCGACAAAGTGCTCTTTCCACATCCGTTGTCGCCGATAAGAGCCACGATGCTGTTTTCGGGCAGAGTCAGGCGCTCGATGTCGAGAATCTGCACCCCACCTCGATTGCAACTCAGGTCGAGGGCCTCGAGAGTCACGCTGGCAGGCTCTGCCGCGTAGGGCCCCTCGGCGCGCTGCAAGTGCTCGAGACTCGCGCACCGCAGACCCAGCCGCCGGAGCTCGTCGTCGCCCATGGCGGCAAGCTGGGCCGCCGAGTACTCTGCCGCGATGCGGCCGTCCTCCATGTACACGACGCGGTCGACCAGGTCCATGAGGTAGTAGAGCCTGTGCTCCGAGAGCACGATCGTGTTGCCGTTGGCCTTGATGCGCACCAGGATGTCGTGCAGTCGCCGTATGGCCTTGCGGTCCAGGTTGCTGGACGGTTCGTCCATGACGTAGATGCTCGGCTGGGCGGCGTACACCGAGCCGCACGCGATCTGCTGCTTCTCGCCACCGGAAAGGTCAAAGATATTGCGGTTCATCAGCGCGTCCAGCTGCATGTCGTCGCGCGTCATCTCTATGCGCGCCTGTATCTCCTCGCGCGACATGCACTGGTTCTCGCACCCAAAGGCAAGCTCGCCGGTGGAGTCCACGTTGAAGAACTGGCTCTTGGGATTCTGGAACACGCTGCCCACGATCGAGGAGGTCGTCGAGAGCGGCGCGGTTGAGACGCAGATGTCGTCCACGTAGACCGCCCTCTCCATGAGCCCCTCGTAGAAGTGCGGGGCGAGCCCGTTGATCATGCGCGTGATGGTGGTCTTTCCGCACCCGCTTTTGCCGCAGAACAGGACGCACTCACCGTCGCGGATCGTCAGGTCGATGTCATCGACACCCTCGCCGGTGCCATGCTCGCCGCCATAGTGAAAGCTTGCGTTGTCGAACCTGATCATTGCCCCATCACTGCCCTTCGCACGTTGAGGGCCGTGTAGACGGCAATGCCCCCAAACAGCACAATGACGACGTAGTCCGCAACACCAAGACGCACGTCCTCATACGACGAGCGCGTATGCTCCGCGTCGAGCCCGCGCGCCTCGGCCGCGGCCGCCAGCTCCTCCATCACGCTGATGCTCGAGAACAGAAGCGGGACCAGCATGTACTCGATGGTCTTGAACGGTTGGCGCACGACGCTCTGCGCATCGATGCGAATGCCGCGGAACGCCATGGCCTTGCGGATGCCCTGCCACTCGTCCTGGACCGCGGGGATGAAGCGAAAGAGGACGGCTACGGGAATCACGATCGTTGCCGGCAGGTGCATGGCCTGAAATGCCGCAAGAAACTGGCTGATGCGCGTGGTCTGCACAAGCATGACGAGCGATATGAGCACGGGGAACATGAACATGAAGATGGTGGCGAGCGCCTGGCAGATCATGACGACGCCAGCGCTGCCCGTCCCCTGCGCGTCAAGGCACGAGCGGAGATAGGCGACGATCGCGAAGGCGATGAACGCCTTGAGCGCCGTGCCCGGCCTGCCGCAGAGTGCCAAAAGCACGCACAGCAGCAGGCTGAACACGACCATGCTCGTGATGCCGTAGAGGTTCAAGCTCACTATGCTGCTCGCCAGAAACAGCAGCAGCTTCGTGCGCGGGTCGAGCTTGATGACCCCCCGCGAGTCGTCTCCGTATAGATCAAAGTCCACCGTAAGCTCCTCGGTTGGTGCCACATGACAACAGGCAAGACGGGCCTAGATGATTCCCGCCTTCTCGAAGTGCTTGGAGATGAGCTTATTGGCAATGAAAGCCCCTATGATGCCACCCAGGATCGCGACTCCCAGGCATAGGAAGAACACCCAGCTAGGAGCGATGGCGGCGAGGGTATCCGCGTAGGCCTGGCCGTAGAACTCGACGGAGCGAGCCAGGAACTCGTCACGGGCGAGCTGCAGCATCAGGTACGGGCAGGCCATGTTGCAGTTGAACACGACAAACGAGAGCAGGTACATCATCTTGGACTGGTACTTGCCTGCCATGATGATCAGCTCAGCCGCCAAGGCGAAGCCAATCGCAAGCACGAGGGAAAGCGGGCCGGCGCTTGTGCATGCGACGAGCGCAAACAACACGCCCAGGATGAGCGCGGGTCCAAACTTGCGGACCTTGAGCACGCACATCTCGTAGATGGTGCCGCAAACCGTTCCCACGAACAGGGGTGCCAGCAGATAGAGGATGGGTGACACCATAGACGACCCCATTACGATGATGAGCATGACCACCAGGTAGATGGCCCCAAAGGCGCCAGCATAGATGAGGTCTCTCGTGCGCATCTTCTTGCTCGAGGCCTCGGTTGCCGTATCCTGCGTGATCTCTTTCCTTGCCATTGCTCTTTCCTTTCTCCTTTGACAATGCCTGCTGGCTTGCCGCGTAACAGTCGTCGGGCTTTGTTATGTTCAAAGAAAAAGCCCGGTCATCCCGGGCTTTCGAAATCCGTATTGAGGAGGGCGCCGAGCCCTGCTCGGGTGAAGGCTTGTATTTGTTCGGTTATCGCTATGGCCTCGGCTTTGGTGTAGTCGCCAAACAGCATGCTGCAGTACTGCGCAAACTTCATCTGGACTATCGTCTTTGTCACCTCGTGATCGACGGGAAAGCCCGCGTATGCCTCGAAGAACGACTGGTAGCTGTCCTCGAACCGCCGAATGAGCCTATCCTTGAAACCCTCGTAGTGCGTGCCTTCCGAGCAGTCAAAAAGCAGACGGAACAGATCGCGGTGGTCAAGGAGGTACTCCATAAAAGCGACCTCATTGTCGTCCGCCTGCTGAGCCTTTGACGCCAACCGCGCAAGCATGCCATCGTAGAGGTCCAGATAGTCATCCAGGTCCGCCTCGACGATATCGGCGAAGAGGCCCTCTTTGCTCTTGAAGTGTGCGTAGAAGGCCCCGGTGGTCACATGGGCATGCTTGCAGATGGTGCGCAGTGACGCATCCTTGAAGCCGTGCTCAAGGAATTCTCTTTTGCCGCTCCTGATGAGAGCGGTGCGTGTGTCAAAGTCTCTGCTGCTCATTGACCGAAGTCGATGCCTTCTCGTATGTGTTAACCAAAGCTAACTAAGAATAACAGCCGTTATCACCTTCGTCAATCGCGAACTAAGCACCTGAGAGGGGACTTCGGCTATTGCGGTGTGACGCTATGAGCAATGACGGTAAGTGATTTGCAACGACATGCTGCTGTGCGCGAATCCGATCTGTTCACCGAGTCGTGAGGGCAGCATTTGTCAGCGCTTTTTTTGGAGGCCTCAAAGAAACGCACCTACAACCAACATCGTAGGCGCGTTTTGGACGCATAGAAACATGTTCGTCAGATAGCGCCTCTTGAAACCGCATACAAAGTGAAAACCGGAGCGCAATCACCGGTGCAAGGCACCTACAAGAAGGTTTGTAGGTGTTGTCTCCTTGCGTGCATGGCAAAGCTTTATATCGCTTGGCGACACCTGCATACGAAATGACTTGTAGGTACCGATTTGGCTTGAGAAGGCCCTTTCGATGAGTTTGTATGCAGTTTTGGCACGCCGACGTTCGGTACCCCTGCTTTACAGCCCAAAACTGCACCTACAAAACAGGTTGTAGGTGCAGTTTTGGGCTGCATCAGAAAAGAGCGCATAGAAAGTACCGCTCAATGCCTCGCGCTCTTACCCGCCGATGGCTTTGCGACGCACGCCACTTCCTAGCCAACGACAGCGCCTGCGCGGGACAGATTGTCGAGCAGGGGTGAGTGGGGTGGAACGACTTGGATTAGCGATCCATCCTGCATTCGTAGTCGTTGCGGCACGTAGCACCAAGCCAGTCACAGTCTCTCTTGCAGAATCCGCCAGCAATTCCCTCGAGCTCGGCAGCGGAGAGCTCGAGGCCCTCATCTTGGAGAAGCTGCTCGAGCTCACCAAGGGTCTTGCGAGCCTTTGCTTTGTCTATCAGTTCGGGAGTGAGATTCTCAATGCCCATAGTTGCGCCGTCTTCACTCTATAGCCTTCCTACCGATTATACAGACCTTCTGCATGTGACAATACGCTTTGCCCCGCAGTACCGCTGTTGTCCTGGGGACACGCCCCTAGGACAACAGCGCAGTCTTACAGTCTGCTCTCGAAGAACTCCGTAAGCTTGTTGAGGGCGTCGTCCACCATACCAGGACGCCAGTAGAGGTCCACGTGCGTGGCGCCAGGCACCACGTA
>JAGAVX010000024.1 GCA_017941705.1 Atopobiaceae bacterium
CGCCTCGTGGCACGGGAGTTCCCGGGGAGCAAGTGTGCCACGACAGTTAGTCCGCGAGTGGCTCGCCGTAGTAGCTCCTGCGCATTGCGCGCACAAGCCCCTCGCGGTCTCCCTTGACAAAGGTCTCGGCAAGGTCGGGCCAAAGGTCAAGCGAGTCGTAGAAGATGTCAGGGAAGCTGGTGGTCTTGGTCTCTCCCGTGAGCGGGTCGATCCAAGGACGGCAGTCGAGGTTGGCTGCTGGGCAATGCTCGATGGGTTCCGATGCGTGAGAGAGGGCGTCGAGGCGGGAATACTGGGTGCCTAGCCGCTCCGCTCCGGCAATCATGCGCCCACGTGGGTTGCCAGTGGGATCGATGGCGCGATACACCATCTCGTAGTCGCGCAGGCAGCCCTCGTAGCGCTCGGGGGTGAGCCTCATGCCAAAGGCCTGCCACGCCACCTGCGAGAAGATGGCGCCTGCCGCGCGACCGATGCGCTCGGTGCGCGCCAGGTCCGCCCATGCGGGCGCATCGGCAATGGTCTGCTGACGCGCGCTCCAGAGCATCCACGTGTCGAGGTCGCTCTCGATGAGGGCGTGCACTTGGTCGTGCGCGTCCTCCAGACCGACGCCGGCGTTGCAGATGTCGTTCTCCTGCGCAAGGATGAAGGCGTGCGCCTCGCTGTCGAGCAGGTAGTGGGCCACCAGCCCCAGCACGAAGGCCTTGCCGACTGCCTGGTCATCCGAGGGAAGGTGGCTTGCGGCGTCCTTGGCTACCAGAAGCGCGTCGACGATGCTGCTGTTGTGCATGGTCTCCGCAAAGGTATGGCAGGTCTGGATGGCGGCCGGCGATGCGGTGAAGCAGAAGTAGAAGGGGTCTGGACCCTGGTTGCCCAGAAGGAACGCGAGGAGCTCCTCCTCGCTAAACGATATTTTGGCAGGCAGACGGCGCGAAGCGTCCTCCCCAAACAGGTGATGTGTGATAATGGCAGGCATATGCTGGCTTTCTGTTGTAATGCAAGTACTGGGCGTTCTGCCCAGACGTCTAAAGGGTAACGCATGTGAGCGCCTATGTTGACGCTGAGGCATCATTTGTTACACTTTGATACCTGTCAAACTGCCGCCCGGATATGAGCTGAGGCGGACATCGGGCCACGAAAAGCGTTGACTTGGGATGCGAGGGCGCATGGGCATAGGGGAAATCCTGCTGTTGGGGCTGGCGCTCTCTGCCGATGCCTTCTCGGTGACGATTTCGAACTCGTTCGTATATGGGTCCGAGAGCCGCCGCCGGCTGATGCTCATGCCGCTGTTCTTTGGGGTGTTTCAGGGGCTGATGCCGTTGCTCGGCTATGCACTGGGCGGCCTGGCCGCCGAGCTCATCGAGCGCTATTCGGGCGTCGTGACGCTTGTCATCCTGGGCATCATCGGTGGCAATATGGTCCGCGAGGGCGTGGATGCGATCCGCCATCCCGACGAGGGTGACGACACCCGCACCGGTGCGCATCTGACGCTGGCGACCTTGGTGCTTCAGGCCATTGCCACGGCCATCGACGCCTTTGCCGTGGGCGTGAGCCTGCGCGCCCAGTCGGTCGAGATTCTCAGCGCCTCGCTCATCATCTGTTGCACGACGGCGGCATGCTGCGTGATTGCCCTCGCCATCGGCAGGCGCCTTGGTCCTCTTTTGGGCGATCGCGCCGAGGTCGTGGGCGGCCTCGTGCTGATTGGCATCGGTCTTCGTGCGTTCCTCTCCTAGGGAGTCGCGATGGGCAGCAGGAAGCGTTCGGCGCAGCAGAAGAGGATTGCCGAGTTCAAGGAGGGGCTCGGCGGACTGGACGACGCCTTTGCGCGCGAGTGGCGGCACAGCAGAAGCGTGGACGAGCGCAGGGAGGAGGCGCGACGCACGCGTTCCTGCGACTCGAAGAACCGCTACGCGACCCGCTTTGACGCAGAGGAGGCGATTGCGCTCTGTGCCGAGCATGGCACCCGGGGCCTCCGCTGCTACCGCTGCCCGTACTGCCATGGATGGCACCTGACGTCGCACCCCCAAAGGTAGGCCTTGGGCGACTTTGCAGCCGAGGCGGAGAGCGCTTTCCGCTAGACCTCCTTGCGGCGGTGCCGGGCCGTGCGCAGGCTCCGTGTGAGCCAGCCCCCGTGACGATAGTAGAAGATGAACATGATGGTCGTGATGGTCCACGTGAACGGATACGAGACCACGACCGTCACGATCGAGTGGTAGCGCGGAACCACTGCGAGCATCCACACCAAGCGCAGCACGCATGTCCCGAGGCCGATGATGACCATGGGCATGAGGCTCTCCCCGGCACCTCGAATGACACCGGCGATGATGTCCATGAACGAGAAGATGACGTAGAACGGCACCGTGATGAGGATGAGCCACGAGGTGAGGCGCACGATGGACGAGTCGTTGGCAAAGAGCCACGAAAGCTCGCGCGCGTTCAGGCAGATGATTGCCTCGACCAACGCCATCCCGATTGTGGCCATGAGCAGCGAGACGTGCAGGCCGCGCTTCATGCGCCGATAGTCGCCCGCGCCAAAGTTCTGCGCGGAGAAGGTGGTCGCGGACATGGCAAAGGCGTCCGACACGAGCCAGGCAACCGATCCGATTCGCCCGCAGAGGCCCCACGCAACGACGGTGTCGGACCCAAACCCATTGACCGTCGATTGGACGACCATGTTGGACAGGGGGAAGATTGCGTTCTGCGCGGCGAGTGGCACGGCGCATTTGAGCATGTCACGTGCGATGGAGCCATTGACGCGAATCTTGCTGGGGTGCAGGCGCCAGGGACCGCGTGCGCGCATGAGCGAGCAGATGACCATGATCGTCCCTACGAGATACGCACCCGCCGTCGAGAGCGCCGCACCCCGCGCGCCCATGCCGAGCCTCACGACAAAGACCACGTCGAGGGCAATGTTGACGAGACATGTGAAGGCGATGATGCGCGACGGAGTGCGGGTGTTGCCCACGGCGCGCAACAGCGCGGCTCCCATGTTGAACACCACTGGGAGTAGGGCCGAGCCAAAGTACACGTAGATGAAGTCGAGCGATTCGCCAAGGAGGTCCGCAGGCGTGCCCATAAGGCGCAGCAGGGGGCCGGCGCACATGACGCCCGCTATGCTTGCCGCGAAGCCCAACGCGAGCGACAGGGCGACGGCGGTGTGCACCGCCTGTTCGAGCCTGCGGTCGTCCCCAGCGCCAAAGTACTGGCTCACGATGACGGAGCAGCCCATGCCCATGCCGATGGTGAGGCTGATGGTGAGGTCAGTGAGCGTCGCGGTCGCCTGTATGGCGCCGAGTGCGGTGAGGCTGGCATATTGGCCCACGATGTAGGCGTTGATCAGGGTGTAGAGCTCCTGGAACACAGCGCCGGCAAGCACGGGAAAGAACAGCGCCGCCAGCTGGCGCCAGATGACTCCCTTGGTGACGTCGAGCGATTGTGATGTGTTGCGCGCTGCCAAGGCAACCTCTCTGCATGTGGGTGCGATTCATCGACTGATATGTAGATAGACTTGTCAAGTGGCAAAGGTGGGCCAGCCTCCGACTTCTCGGGGACCGGCCCACCTTTTTCTATGGCCACCTCCCGCGCGAC
>JAGAVX010000025.1 GCA_017941705.1 Atopobiaceae bacterium
ATCGGATGGCTCGGCAGGAGCTTCCAGCCCAGGATGGCGCTGATGAGGAAGCCCATGGAGAGGGCGAAGGTCACCAGAGCGAACTTGAACATGCTGAACTCGTCCGTGGAGTAGTTGGCGGACTCGAGAACGGTGGTGGCCAGGCCAAACTGCAAAGCGACGTTGATGGGGATGAGCGGGTGGTTGGTGGCAAAGCCCAGCGGCATGAGCAGCTTGGAGGTGGGGAACTCCTCGTTATAGGGCAGCGTGGCCACCAGCGAGAGAATGAGCACGTAGTAGCCCGTGGAACCACCGCCGGCCAGCGTGCAGCCGAGCATGACCAGCAGGACGAGCAGCAGGTAGCTCTTGAAGCCGCCCTTGGTCACGAGGTTGCCCATGGATGTCTTCACGCCAGCGATAAGGCTCGTCTTCTGGACGGCCGCCATGACCACCATGAAGAACGCCACCATCCACACGCTTGCGTTGGTGAAACCGGCAAACGCGTAGGGCATGTCCCACTGGACCTCCCAGTCGGCACCAAAGAGCTGACCGAAGATCACGAGAAGCAGGCTCGCAAAGATCGGGGGCGCTCCGAACGGCATGACGTCGAACATGATCAGCGCCAGCATGATCACGAGCGTTGCCAACGCAAGTATCATCTGCAGTGTCATCGTTACCAAATCCTTCCTATCGTTTGACAAAGTTATCCCTAACGGAGGGCGTCGCCCTTCCGCTCAATACCAAAACTGCTGTGTTGAGGCCGACCGCGGCCGCTATGCCTCCTTGCCCTCCTTGGCGGCTCGACCAGCGGCCATGCGCAGCGCGTAATCGATCGCGTTGACCAGGCTGAGCTCGTTCGAGGTTCCCTTGCCTACCAGCGCAAAGCCCGTCCCGTGATCGACGGACGTGCGGATGATGGGCAGGCCGAGGGTGATGTTGACGCCCTCGACGGCCTTCCACTGGTTGGTCGCGCGGTCGATGACGAAGCCCAGTACCTTGGTGGGAATGTGTCCCTGGTCGTGATACATGCACACGGTGACGTCATACCAGCCGCCGTTCATCTCGGAGAAGACCGAGTCGGGCGGGATGGGGCCGATGGCGTTGATGCCCCGCGACTTGGCGATCTCGATGGCGGGGGCGATCTCCTCGATCTCCTCGCGTCCAAAGAGGCCGTTCTCGCCGCAGTGGGGGTTGAGGCCGGCCACGGCCACGCGTGGATTCTCGATACCCAGGTCGAGCATGGCCTGGTTGGCGAGCTCGATGACCTCGAGCACGCGCGGGGTCTTCACGCGATCGCATGCCTCGCGCAGGCTCACGTGCGTGGAGACGTGCGCCACGCGGAAGTCGTGATGCGCGAGCATCATGCAGTACTTCTTGGTGCCCGTGTAGGTCGCATAGATTTCGGTGTGCCCGTCAAAGTGCATGCCCTGGGGCTCGAGCGCCAGGTTCATGGCCTCCTTGTTGAGGGCGTTGGTGACGGTGGCGTCGACCTCGCCGGCCATGGCCAGCTCGATGAGGCGCTTGACCGATTGGAATGCCGCGTTGCCACCCTCGACCGAGACGGTCGCGAGCTGGAACGCTGCGACGTCCTCGATGAGGTCGAGCTGGTACACATCGATGGTGCCAGCCTCGAACTTGGCCTCCGCCACGCTCGACACCGGGTTGACCTCGATCTCGGGATGTCCCACGAATCCCTTGGCCTGCTCGATCATCTTGTAGTCGCCGACCACGATGGGGCGACAGCGGTCGTAGAGCGTCGGATCGGAGAGGGCCTTGACGGTGATCTCGGGGCCGTTGCCTGCGGGGTCACCCATCGAGATGCCCACGATGGGCTTGTAGTCACTCATTAGCACATACCCTTCTGCTTGTTCTCGGCCAGCACGCCGCGCAGCTCCTCGATGCCTTCGTCAGGCAGCCAGTTGAAGGGAGCGCGGCACTTGCCCACCGGGTAGCCCAGCTCGGCCACCGCAGTCTTGACCACTGTGTTGGGGTTGCCGTGACGGAAGACCGCGCGGAAGGTGGCGATGCTGTTCTGGACCTCGCGCGCCTCGTCAAGCTTGCCCTCGACAAACAGGTCGTAGATCGATGCCATGACGTGCGGGTACACGTTCGCGCACCCGGCGATGGCGCCCGCGCCGCCCTTGATGAGCGCGTCGAGGATCAGGCTGTCATTGCCTGACAGGGTGATGAAGTCGTCACGCACCTCCTTGACGGCAATATAGGCCTGGAGGTTCTCCCAGTCGCCACTCGAGTCCTTGGCGCCCACGATGTTGGGAACGTCCTTTGCCAGACGTGCGACGGTGGCAGGCTCGAGGGCGTTGCCCGTACGGGCAGGAATGTTATAGAGCAGGACGGGAAGATCGACCGCAGCCGCAACGGCGCAGTAATGACGGTACAGCTCCTCCTGGCTGGCCTTGGCAAAGCTCGGCGTGATGATCGAGACCACGTCCGCACCGAGCTCCTCCGCCATCTTGGTCTGCTCGATGGTCTCCCTGGTCGAGATGCAGCCCGTACCGGCATATACGGGGACCCTGCCTGCCACCTGGTCGATCGTCGCCTCGAGGATCTGGCGCTTCTCCTCCCCGCTCAGGATGTAGGCCTCGCCATTGGTGCCAAACGGGAAGATGCCGTCGATGCCCGCCTCGATCTGGCGGTCGATCTGCACCCGAAGCTCGTCGAGGTTGATGGACTCGTCCTCGTTCATGGGAGTGACGATGGGTACGATGATGCCCTTGATGTCTACCATTACTGCAACACCCTCTCGTAAATCGCACGTGCGTCGTCTGCCGTAATCTCACGCCTGTTGTTCACCAGCAGGCGCGTGACCTGCATGCCCGCATCGACCAGGTCGTCAAGGTCCGCCGGGTCGACACCAAACTCCTTGAGGCTCGTGGGAATCTCGAGATGGCGCACGATGTCACCCATCCATTCGACCAGCGCCTTCGACTTCTCAGCGTCGGTCGACAGCTGACGGTCGCCGTGATAGGCGCGGTCCCAGGCGCGGGCGAAGAGCTCGCGGCAGGCCGGCTCGTTGAACTCCATGACCGGCACCAGCAGCATCGCGTTGGAGACGCCGTGGGCGATGTGGTACTTGCCGCCCAGCGGATAGCTCAGCGCGTGGACGCCCGTCGTGCCCGACGCGGTGATGGCCACGCCGCCGTAGAACGCCGCGACCTGCATGGCGTTCTTCGCATCGATGGCATCCGCATCGTCGCAGGCATCCACGATGTTGTTCATGATCAGGTCAAAGGCCTCGAGTGCAAAGGTGTCGCTCAGGGGATTGGCCTTGTTGGAGGTGAAGCACTCGATGGCGTGGCACATGGCGTCGACGCCCGTGGCCGCGGCGATGGAGCGCGGGAGGTTGCGGATCATCTCGGCATCGAGGATCACGTAGTCGCAGATGAGTCCGTCGTTGACGATGCCGATCTTGAGGGCGCGCTCGGGAACGCCCACGATGGCGTTGGGCGTGCACTCCGCGCCGGTGCCGGCAGTGGTGGGAATGGCCAGCAGATCCACGCACTTATGGGCGCGCTGAGGGTCGTCAAGCAGGTCCTTGACCACGTACTCGTCGGTCAGCGAGACGCTCGCCAGCTTGGCCGAGTCCATGACCGAGCCGCCACCGCAGGCCACGATGAAGTCCGCCCCAGCGGTCTTGAACTCGTCAATGACCTTCTGCACATCGGTGTAGGCCGGCTCTGCGGGCAGGTCGTCAAAGATGTCATACGGAACGCCGCTTGCCTTGAGCTCCTTCTCCACGAGGTCAAACAGGCCCAGCTTGCGCAGGCCCTTGTCGGTAAACGCCGCAACCTTGGTGGCGCCAGCCTTGGCAAGGATCTGGCCGATCTCCCCCAAGGCACCCTTACCGCTGTACACGGCCTTGGGCAGCTTGAGACTGTACTTCTCTAGCGACATGACAGAACTCCTCCAACCTTCTCTTCCAACGCATGATGAATCTCGTGAAACAAGCCAACGCTTCCAAACGCACCGGACTTGGTGATGATCGAACCAGAACGAGCCGAACCCTCGTAGCGGGCGACAACTATGCCCGGGAAGAGTTCGTCAACGGGCTCGAGCAGGGTTGCCCCCACGTCATGCACGAAGCCAACCAGAGCATCCCCTCCAACGATCATCGTGGTTCGCTCATCCATCTCGCTCGCGGCAGCCGCGCAAAGCCCTGCGGCGTCCGAGATCCTGCGCGCCGTTCCGGCGTCGGCCATGGTCTTGCGGTCGAGCATCTCGCCCAGCGTGTCGATGACGATCACGGGATTGTCGCCCGCAGCGTCGAGCGCCTCCCCCACAAGCCGGCAGGCATCCTCCCGCGACCATCCCTCGGTCAGGATCCGGCTCAATGGCAGGTGAACCCGTACGGCCCCGCGGCGCTCCGCCTCGTCGAGCTGCGACGAGGTGACGGCGTTCGCCGAACCGGAAACCACTATGAGCTGCGCGCTCTCGAGTGCGGTGGCCACGTTGGCGCGCGACGCACCAGAGCGTGCCGGAAGCATCTCTAGCAGACCGGCACAGCCTGCCATGGGAGCTCCGTCGTCCACGCTCGACAGCATGTCGGCTATCAGGCGCATGTCGTCGTCACTCGTGCAGTCGTAGACGACGATGCCCTCGAGCCCGATTCCCGGCTCCCAGCTCGCGACTGGCTTATCGCTCTGCAGGTGGATGAGGTCCGAGACCCTGCTGCAGGTCACGGGGTTGACCGGGTCGACCGCAAAGATGCTCTTTGCCAGCGGCACGCCCGAGACGTAGTGGATGCCCGCCTCGGTCGTGCGCTGCTGCTTGGGGTATGCGGGGACAAAGTTGAGATGCGAGGCGGACAGCGCGTCGATGACTGCGGAGAGCTCAGCGCCCACGTTGCCGCGCAGGCCCGAGTCGGTCTTCTTGTAGACGTGGGCGACGCCAAGGCGCGCTCCCTCGCTCACCAGCCGATGGACCTTGTCATAGGCAACCTTGGGATCGTCATGGCGGCTCTCGGTGTCGATGACCATGACATCCGCCTCACCGGCATGCTCCAGGCCGGACTCCCAGTCAAAGCTCACCAGCACGCGGTCGCCCTTGCGGGAGAGCTGCACGCCCGAGTCGAGCGCACCGGTAAGATCGTCAGCGATGACCAGCAGATCCGCCATATCAGCTCCCAACCGTTCGTTTCCCTGACCAAAAAGATACGTACCATCCGCTGACATGGACAGTCGTGATTGGTGAGCATAGCGTTTCATTTTGCAACGTTATTGAGATATACTCGCAATTGCCTTTTGTTATGTTTCATTTTGCAACGTCATTGTCTGAGGAAAGAGCCGATGCAGGCTAGAATCCAAGCCATGCGAGTTGCTGCGGGAGCAACCAAGTCATTCAGCCCGCCGACATAGACAAAGGAACGCATGGCAGACGCAGTCAACATCCTCGCCGTCGCACCCTACGAGGGCCTGGCGGCGATCCTCGAGCGAGAGGCGCGGTCCTATGGCGACGTGAGCATGACCATCGTCGTAGGAAACCTCGAGGACGGGCTCACAGCCGCCGTCGAGCAGCTCGTGGAGCCCTACGACCTCATACTCTCGCGCGGCGGTACAGCCGACCTGCTCCGTGACAACCTGGACATGCCCGTCATAGACATCAAGACGTCGCCCTTCGACGTACTCCAGGCCGTCCAGCTCTCCGAGGGCATCAGCGGCAGGCGTGCCGTCGTGGGCTTTCCCGGCATCGCCGACGCTGCGCGCAATACCTGCGACGTGCTGCAACTCGACCTCGACGTCTTCACGCTTCTGGACGAAGGGGACATTGACGACATCACTGCGCTCCTCTCGCGCAGGGGCTACGACACAATCCTGTGCGACGTCATCTCGAGCAACGCCTTTCGCGAGGCCGGGTTCAACACCGTCCTCATCACCTCGAACGCAGCATCGGTCAGGGAGTCCATCGACGAGGCGATCAGGACCACCCGGCACATCCGTCGCGCTCGCGAGGAGAACATGTTCTTTAGGCAGGTCATCCGCAGCCACTCGGGAGACACCGTCGTCTTTCGCGAGGACGGTCGGCTCTTCTTCACCACCCTGGACAGGGGCGGCAACGAGCATCTGCTCTCGTTGCTCAAGGACCTGATGCCCCTTGTGCTCGATGGTGACGCAAGCACCATCAGGAGGTCAGTCGGAGGCTACCAGTACACGATCCGCACCATGGTCTCGCGCGACTTCGACCGTACCCTCGTCACGTTCTTCGTCTCGCGCAGCCGCATGCCGTCCGGCCAGCGCCAGTCGGGCATCACCTTCTACACCAAGAAGGAGGCGCGCGCCGAATACCTCGACAGCCCCTACAGCCTGACGGGAGACATCAACGGCATCAGCAGGGTGCTCGAGAGCGCCTCCCGCGCCGGGAAGCCCGTCCTCATCACTGGGGAGTACGGTACGGGCAGGACGGCTGTCGCTGCCTGGACCTACATCAACTCCGACCGGTCGGCCCATCCCTTGGTCGAGATCGACTGCGGCATGCTCACGGATAGGTCTCGCGAGTTCCTGCTCAACGGAAGGAACTCCCCACTCTTCTCGAACGACCTCACCATCCACGTCAAGAACATGGAGACAAGCACCGACGCGTTCATCAACGACCTGTTCTCGACCATCGTGACCACCGATGGCACGCATCGCAACAGCATCATCTTCTCGTGCAACCCGCGGGGCAAGCAGGTCGGCGCCTACATCTCGTACATCAAGGACAAGTTCCAATGCATCGAGACCGAGCTCGCACCCCTCAGGGAGAGCAAGGAGCGCATCCCGACCATCACCAAGCTGTACCTGAGCCAGCTCAATGCCGATTTGCCCAGGGAGGTCCTGCGCATCGATCGCCAGGCGATGGCACTGCTCTCGGAGTACTCCTGGCCAGGCAACTACATCCAGTTCAAACGGGTGCTATCCCAGCTGTGCATCATCTCGCGCGACTACACCATCCGCTCGGCAGACGTCCGCGGGCTGCTCGCACTCGAGAGGCCTGTGTATCCCGACAGCCCCTCAAGCGAGTCTGACTTTGGCATCAATCTCGACCGCTCGTTGTCGCAGATAGAGCGCGACATCATCGAGACCGTCATAGATCGTCACGGAGGAAACCAGAGCGCCGCGGCGCGACAGCTCGGCATCAGCAGGACCACCCTCTGGCGGATGATGCGCAACGCCCAGGAACGGCCAGACGCTCCGTAGCGACGGCTATTGTTGCCAGCTCTGGCCAATTTGCGAACGCTGGTCGAGAAAGAGCGCCCGCGTCTGCAAAATATGGGCCCCGAGGGTAGAGCCTGCGTTACTATTTGATTGTCTGTGGACAACCTGCAGAGGTAGGCAGCGGCCTCACGGCCTGACGAAAGGACGCACGATGAAGATTCTGTTCTATGGCACCAGGGATTACGACAGGGACTCCTTCACCAAGGTTTTGGCGGACTATCCCGACATCGAAATCGACTTCACCAAGACCAACCTCACGTGGCGTACCGCCATCCTCGCCAAGGGCTATGACGCCGTATGCGCATTCGTCAATGCCAACATCCGTGACGCCATGACCCTCGAGATTCTTGCTGGCTTTGGCATCAAGCTCATCCTCATGCGCTGCGCCGGCTTCGACGCCGTCAACATCCCCATGGCCAAGCACCTGGGCATCCGCGTCTGCAACGTGCCCGCCTACAGCCCCGAGGCCATCGCCGAGCACGCCATGGCCATCGGCCAGGCTGCCAACCGTCGCGTGCACAAGGGCTACAACCGCGTGCGCGAGAACGACTTCGCACTCGAGGGCCTCGTGGGCGTCACCCTCAAGGGCAAGACCGCCGGCATCATCGGCACCGGCCGCATCGGCGCCGCTCTCTGCCGCATCTGCAAGGGCTATGGCATGTACGTCATCGGTGCCGACCTCTTCCCCAACAAGGCACTCCTCGAGGAGGGCGTCGTTGACGAGTTCGTCGACATCATCGAGGGCGAGAACGACAGCAAGCACGTCGACTACGACAGCCTCTACGCTCGCGCCGACTTCATCTCGCTGCATGCGTTCCTCAACGAGGAGAGCTACCACATGATCAACGACGAAGCCATCTCCAAGATGAAGGACGGCGTCATCTTCGTCAACACCGGCCGTGGCGCCCTCGCTGACACCCAGGCCATCATCCGCGGCATCCTCTCCGGCAAGATCGGCGCCGCTGGCCTCGACGTGTACGAGGAGGAGAACGAGAACGTGTACCAGGATCGCTCTGGCCTCGTCATCGACTCCGTCACCGCTCGCCTCTGCTCCTTCCCCAACGTCGTCATGACCAGCCACCAAGCCTTCTTCACACAGGAGGCCCTGGCCGAGATCGCAAACGTGACGCTGACCAACGCCCGCGCGTTTGCCAACAACGCCCCCGACGACGAGTATGTCTTCCGCAGCATCGTCTGCTAGCACGGCCCTAAGGTCCTGCGCCATCTGACGTAGCCGGCGCCCCTGCCACTTTGTGTAGCGTTTCCACTTCCAAAGTCGGCAGGGACGCCTTGTTTTTCGGCGAGCGTTACCATTGAGCCATACGCATGCACGACACGCGCCAGCCGGTTCGACACCCGACTGATGCGTCAATGACAACGCCTGACCATTGGAGCGACATGGCAACACACAAGAAGAGGACCAAGATCATCTGCACGATGGGACCGGCCACCGAGGACGACGAGGTGCTGCGCCAACTCATCCTGCATGGCATGAACGTCGCACGCTTCAACTTCAGTCACGGTAGCCACGACTACCATCGCCGCAACATCGAGCGCGTCCGTCGCATCTCCGACGAGCTTCAGATTCCTGTGGCAATCCTCCTCGACACCAAGGGTCCCGAGATCCGTACGGGCGAGCTGGTCGAGCACAGGCCCGTCACCCTCAAGAAGGGTGCCACGGTGGTCGTCACCACCCGTAAGATCGCAGGCTCGGCCGAGTGCTTCTCGCTCGACTACCAGAACCTTCCCCATGAGGTCTTCCCCGGATCGACCATCCTGGTCGACGACGGACTCATCGCCCTCACCGTCGACCACGTGGACGGCGACGACATCTATTGCATCGTCGAGAACGGCGGCAAGCTCTCCGAGCACAAGGGCATCAACGTCCCCAACGTCGAGGTCGGCCTTCCCTCGGTGACCGAGCAGGACCGCGCCGACATCATGTTTGGCTGCGAGCTCGGCGTCGACGCAATCGCGGCCTCGTTCATCCGCAGCGGTGCCGCCGTCGAGGAGATCCGCAAGATCTGCAACGAGATGGGGATGCGCAACATCTACATCATGTCCAAGATCGAGAGTGCCACGGCCGTCAAGAACTTCGACGAGATTCTCCAGCACTCCGACGGCATCATGGTCGCCCGTGGCGACCTAGGCGTCGAGATGCCCGCCGAGCAGGTGCCCCACATCCAGAAGAGCATCGTCGCCAAGTGCGCCAACACCTACAAGCCCGTCATCGTGGCCACTCAGATGCTCGACTCGATGACGCACAACCCGCGCCCGACGCGCGCCGAGGTCGGCGACGTGGCCAACGCCGTGTACGACGGCGCCGACTGTGTCATGCTCTCGGGCGAGACCGCGGCAGGCCAGTACCCGATCGAGGCCGTCAAGACGATGTCGGCCATCTGCAAGGAGACCGAGCGCTATCTCAGCGTGCGCCAGGTGTACCACGATCGCGGTGGCGTACGTAACGTCAACAGCGCCATCGGCTTTGCGGCTGTCGAGATCGCCGACCGCGTGGGTGCCAAGTGCATCATCTGCCCCACGCACTCCGGCCGCACGGCGCGCCTCATCTCGAACTTCAGGCCCGACCTGCCCATCTACGCAATGTCCCCCTCGCGCCAGGCCATCCGCAAGACCTGCTTCTTCTGGGGCGTCTTTGCCTACAAGACCGTAGAGCAGGGTTCGCTCTCGTCCACGCTCTATGCGTCGCTCGAGCGCGCCAAGGAAGAGCATCTGGTGGGTAAGGGAGACGTAGTGGTCATCACCTCCGGCGACCCGCAGACCTCGCCGCAGCAGGGTGACTACATCACCTCCACCAACATGGCCATGGTGGCCCAGGTGCAGTAGCGCAACCGCAGCCACGACTGCCTTTTGGCATTGAGGAGTGGGCCCGAACGGCAATCAAAAGCCGTTCGGG
>JAGAVX010000026.1 GCA_017941705.1 Atopobiaceae bacterium
CAGGCTTCCCGGGAAGCCTGTCCCCGATGCACGCCAGTGTGCGGTGGTGCCTGTCCCCGATGCACGCCGAGCAACCGATGTCGTGCTAGCCGCGGACGATGACCTCGCCGGTGCAGTCGTAGACCGAGCCGTCGTGGACCAGCTCACCCACGGAGTCGACGAAGATCATGCCCGAGCGCGGGTTCTTGATCGAGTCGACATGGCCGTTGATGGTGGCGTTGACGTCGGAGTACTCGAAGGCAAGGTCGCAGTCGACCATCTCGCAGTCGATCAGGGTGAGGTTCTTGGCATAGCAGAGTGGCTGCGTCCCCTCGATACGGCAGTTGACCAGGGTCAGGCCGTCCGAGTACCAGCCGAGATACTCACCACGGATGACCGAGTTGCGCACCGTGACGTTGTGCGCGTGCCAGAAGGCGTCCTTGGTGTCGAGGACCGAGTTCTCGATCGTGAGGCCGTCGACGTACTGGAACGAGTACTTGCCGG
Source organism: Atopobiaceae bacterium (assembly GCA_017941705.1). Taxonomy (GTDB): domain Bacteria; phylum Actinomycetota; class Coriobacteriia; order Coriobacteriales; family Atopobiaceae; genus UBA1367. Next base: position 484 of record JAGAVX010000026.1, read on the forward strand.
TCATGGTCACGTTGTCGAGGCTGACGCCGGTGCTGTGGAAGAACGGATACTCGCTGTTGAGCGTCGAGTTGCTCAGGCGCAGGTCGTGGCTCATCCAGCCAAACTCCGAGGAGTCGATCGTGGATCCATCGATGCTGATGTCGGTGCACTCGCGCACGGCCTTGATGCCGCCGATGAGCGAGTTGCTGATGCGTCCGTGGCGTGCGTACCAGATGGCGGCGCGGGTCTTCTCGTCCATCTGCACGTTCTGCAGTGAGAAGCCGTTGGTGTGCCACAGGGGGTAGCGCAGTGAGAAGCGGCTATCGATGATGCAGATGTCCTGGCACTCCTTGAGGGCCGACTCGCCGTCGGCAGGGCCGTCAAAGGTGATGTCGGTCAAGCAGGCGTGCGTGAGGCCGTAGAGGGCGCGCTCCTCGTCGTGCGATTCGTGCGAGATGCAGGTGCAGGTGCAGTTATTGGTGCTGGCGTTGTTGCTTGCGATGGTGTCCATGATGCTCCTTGGTCTGAGGTGTCTGGTATTAAGATACCCAGGAGCTAGGCAAATTACTAATACCTATGGAATATAGAAAGCGATGCTCTCTGATTATGGTTAAGAGAACATCAAGAATGACTGCGGCGTCATGCGAGCCGTGCTCTCTGCTACGCTCATAGAGTGACAAAAGAAGGAGGCCTTGCATGCATCCCATTCGCACCTCAAAGGCATACATACGATCGACGCCCTTCGTGTTCATGTACCAGGCGGGCAGCGGACTTGTGCTTGCGGCGACCACCAGCGCCCTCAAGGAGCTGGCGATGGGCGCCCTCTATCTGAAAGGACGCGTTGCAGTCACGACGGGTGACTTCACCTTCCTCTTTACCACATGGCAGGGATGGCTGATCCTGCTGCTTGCCGTGTTGTCGCTGTACCTGTTCATCGCTCTCGAGTCCTGCGGCAACGTGGCCTATGCAAAGCATTGGGTGCTTGGCGAGCGGACCACCGTGCGCGAGGTTCTCAAGGAGGGGTTTACCTCCACCAAAAGGCTGCTCAGCCCCTTTGGCCTGGTCATGGTGCTCTATGTGGCGCTGCTCGCTCCGTTGCTGGGCATCGGATCGTCGCTCTCGGTGACCAATGGCCTGCACATGCCGTACTTCATCACCTCGGTTATCGAAAGCGTCCCTCTGTACCATGCCCTGTATCTCCTCGCGTGCGTCCTGTTTGCGGTCTTTGGCTTTGCTGGCACCTTCTTCTTCCAGGGAATCGTGTACGATGGCTTGCCGGCGTGGGAGTCGTACAAGCAATCCGTGCGTCTCATGAAGGACAACCTGTCCAACTATCTCGCAAACATGGTGCTGTTCTTTGTGATTCTCTTGCTCTTGGGAATACTGATTGGCCTTGTCATCCCCGCGCTACTGACCATAGCGTATGGGTTGGCGGTGCCCTCAGCAGGTCAGCGTGTGTTCTCCCTGCTGTATGCGCTGCTCATCGGCCTGGCACTCAGTTCCATCATTGCCGTGTTCTCGTTTTACCTGACGCTCAAGCACACGCAGCTTTACCGCAGGTACACGGCGGGTGAGGAGGACGTGCTGGGCGTTCCGGGAAAGAGCGGGCTTGTGCCCTTTGTGGTGTGCAGTGTGGTGGTTGCGCTGCTCTTCATTCCGATTTCCCACCTTATGGACGCGCACTTTGAGGAGCTGTTCCCAAAGCGGAGCGATGTGGCGGTCATCGCCCATCGCGCAGGTGGCTCGGAGGCGCCCGAGAACACCGTCGCCGCACTGGACGTGGCGGCCAACGCCGGGGCCTGGGGTGCAGAGATCGATATCCAGCGCACGGCGGATGGCCACTACGTGGTGAACCACGATGACGACTTCAAGCGCGTTGCGGGTGACTCCCGCACGCCCTCGCAGATGACCTTGGAGGAGGTCAAACAGCTCACGGTGTGCAATCCCGATGGGACGCCCTCGACGGTTCCCGTTGCGACCTACGAGGAGATGCTCGAGGGCTCACGTGACAGGTTGGTCCTGTTTGTCGAGCTCAAGGGAAAGACGGCGGACCGTCAGATGGCTGACGATGCCGTACGCATCGCCCGCGACATGGGCATGCTTGACCAGTGCGTCTTCATCTCGCTCAAGTATGACCTCATCGATTACCTCGCGAAAAACTACGATGACGTACAGACGGGATTCTTGGAGTTTGCCTCGTTTGGCGATGGCACGGAGCTGAGCGGTGACTACCTTGCCATGGAGGAGGAGCTGGCTACGTCAATAACCGTCGACGACTTCCACGAGAAAGAAAAGAAGATTCTGGTCTGGACCGTCAACAGCAAGCGTAGCCAGAAATACTTCCTTGATTCCGAGTGCGATGCCATCATTACCGACAACATCACGCAGGCCGCTGAAGTTCGCACGGAACTCGAAGGGCGTGACGATATCACCAGAGCGTTGGAACGCGTCGCCCGCAGCCTGTTCTAAGCCCTGTAGTCTCGGTTCTAGTGGCGTTATGCCTGCTCCTCTGCCTGCTCGGCGGCGCGCATCTCCTTGAGCATGCTGTATGCCATGGGCAGTGCGATAAGCGTGGTGATGATGTCGGTCGTGGGCTGGGCGATCTGCACGCCCAGCTGGCCGAGCAGCGGCGGGAGGACGAGCACGACCGGGCCCAGCACCAGACCAAGGCGGCAGGCGCCGAGGAAGGTGGCGCGCCACATCTTGCCCGAGGTCTGCAGCAGGAAGTTGGTGACCATGGCGATGCCGGTGAAGGGCATCGTGATGCTGCAGGCGCGCAGGGTGAGCGTGCCAAAGGCGACGACGGCGGGGTCGTCGCGGAAGATGGCGATAAGCTGCGGTGCCCAGATGAAGGTGATGACACCGATCGAGGCGACCGAGATGAACGCTAGGCGCAGGGCGGTGAAGTACGCCTCACGTATGCGGTCGTAGCGCTTGGCGCCCAGGTTGTAGCCGGTGATGGGCTGGAATCCCTGGCCGATGCCGATCTGGAAGAAGTTGCCCACGCTTGTGATGCGCTGGACGACGGCAATGCCGGCGATGGCGGCGTCGCCAAACGGGGCGGCGGCGTTGTTGAGCAGGCTCGTCGCCACTCCCAGCATGACCTGGCGGGCAAACGACGGTACGCCACCGTTGTTGATGGTCCTGATCATGGCGAGGTCGGGAACGCGCACGTAACGCAGGCCCAGCGGCGTGATCCCGGCACGTTGCATCTCGATGAGCAGCAACGCAAAGCTCACGCCCTCGCTGATGACGGTTGCCAGCGCGCTGCCGGCGATTCCCATGCCCAGGCCAAAGATGAACAGCGGCGTGAGGATGGTGTTGAGCGCCGCGCCGGCGACCATGCACAGCATGGAGTAGAAGGACTCGCCCTGAAAGCGTAGCTGCATGTTCATGAGAAAGCCGCTGGCGATGAACGGCGCCCCAAACAGGATGATGCTGATGTAGGTCCGGGCGTAGGGGAGGATCGTCTGTGTGGCACCACCCACGTAGCAGAGCTGGTCCAAGAACAGGTGGCCAACGATGGCGATGAGCGTGCCGATGGTGACCGTACAGGCGATGCCGGTGTTGACGTAGACGGCTGCCTCGTCCGACCTGCCCGCTCCCAGGCAGCGGCTCATGTGGATGCCGGTCCCCTGCGCAAAGTAGAACGCCACCGACTGGATGACGGTCATGGTGACGAACGCCACGCCGACGGCTGCGCTGGCGCTCGTGATGCCCATCTGCCCGACGAAGAAGGTGTCGGCGAGGTTGTACAGCGTGGTCACGATGTTGGCAAAGATGCTCGGTGCCGCCAGCGAGAGAATGAGCGGCTGCACGGGGCGTTCGAGCATCTCGCGACGCTTTTCCTCGGGCGATTGCTTCTTGGGGAGTATGAGGGCGGCAAGTGACTTCATGGCAACAATGGTACGCCATCGCGCCGTGCTGAAGAAAAAGTACAAAGTTGCTCGCTAGGTCCGCGCGGCACGCCCGCTCCCCGGGAGCAACTGTGCCATCGATCCGGTGGCACAGTTGCTCCCGGGGAGCGGGCGTGCCGCGCGGACTCCGGATCTCGTGAGCGTGGTACTCTTTCGCTTGGAACGTGGACGCGCACAGTGACGCACCGACGAAGGAGAGACATGCGCAGAAAAGATCGTGAGGTTACCGACCCCGCCCGCATCGATGAGATTCTCGCCACGGCAAAGGTCCTGCACCTAGGGCTGGTCGACGGCGGGCGGCCCTACGTGGTTCCGCTGCACTACGGCTACGAATGGGAGGGCGACACGCTGGTGCTGTGGTGCCATGGCGCACGCCAGGGGCGCAAGGTGGACGTGATTGCCGCAGGTAGTCCTGCCTTCGTCGAGCTTGAGTGCGATGTGCAGGACATCTCGGGCGGCGACGTGCCGTGCGACTACGGCAGTGCCTATGCCAGCATCATGGGTGACGCCACGGTGCGCCTGGTGGAGGATCACGACGAGAAGGCCCATGGCCTCAAGGCGCTCATGCGCACGCAGACCGGACGCGACTTTGAGTTTCCCGAGGCTCGCGTGAAGGCCGTCGCGGTCTTGCGCATCGAGGTGCCAAGTCTCTCGACGAAGTCTCGACCCAAGATGGGGTAGATGGCACAGCCCGTGCCGGGGAGTTCCCGTGCCATCCGATGCGCCCTATGACCTGCGGTGATTTCGCTCGCGCAAGATGCTGATGATCGCTATGACCAGTGCGAGCGCTCCGATTGCGGGCACGACGGCGGCTCGCCCCATCGCGTCGCAGGCCCGTGTGCCCAAAAAGGCCCCAAAGGTGAACGTGGCTATGATGGCAAAGAAGAGCGATGCGCGCAGGATCTTGTCGATGTCGTTGTGGATGATGCCCAAGAAGAGCGCATCGACCATCTTGCGTAGGTTGCCGGTGCTCATGGTCGTGACGATTGCCTCGCCGCGGAAGGTGGTGAAGGTCTCGTACTGCATGGCGGCCACAAAGCTCACGATGCAGTTTGCCACGCGGTCCCACTGCTCGCCCAGCGGAATGAACCCAACGATGGCCAATCCGACGATCTCGACGGCAAGCACCGTGCGGCGCACGAGGCGGACCCCGCGCCGTTCGAGAATCTCCTTGATGGCGAGCGACGTCATGAGCCCGACCGCAAAGGCGCAGATGGGGAGCAGGTAGAAGAGGTACTTGTCGCGTGCGCCGTTGGCGAGCGATATGCCCAGCTTGACGATGTTGCCCGTCTGTGCGTTGGCAAACACGCCGCCGCGCTCGAAGTAGGTGTAGGCGTCAAGAAAGCCACCTACCGCCGTGAGGATGAACGCCACGCGCATCCGCTGCGAGGGGATGAGTGCTGCTTGGTTGTCTGTCGGTGCCATCGGTGCTCCTCGGTCAAGGCCTTCTCGCACAAGGATACGTATTGTGCGCCCTCGCCGCCACATAAATAAATGGCGCGTCCTGCCTTTTGGACGCGCCATGTGCCGTGCATGTTTGGTGATGCCTGCGGGGCTAGCGGCCCGGCTTGCCTACTCGAAGTAGATGGTGCCGTCCGCATCTATGTCAAACCGCTTGCTCTGCGTGAAGAGGTAGTCGCCAAAGGCGTCCTCGATGCAGAAGCCGTACAGGTAGGTGCCCTCGGGAAGGCCCCCGTATGCCACGTCAAGCGTCTTGTCGGTTACGGTGTAGGGCTCGCCCTCGTAGCTGCTGGCGGTCACGCTCTCGTCGGTCGAGAAGGCCTTGTACAGCGGAACGATCACGTCGCCGCGCTTGATCGTTCTCACGCCGCGGTCGACGGCGCCGCTGGCATCAAGCGCGCTCCACGCACCCTCGACCACGACGGCGTCACCGTCCTTGTCCTGGCGCATGCGCAGGTAGCACTCCTCGCCGTTGAGGGTGATGGGCGAGGTGTAGATGATGTAGTCGTCCGTGGAGCTCTCGACCGAGAGGTTGAGGCTCTGGCCGTCGGGCAGTGCCAGCCAGAAGCCGGTGAAGTCGTCGGCAAACTCGCCGGTGTCCCAGTTGCAGTAGACGTCGTACGTCTCGCCCAGCGAGATGAGGTCCGCGCCATCTTCCGAGAGCTCGTAGACGATGCCGCTGACCACGGCTGCGTTGTTGATACCGTTCTCGTCGAGCTGGAACCAATACGTGCCCTGGTCGTCGACCTGCGGCTCTTCGGCAAAGGTGACCTGCGTGCTTGCCGCGTCATGGTCGTCCACGTACTCCCAGTGGTCCTCGGTCTCCTGCTGCACCTCCTGGGTGTTGCCCAGCAGCCAGTTCCAGATATTGTCCTCGAAGAAGGTGTCGCTCGAGTACTGCTGGTACTGTGCACCGCCGTTGTAGGTGGCGCCGTTGGCCAGGCGGTCGACGTAGGAGAGGTAGGACGGGTTGACGGCTACCGACTGGAAGATTGCCAGCTCCTTGGAGGTGTTGATCCTGAGCGGGTAGTAGGTCGAGAGGCCCGTTGCGCCCGCGTGGTAGGTTCCACGGATCTGGTACGTGATGGCGTCATGCAGCGACTTCTTGACGTCGGCGGCGCTAGGCGTGACGTCCGCGCACGCGTCAACCAGGCCGCCGAGGTCGACCATGTTGGTGTAGCCTTCGCGGCGGTTGTTGCACCCATAGTTGTCGGCCTTCTGAATCCCGCGCGACATGGCGGCCAGCGTGGCCTGGTCGTTGCCCGAGGTGTACATCTCCTGCGAGAAGTGGTAGAAGTCCTGCATGAGCTGGTCGATTTGCGAGAGGTCGACCACGGCGAGCGTGGCAAAGCCGCGCGAATTGCGGTCGAGAGAGGCGAGGTAGCTGTCGCAGAGCGTGCGTCCCAGGTCGTCACCGCTGGTGGAGGGGTTCTTTGCGAGATACTCGACGATGGTCTTGTACTCCCAGCCGCTGGCCGGTTCGCTTTCCTGCGAGGCGATCATGTAGTCGGAGTAGGTTGCCAGGATGTTGGCCGTCTCGAGCGTGCTCATGAGGCAGGCGTCAAAGCCTACGAACTCGAACTTGTCCCACATCTTGCCAAAGGCGGTCTTGAGGCCCGCGTCGAGCTCGCGCAGCGTGAGCGAGTCGTTGTTGTTGCGCTCGTCAAAGCAGACGCCCGAGATGGAGCCGCCGCCGTGGTCCCACAGGATTAGGGCCATATGATCGGCGGGGTAGGCTTGTACGCCCCACGAGAGGAAGTCCTGGAGCGTGTGCTCCTCACCCATGTTTGCTGCCGAGACGCCGCCCGCGTCGCTTATGGTGCCGTTCTTTATGACGTAGCGGCCTAGCTTGTTTGACTTGATGGTGTTGTTGCGCCAGCTTCTCGCACCACCGGTCTCGACGACGAAGCTGACCTTGTCGCTTCCCCTGGCAGACAGCATCTCGTTGATGTCCTTGGTGGCCGATGCACCCTGCGACTCAAGGTTGGAGCCGCAGACATACACGAAGACGGTCCAGGTATCCTTGGCGAGGTTTGCGGGCTTCTTGCCTCCAGGCTGCATGCGGTTGATTTCGAGTTTGTCGCTGTTGCGCTCGGCCTGGATGGACAGGCCGGTCGAAACCATGTCGGAGAGCGATTGCCCGCTGCCCGAGCTTCCGCCGGTGCCGGGCGCGCCCTCGACGACGCATGCCGCGAGGCCCATGCAGGTGGCGACCGTCGCTAGGGCGATGCACAGCTTCCTTGTTATACGTGAAGTGATCATGGTGAGCGTCTCCTCGCTGGGATGCTTCCTTCTACTGCGCGAACTTTGCCTGGATCTGCTGCAAAAGCGCGGTCATGACCTGGGCGTCGCTGGTGGTCACGCCACTCTGGCCGATGACGATCATGCCGCGTTGGCAGGCGAGTGTGGTGCTGGGTAGGTCCTTCCAGGAGACTGCCGCCGTGCCGCCGCGGCCGTCGGCCAGATGAACGCCGGTCGAGCTGAGCAGCATCCCGGCACGACCGGTGCCGGTGGGGTCGACCAGCAGGTAGGGCTCGTCAGTGGCCGCGATGCCAAAGTTGTTGCACAGCCCCGTGGCGTTCTTGGCGATGGTGTCACCGTAGTAGGTGTTCCTGAGGCTGCTGGATCTGATGGTGCTCATGTAGTCGCTGATGAGCTTCTTGACGTCGGGCTCGGTGGCACGCTTGTGGGGCTTTACGGTTGCGCGACGGGTGCCCGTGCGATGTGCCGTGGCGTCGGTGACCTTCACGCGCCTCGGCTGCTTGCTCTCTTGGTCCATGGTTATCCCTCCATATGGTTAGTGATGCACATACCATACAGCCATTTTGGGCGATTTGGGTCGACGCGTTTGGCTGGTGCGTCGTGTATTAGAGTGACAGGTCACTGCCATGGAGCTGCTTGAACGCCTTGGGCGGCATGGGATTGCTGCGGTTTTGCTGATTGGTTACTTCGCTGGGCTGCGCACGTGGCGGTGCTTTCGCGGTCCTTACGTTGTAGGCGTTATTTTTAGGGGTTGCGAAATAACGCACTTACAAGATGAGTTGTAGGTGCGTTTTGGGCGTCAAAACGACTGCTTAGAAACTGGCATGCCAGAAAGCTGCATACAAAACGAAGAATAGCCTTGTTTGGTTCATTTGAATCACCTACAAAGTTGCTTGTAGGTACGTGTGTCCCAGTGACGTTATTGCCCTGTTTGGCCTCGGATGGCAAGTACCTACAAACTACCTTGTAGGTGCTCAATAGGCGTCCCAGGACCGTTTGCAAGCGTTTGTATGCACTTTTTGGGCATGGATAAAAATAGCCATCTGTTTTCGCGTCAAAATAGCACCTACGAATTCAGTTGTAGGTGCCTTTTTCGGAAGCTGTAAGAAAAAACGCCTACAAAGCTAGTCAGACCGGTTCCCGCATGTGAGGGTTGCGAGATTCGGGCCTGCCGTCTCACATGATGCGACCTAAGTACATTCACTGTTTACATGGGCAATCATGCGCTTGGTCACCACTGTCGGCCTGCGCGGACGATTCCCGAGCAGTCGGAGCCTCGCGACACAATTCCTCGGGAGCTTGCGGACTGACGCACCCGCGCTGGCCGATGCGAGCGCGGCATGCCGTGCCCGATGCGCGACCATAGGGTGAGGGATGGGAGATAGGAGGAACCATGCACGAGTTGGCCATGATGATCCGCCAGCAGTTCTTTGAGGGTGACGAAATCCGCGACGCGGGGCTGACCACTCCCGACGACATCGAGCGTTTTGACGACATCGCTTACGGGCCGGACCGCAAGTGGCAGATGCTCGACGCGTATCGCCCCAAGGGCGCCGACCTGCCGCTGCCCGTCATCGTGAGCGTCCATGGTGGTGGCTGGGTCTATGGTGACAAGGAACGCTACCAGTGGTACTGCATGAACTTGGCTCAGCGTGGTTTTGTGGTGGTCAACTTTACCTATCGTCTGGCACCCGAATTCCAGTTCCCCGCCAGCATGGAGGATACCTGCATGGTGTTCCAGTGGACCGTTGACCACATCGCCGAGTACGGTGGCGACGTCGAGCACATCTTTGCCGTGGGTGACTCTGCGGGTGGCCACATGCTTGGTCTCTTTTGCAACATGTGCACGAACCCTGCCTATGCGGCCAAGTTCGACTTTGCGCCTCCGGCAGGTTTTGTGCCGACGGCCGTGGCACTCAACTGCGGGGCCTTCCACATCGAGGTCAACGACGATCCCAACGACCTCACCTCGGCGCTTATGGCAGACTACCTGCCCAACGGCGGCGACGAGCGCGAGATCGAGATGGTCAACGTTGCTCCGCACGTGACGGTGGACTTCCCGCCCGCATACATCATGACCTGTGACGGAGACTTCCTGCATGACGCCGCCGAGCCCTTGGCCAAGCTCCTGCGCGAGCTCAAGGTGTGCCATGAGCTGCACGTTTACGGCGGGATCGGTGAGCCTTTGGGGCATGTGTTCCATTGCAATATGAAGAGCGAGGAGGCTCGTCGCTGCAACGACGAGGAATGTCGCTTCTTCATGAGGTTCGTGTAGGCAATCCGGTGGCCGACTGGAGGTCGGCCGTCGCTTGGCGGAGGGCTATGCCAACAGTGGTCTGTTGCTCGTAGTTTGTTATCAAAGGCGCGTGCGCCTGCGGGAGAAGGGGAGACTCGTGAAGCAGTATCTGGTTTTGGACATCGGCGGCACGTTCATAAAGTACGCCATCATGGGCGATGACGGCACGTTTGTCGAACAGGGCAAGGTTCCGGCTGTGACCTCCAGCGAGGAGGGTACGCTAGGAGCGCTTGCCGACGTGCGCGATGCCGTGGCCGACTATGACTACGAGGGTGTGGCCATCTCGATGCCTGGTCGCATCGACACCGCCAAGGGCATCGCTCACACCGGCGGGGCCTTCACGTGGGTGCAGGACTACCCTGCGGCACAGAAGTACGGAGAGGTGTTTGGCAAGCCGTGCACCATTGCCAACGACGGCAAATGCGCAGCTTCGGCCGAGAACTGGCTGGGAGCCCTTGCCGACGTGAACTCCGGCGCAGTGTTGGTGCTGGGCACGGGCATCGGCGGTGGCATCGTTATCAACAACGAGGTTTGGATGGGCGCGACTGGCGGTGCGGGCGAGCTCAGCGCCTTCATCACCGACCACGAGGGCGTTAAGAATGGCCTAGGCTGGGGAAACATCAGCATCATGTGGGCGGCTCACATCTCGGCCGGCTCTATCACGGGTAAGTACGGCGCCATCAAGGGGATCGAGAAGGCCGACGGCATCATGCTCTTTGACGCTTACGAGGCGGGAGACCCGGTCGCGCAGGACGTGCTCAAGACCTTCGGCGAGGAGGCGGCCGCCGGCATCTGCTCGCTGCAGAGCGTGCTTGACCTCGAGCGCTACGCCATCGGCGGTGGCATCAGCGCCCGTCCCGAGACCACGCAGATCATCAAGGACGCCGTGGACGCGCTCTTTGATCCGTACGTCGACTTCCTGCCCTACGGTAAGCCCGAGATCGTGACCTGCAAGTTTGGTAACGAGGCCAATCTGATCGGTGCGCTCGCCTTCCACCTGAACAAGGAGTAGCCGAGCTCATGCAGCCAAGGGTGCGGGGTGGTGCCGAGACCGGCGCTGCCCCGCCTTGCTGTCGGGGCGATTCTGGAAGGATTTTCCTCTGCGGAAGCGGTGCGGCAGACGAACTCTGAAACATAGTTTCCGTCAGCGAGCTGAGTTGCCAGTGACGCATCCCCATGGTATATGGTCATAGCTGAGAAGATGTGTGGCACGCGAGAAGGGAATGCACAATGAAGCTGGGAATCGTGGGAACGGGCATGATCGTGCGCATGGTTGGGCCGAACCTTGCCTCGTGGGGCG
>JAGAVX010000027.1 GCA_017941705.1 Atopobiaceae bacterium
CTCCCCGGGAACAGCTGTGCCACCGAGAGTCTCGGGCTCTCGGTGGCACAGCTGTTCCCGGGGAGCGTGCGTGCCGCCCAGTTGCGAGGACCTACGCTAGCCGACGAGCACGTCGTAGCGGTCGATGCGCAGCAGTATCTGCTCGATGTCCAACAGGCTCCAGAGGCGCACCGTGTCGCCCTGCAGCGAGTGCACGCGCACGTCGCGCATGCGTGGCGTGAGAAACGAGCTGGTCCACGTCATGCAGTCGATCTGGTCATAGCGAATCGTGCGCGTGAAGCCATAGGCGGGACGCACGACCATCAGGTCGCCATACGCCATCACCTGATAGCGCATGGCTCCGATGACCATGATGAACAGCGTCATCTGGAACATGATGAAGAAGGCCAGCGGAACCGATGGGTCGGATGCAAAGACACCCACGTGGCATAGCCACCCCACGGCGGCGCCCAGCGCTCCCATGAAGACCATCACCAGGACAAGCGTCCTGGGCACCACAAGCGACACCGCATACGTGTCATGGTGCACGTGATGGCGCTCCGAGATCCTTGTGCCCGCGAGCATCTCGATGGAGGCAGCCAAGAGCGGAATCACGATGACCGCCATCAGCATGTGCACATCAAACGTGTCCATGTCGCCTCCTCCCGTCTTGCCGTGGTATCAGATGCTATCGTACGCCAACCTTCTGCTTGACGCTCTCGATCTGCGCCAATTGCTCGGGACTGAGGTGGATCGGGCCAGACGCCTCACCACGTGCATCGATGTCATCGCCTTCGATGACAAAGCTCCCGCGCTCGCGCAGGTTCTCCTTTGCGACGCTGATCATGAGCTTGATGCGATTGAGCTGGTTGACCTCGGACGCACCCGGGTCATAGTCCACCGCGACGATGTTGCTTTGCGGGTAGAGCTGGCGCAGTCGCTTGATGACCGACTTGCCGACCACATGGTTCGGCAGGCAGGCGAAGGGCTGTGCGCAGACGACGTTGGGCGTGCCCGTCTCGATGAGCTCGATCATCTCGGCCGTCAGCAGCCACCCCTCGCCCATGTTGTTGCAGAGCGACAGCACCTTCTTTGCCTTCTCGGCAAGCTCGTAGATCGACGGGTAGGGCTCAAAGCGCGTGCTCTTCTCGAGCATCTTGTTGATGGGCGCACGCATGCCCTCGATAAAGGCGATCTCGGTCTTGCTCACCATGCGCTCGCCCCTGCCGCTTCCAAGCTCCTTGGCCATATTGATCGGATGCGACATGGCCATGGTGAAGAAGTCGAGCAGGCACGGCACGTTGGCTTCGCAGCCTTCCGACTCGATTACCTTGATGAGCTCGTTGTTTGCGGTGGGATGGAACTTGACCAGGATCTCGCCGACCACGCCGACACGGGGTTTGCTGCGGTCGTTGACCAAAGGCATGGCCTCGAAGGCGTCGACCGTCTCCTGGCAGAGGCGGTAGAACTCGCGCCTGCCCATGGACGCCACACCCATGCGCGCGCGGCGCATGAAGGCACCATACAGCCTGTTTGCCTCGCCTTCCGAAGCCTCATACGGCCGCGTGCGATACAGCAGCTGCATCATGAGGTCGCCATACAGGATGGCGTAGAGCACATGCATCAGCATCCCTGGCCGCATCAAGTTGAACCCGGGGTTGTTCTCATCGAGGCCACCGGCCAGTGAGAGCGACACGACAGGCACCTCGGGATGGCCCGCGTCACGCAGCGCCTTCCTGATCAGGCCGATGTAGTTGGTGGCGCGACATCCGCCACCCGTCTGCGAGATGAGCACCGCCGTACGCGTGAGGTCGTACTCGCCCGACATCACCGCATTGATGAGCTGGCCGCACACCATGATCGAGGGATAGCAGATGTCGTTGTTCACGTACCTCAGGCCGGCATCGACCGCGGCATGGTCGACGGAGGGCAGCAGGACGACGTTGTAGCCATGCCCGCGCAGAACCGGCTCGATCAGGTCAAAGTGGATTGGCGACATCTGAGGGCACAGGATGGTGTAGCCCTGGTCCTGCATCTGCTTGGTGTAACGGACCTTCTCGAAGGCAGAGCTGGCGGACTTGCGGTAGATGGGCACGCGACGCGAGAGGTCGGTGTTGCGCCTGCGCTCGCGGGTGCCATCGGAGAAGCGCACGCCAGCGGGTTCGATCTCGCTGACAAGCCCAGCGGCCGTATCGCGCTCGAGCTCGTTACGCTGCTCGGTGAGCGCCGCCATGAGCGAGCGCACGCGGATGCGGGCGGCACCGAGGTTGGAGACCTCATCGATCTTGAGCACGGTGTAGACCTTGCCGCTGGCCTCGAGAATCTCCTGCACCTCGTCGGTCGTCAGCGCGTCGAGGCCGCATCCAAAGCTGTTGAGCTGGATGAGGTCGAGGTCGTTGCGCATCGCGACGAAACGCGCCGCTCGATACAGGCGCGCATGGAACATCCACTGGTCCACGACGCGCAGCGGTCGCTCGGGCTCCACCTTGTGGGCGATGGAGTCCTCGGTCAGCACCGCATAGCCAAAGCCGTTGACGAGTTCGGGGATCGCGTGGTTGATCTCGGGATCGTTGTGGTAGGGCCGGCCCGCCAGCACGATGCCATGGCGGTCGTTGCACTCCATCCATGCAAGGACCTCGTCTCCCTTGCGCTGCATCTGCTCCTTGAACTCGGCGTCGGCCTCCCAGGCGACATTGACCGCCTCGTCGATCTCGGCGCGGGTGATATGGTCGCCGCGGACACGGCCCTTGCCCTGTGCGGCATCGGCCTCGCGCTGCACCGAGACCACCTCGTATAGGCGCCTCTTGAGCTCGGCCTTGTTGTCGTAGGGCATGAAGGGGGCAAGGTACTCGACACTCCCGGACGAGAGCTCGTCCATATTGAACTCGAGCGTCTGCGGATAGCTCATGACAATGGGGCAGTTGTAGTGGTTGGTCGTCGCCTCGTCCTCGGTACGCTCCCAGCGAACGCACGGCATCCAGATGAAGTCGGGATCCTTCTGCAGAAGGTTCATAACATGGCCGTGGCTCAGCTTTGCCGGATAGCACACCGACTCCGACGGCATCGACTCGATGCCAGCCTCGTAGGTATGCTTGCTCGTCTGGTCCGAGAGGATCACGCTGAAGCCCAGGTGCGTGAAGAACGCATGCCAGAAGGGGTAGTTCTCGTACATGTTGAGCGCGCGGGGAATGCCCACGGTACCGCGCGGGGCCTCGCTCGCCTCGAGCGTCTCGCGCTCAAAGAGCAGGCGGTTCTTGAACTTGAAGAGGTTGGGCGCCTCCTCGGCCTTGTTGCGAACCTTGCCCGCACCCTTCTCGCAGCGGTTGCCTGTGATGAAGCGCCGCCCGCCGCCAAAGTCGTTGATGGTGAGCAGGCAGTTGTTCGAGCACCTGCCGCAGTGCGCCTGGCGCTGCTTGACCTGCAGGTTGTCTATCTCCTCGCGCGTGAGCAGCCCCGAGACGCCATGCTCGCCCGCGCGGTCGCGCGCGAGCAGCGCCGCACCATACGCTCCCATGACGCCCGCGATGTCGGGCCTGATGACCTCGCGGCCCGTGAGCAGCTCGAAGGCTCGCAGGGTCGCATCGCTCATGAACGTGCCGCCCTGCACCACCACGTCGGCGCCGATCTGGTCGTAGTCACGAAGCTTGATGACCTTGAACAGAGCGTTCTTGATTACCGAGTACGAGAGACCGGCCGCGACGTCTCCGATGGTCGCGCCCTCCTTCTGGGCCTGCTTGACACGCGAGTTCATGAACACCGTGCAGCGGCTGCCCAAGTCGACGGGACTCGTGGCCCCCACTGCCGCCTGGGCAAACTCCTGGACGGTCATGCCCATCGAATCGGCGAAGCTCGCGATGAACGAGCCACACCCGCTCGAGCAGGCCTCGTTGAGCATGATGTGCTCGATGACGCCATGACGCACCTGGAGGCACTTCATGTCCTGGCCACCGATGTCCAGGATGAACTCGACGTCGGGCACGAAGGCCTGTGCGCCGCGAAGATGTGCCACCGTCTCGATCTCACCCGAGTCTGCCTGAAGCGCCTCGATGAGAATCTGCTCACCGTAGCCCGTCGTGGTCACGTGCCCAATGACGCAGTCCTCGGGCAGGTGGTCAAAGATGTCGTCCATGATGCGGCGCGCCGTCCCCAGCACGTCGCCGTTGTTGACGTCGTACCAGGTGTACAGCAGCTCGCCGCTCTCCCCCACGACGGCCGCCTTCATCGTAGTCGAACCGGCGTCGAGGCCCACGAACACGCGCCCATGGTAGTCCGCGAGACTGCCCTTGGGAACGACCTCGCGATCATGGCGCTCCTTGAAGGCATCGTATTCGGACGGGCTCGCAAAGAGCGGGTCGAGGCGTGCCACCTCTGAGCCCTGCGTGCCCTGGAGGCCGTCAAGCGAGGCGATGATCTCGTCGAAGGTCACGTACTTGTCGGACTCGCCCGCCAGCGCCGCTCCCGTCGCGACGAACAGGTGCGCGTTGGTGGGCACGATGCGATGCTCCTCATCGAGGCCGAGCGTCTCGTAGAAGCGCTCGCGCAGCTCGGAGAGGTACTGGAGCGGGCCTCCCAGGAAGGCGACGTAGCCACGGATGGGATGTCCGCAGGCAAGGCCCGAAACTGTCTGGTTCGCGACCGCCTGGAAGATGGACGCTGCGATGTCCTCCGGGGCGGCACCCTCGTTGAGCAGCGGCTGGACGTCGGACTTGGCAAACACGCCACAGCGCGACGCGATGGGATAGATGTGTTGGTAGCTCTTGGCAAGCTCGTTGAGGCCGGGAGCATCGGTCTTCAGCAGCGAGGCCATCTGGTCGATGAACGCGCCCGTGCCACCGGCGCAGGTACCGTTCATGCGCTGCTCGATGCCGTTGTCAAAGTAGATGATCTTGGCATCCTCGCCGCCGAGCTCGATGGCGCAGTCGGTCTTGGGGATGAGCGTCTCGACCGCCCGCTTCGAGGCGATGACCTCCTGCACGAACTCGAGGTCGAGCCACCTTGCCAGAAGCATGCCGCCCGATCCCGTGATCGAGACGCGCATGGGGGCAGTGCCAATCACCCTGCGTGCCTTGGCAAACAGGTCCTTTGCCGTCGCGCGGATGTCGGTATGGTGGCGCTCGTAGTTGGCGTACACCAAATTGCTGTTGTCGTCGATGACGGCGAGCTTGACCGTGGTCGAGCCCACATCGATGCCCAGCCTCAGGTGTGCGTGGCGCAGATCGATGGGACTGCGCGGAGTGAGCTCCGCACCTTGCTGCCGCAACGTGATGGGCTGGCGGGCTTGCGCCTGGGCCCTATGGGATGCATCGTGCCTAGCGGACATCGTCGCACTCCTTCTTCATCTTCATCGCCTGTGCTGCAAGTGAGGGAATATCAAAGTCGATGGGGCGCCCATAGAGGTCTCCCGGTCGCACGAACATGAGGGCAGTCATCATGCGGGCCATCATCTCGGGCGAGTCGGCCATGCCCGTCGAGAGCCAGCGGACCAGAACACCCACCTCAGCCGAGATGACAAAGGTCAGGTAGTAGTCAAAGACATGGAGGGCCATCGGCGAGAAGCCATGAAGGGCACGGTCCATGACGACCTCCCTGACCATGGTCTTGATCTTCTCGACAAAGGCGGGATCGCCACCCTCCCCCAGCAGGGGCACGAGGTGGGCACCCTCGTTCTGAAAGTAGGTGAGCGCCTCGATCGAGCGGGGACAGGGCTCAAACCTGTTGATTGCGTCCTCGAGCTCCGGAAGCGTCACTTGCGCGATCTCACGCGCAAGCGTACGCAAGTCGAGCAGCGCATCGGCCTCGATGCTCTCGACGAGGCTAGGGATGTCGCGGTAATGGGAGTAGAAGGTGCGGCGCGTCACACCCGCACGATCTGCGACGGCAGTCACCGTCACTTGGGAGAGGTCTCCCGTCGCCACGATTTCGGCAGCCAGCGCATCCCTGAGCGCCTTGCGCGTGCGAGCCGTACGACGGTCGACACGCGGGGCCTGCATCACCTGTTCCATGAGCATTCCTTCTCACAGTGTGCATTAGTTCACATGGTGAGTATTTTTACACAATGCGAGAAATAACACCGTTAGAGGCGGTAAGTATCACAAGGCTGACATATGGGAGATCCGGCAAGCCATTCGTTGTCACACGATGCCGAAAAGCATATCCAGTCCGCGGCACGGAGTTCCCCGGGTCACTTCAGCGATGCAGAGCCTGTCCCATCGATCTGCGGGTCACACGCATAGAACGCCTGCAGCGCCCTGACGAGGTAGCCCGTGTCCCGCACGCCCGCCGTCTCGTAGCACGAGTGCATCGCTAGCTGCGCCAGGCCGACGTCCACCGTCGAGACACTCACCCTCTCGATGGACAGGTTCCCCAGGGTCGAGCCTCCGAGCGAGTCGCTATGGTTGGCAAAGGTCTGCACCGGCACGCCCGCCTCCTCGCAGATGGCGGTGAACACCGCGCGAGTGAAGGCATCGGTAGCGTACTTCTGGCTGGCCATCTCCTTGACGACCACGCCCCCATTGATGCGCGGACAGTTCTCGGCATCGTAGAGCTCGGGATGGTTGGGATGGATGGCGTGCCCGTTGTCGCAGCTCACCATGAACGAGCCGGCCAAAGCCCGCAGATAGGCCTCCTCGTCAAAGCCCAGCGCGCCGTTGATGCGCATGAGCACGTCACGTAGGAAGGTGGAGAGCGCACCCTGCTTGGTGCCCGACCCGACCTCCTCGTTGTCAAAGCAGGCAAGGACTGTGACGCAGGCGTCATTGCTCGTCTGGACAAAGGCGGTCAGCGCCGCAAAGGCGCACTGGAGGTCGTCGAGCTTGGGTGCCGAGACGAACTCGTTGGCCCAGCCCCACACGCGGAGCCTGGTGCGATTGAACAGGTAGATGTCCTTGCCCAACACGCTCGACGCATCGACGCCCGCCAACTCGGCGACCATGGCATCAAAGGATCCCCGCCCGAGCTCGCCAGCGGAGATGAGCGGGCACATGTCGACCTGACGGTTGATCGCGAAGCCCTCCTTGGCGTTGCGGCGCTGGTGAATGGCTACGTTCGGTATGAGCGCCACGTCGCGATCCGACGCGACCAGCCGGCTCTCGATGCCGCCGTCCGGCGTACGTACCACCACGCGACCGGCAATGCCAAGCGGCCGATCGAGCCATGTCGCATCGAGCATGCCGCCATAGGGCTCCACGTCAAGCCTCAGCGTCCCTCCCGGCCCATCGAGTTCTGGATGGTGCTTGACCTTGTAGGTCGGCGAGTCAGTGTGGGCGGCCGCCATCTGGAACCGGTACCCATCCGCAGGCACGCGCGAACCGACCCTGAACGCAATCACGCTCGAGGCATTGCGCATCACATAGTAGCTGCCACCCCGCTCGATCCCCCAACGCTCGCCCTCGCGCAGCGGCACGAATCCCGCCGCGTCAAGCCGTCCCGCCAACGCGCGCGCGGCGTGAAACATGCTGGGGCTTGCCTCGATAAACTCGCAGAGGCCTTGGGAAAGCTCGATGTCGTTCATGATGGGTCCTTCCAAATTGGCTCGCCGCTACTTCATCCGTCCGAACTTGGGACGCAGGATGGGATAGAGCGAGTGCCATATGTCGTAACGCTCCTGGTAGAGGGAGACCGTCCAGCGGTCCGGCTCGATGAGTTCCGCAGTCTTGACCAGCTCGTGCGAGCAGCTGCGCACGTCAGGCCAGGCGCCGCATGCCACGCAGGCGAGAATCGCGGAGCCAAAGCTCGTCACATCGGGGACCTTCGTGGTGATAAGCGGTATGCCCAGGACGTTGCAGAAGATCTCCTTCCAGAAGGGAGTGACCTTCGTGCCACTGATGGTCGAGCCTTTGACCTGTACGTCCTCGGCGCGCGCGATGTCAAGGCAGTCCCGCATCGCAAACGCCACGCCCTCGAGCACCGCGAGCGTCATGTCCTCACGCGAGGTCTGCAGGTGCATGCCAATGAAGGCGCCGCGCGCGTTTGGATCGTTGTAGGGACTGCGCTCGCCCATCAGGTACGGAAGGAAGAAGACGCTGTTGTGCCCGAGCTTCTTGCGGTCGATGCGCGCCTGCTCGCCGGCGTAGTCGCGGGTCTTGAGGATGTCGTTCATCCACCAGCGGTTGCTCGCCGACGCGGACAGCATGCATCCCAGGAAGTGGTAGGTGCCGTCGGCGTGCGCAAAGCTGTGCAGTGCGTTGTGCTCGTCGACCATGAACGTGTCATTGCTGACCAGGATGGTGCCCGATGACCCGATGCGGATGTTGCACCTTCCCGTCCCGACCGTATCGGTCCCGATCGCCGCAGCAGCGTTGTTACTCGCGCCGGCACACACGACGACTTCTGCGGGCAGTCCCAGCTCCTCCGCCACGCTCGGCAGCAGGGTTCCAATGGGGTCATAGCTCTCATGCACCTTGGGAAGCTGGTCGTCGCGCAAGCCGCAGATGTTGAGCATGGGCTTTGACCAAGTGCGCGTACGCACGTCGAAAAGCAGGGTTCCCGACGCGTCCGAGCAATCCGTCGAGTGAACGCCCGTCAGACGATAGTTGATGTAGTCCTTGGGGAGCATGACCTTGGAGATGCTCGAGAATGCCTGCGGCTCCTCCTCGCGCAGCCACAGAAGCTTGGGAGCTGTGAAACCGGGGTACGACACGTTGCCCGTCTTGGCGGAGAGCCACCGTCGTCCGACCTCGTTGTTGAGGTAGTCGCTCTGGAACTGCGCCCTTCCGTCGTTCCAGAGAATCGCGGGGCACACGGGCTTGTCGTCGGCTCCGAGGGCGACCAGGGCGTGCATCTGGCCCGAGACGCCGATGCCCTTGATCTGGCTCACGTCGTATCCGCGCACGAGCTCGCGAATGCCGATGCTCACAGCGGCCCACCACACGTTTGGGTCCTGCTCGCACCAGCCCGCCTGTGGGAAGTAGAGCGGGTATGCCTTCGCAATCGTACGTCTGACCTGGCCCTCCTCGTCCATCAGGAGCAGTAGTGTTGCAGTCGTGCCAAGGTCAACGCCAATGAACAGCATGAAGGTCCTTCCAATGAGAGGATGGGTGGCACCCATGCACAGGCTCGCGCGCGTGTGCCACAAGCATGATAGCGCGTTTGAGCTTGGCTGCTCGTGCAGAGCGGTCTGGATTTAGGGATGCTGCGCGTGCGGTCTGCGCCTGCGGCGTGCGAGACGAGGCCGAATCTGACGTACCAGTGGCGCCCTGCGTACGACTGAGGTGCGCTTCTTTCGTCATAGGCGTACACAGTAGATGACTATGGACGTCACAGACACAAAAGCATGCTGTGAGGGCTCCGTTTTGCGTCATGAGCGTACACAGTGGTGCACTGTGTACGTGTCTGACGAGCCTTTTGCGTCTTGTACGTACACAGTGGCGCACCACGTACGTGCCAGGCTGCATACCGCCTGGCGGCGTGCCTCACCGAACCGCCTGGCGAATACCCATGTCGGCCCACGCAAAGCGAGTAGAGTGGAGACATGTCGTCATCTTAAGCAGGAGGACCATCATGCAGACCACACTCCCCTTTGGAACCGTCCCCGCCGGAAAGGCCAGCCTCTATCTGCTCAGCAACGAGACAGGCGCGGTCGTTGGCGTCACCGACCTCGGAGCAAACATGGTCTGCTGCCACATGCCAGACGGAAAGGGCAATGCCCCCGACGTCCTGCTGGGTCATGCCGGCGCGGCAGGCTACATCGACGACAACATCAATATCGGTGCGATCGTCGGCCGCTGCGCCAATCGCATCGCGGGAGCGAAGTTCGAGATCGGCGGATCGAGCTACCGTCTCACCGCCAACTCGGGACCTCACAGCCTGCACAGCGGGCCCCACAAGTGGTCGGAGCGCATCTGGAAGGTCACCAACCTTGACGACACGTCGGTCACCTTCGAGCTCACGAGCCGCAAGGGTGACCAGGGCTTCCCTGGGTCGGTGCAGGTGCACGTCACGTATCGCCTCTCCGAGACCAATCAGCTCATGATCTACTACAGCGCGCTGCCCTCCGAGGCGACCATCATCAACCTCACCAGCCATGCCTACTGGAACCTCAACGGCCACGCATCCGGAGACGTGCTCGACCACACACTGCAGATCTCGGCCAAGAACTACACGCCCCAGGAAGGCAACATCCCCACGGGCGAGATCGCACCCGTGGCCGACACTCCCTACGACTTCAACACCGCCCGCAAGATCGGCGCCTTCATCGAGCAGATGCCAGAGGGCTATGACGACAACTACTGCCTCGAGAACAAGGGCAAGGTCACGCAGGTGGCACGCTTGGTCGGCGACAAGACGGGCATCGCGATGACGGTATCGACCGACGCACCCGGGCTGCAGGTGTTCACGGCGGACTTCATCGACGTGCCGTGGGCCAAGGGTGGCGCGCACTACGAAGCCTTCGCAGGCATCGCGCTCGAGACTCAGTACTATCCCGACGCAATCCACCACAAGAACTTCCCGCAGCCCGTGTTCACACCCATGCGCCCCTTTGTCAGCAAGACGATCTACTCGTTCAGCACCCCCACCAAGGCCGCAAGCAAGAGCTAGCGCCTGATCCGCACGCACCAAATCACCCATGGGACGTCCCTGCTCGCCCGTCCGCGTGCAAGGACGTTTCATGACCAAGGGCGCCGGCGCTACTGTCCAGCCGCTCCCATCGGGCATAATGGGAGGCCATTGCCACGCCGTCACAAGGACTACTATGGCCATCACTCCCGAGGAGGTCGCCGAGACACTCAGCATGGTCTCGCAGCAGAACCTCGACCTGCGCACCATCACCATGGGCATCTCCCTGCACGCCTGCGCCGACGAGAGCATCGAGCGCATGTGCACGAAGGTCTATGACCGCATAACCCACACCGCCGAGCATCTGGTCGAGGTCGCAGACGAGCTCGAGCGAGAGTACGGCATCCCCATCGCCAACAAGCGCGTCTCGGTCACCCCCATCGCCCAGATTGCCGCCGCGTGCCCCGACGCCGACCTTACGCCACTCGCGCGCACGCTCGACCGTGCCGCCGAGACGCTTGGCATCGACTTCCTCGGCGGCTTCTCGGCACTGGTGCAAAAGGGCCTGGGAAATGCCGACCGGCGCCTCATCGCGTCGATCCCCGAGGCGCTTGCCACGACCGAGCGCGTGTGCTCGAGCGTCAACGTCGCCTCGACGAGGGCGGGCATCAACATGGACGCCGTAATGCTGATGGCCGACACCATCGTGAGGGCCGCGGAGGCGACGACCGCGCGCGACTGCTGCGGGGCGGCAAAGCTCGTGGTGTTTGCCAACATGGTCGAGGACTCGCCCTTCATGGCGGGCGCCATTCACGGCGGCGGCGAGGCTGACGCCGTCATCAACGTGGGCGTCAGTGGCCCTGGCGTCATGGCGGCCGCGTTGCGCCAACTGCCCGAGGACGCCAGCCTCATGGACGTGGCCGAGAAGATCAAGGAGACCGCCTTCAAGATCACGCGTGCCGGAGAGCTGATGAGTCGCCAGGCAAGCACGCGACTGGGCGTGGAGAAGGGCATCGTCGACCTGAGTCTCGCGCCGACTCCTGCGGCGGGCGACTCGGTGGCCGAGATCCTCGAGATCATCGGTGTCGGACGCACGGGCGGACCCGGCACCACCTGCGCGCTCGCCCTGCTCAACGACGCCGTCAAGAAGGGTGGCGTCATGGCAAGCTCGAGCGTGGGAGGACTCTCGGGAGCCTTCATCCCGGTGTCCGAGGACGCAGGGATGATCCGCGCAACCGAGGAGGGCGCGCTCACCCTCGAGAAGCTCGAGGCCATGACCAGCGTGTGCTCGGTCGGTCTCGACATGATCGCCGTACCGGGCGACACCACGCCCGAGACCATCGCCGGGCTCATCGCCGACGAGATGGCCATCGGTGTCATCAACACCAAGACGACCGCTGTCCGTGTGATTCCTGCCATCGGGCACGAGGTCGGCGACACACTGGTGTTTGGCGGCCTGCTTGGTACGGCACCGGTCATGCCGATCAACCAGTTTGCCGGCAGCGTGCTTGCGCATCGCGGGGGACGCTTCCCCGCACCGCTCAACTCCCTCAAGAACTAGGCTGCAGAACAACTTTCCAGCGGCACGGAAACTCCCCGGGAACTCCTGTGCCACGAGACAGAACGCCTCGTGGCACAGGAGTTCCCGGGGAGTTTCCGTGCCGCAGTGAGAAAACCTATCCCAGGAAGCGGACCTCGGGCTCGAGGCGCACGCCAAACTGGCGCTCGACCTCATCCTGGACGTGCGCGATGACCGCCTTGACATCCTCGGCGGTCGCGCCTCCCAGGTTCACCACAAAGCCCGCGTGCTTCTTTGAGACAGCGGCGCCGCCAGACTGATATCCCTGAAGCCCCGCATCCATGATGAGCTTGCCCGCAAAGTAGCCCTCGGGACGCTTGAACGTCGAGCCAGCGCTTGGCTTGTCAAGCGGCTGCTTTGACTCGCGCCTGTGCGTGAGGTCGTCCATCTTGGCACGAATGGCCTCGGGATCCCCCTGACGCAGACGGAACGTCGCCGTGAGCACCACGAGCCCCTCGTCGCGCACGCGGGAGGAGCGATAGCCCATATTCAAGTCGTCGATGCCGATGGTCTCCAGGCTCCCGTCCGGCATGATGACGCGGACGCACTTGAGCACGTCAGCCATGCATCCGTCGTATGCCCCCGCATTCATGAAGCAAGCGCCGCCGATCGAGCCGGGAATGCCACAGGCGAACTCAAGCCCGGTCAAACCGAGCTCGCATGCCATCTCAGAGGCCTCGCGAAGGCTCACGCCCGCCTGGCAGGTCATCTCGTTGTCATCGATGGAGACATTGGTGAACCCATCAGAGAGCCCGATGATCACGCCGCGGTAACCCTCATCGGAGACCAGCAGGTCAGAGCCGTTTCCCAGGACGAAGTAGGGCACCTCTGCGTCACGGCAGGCTGCGACGACCTCGCGAACCTCCTCGGTTGTCTCTGGAATGACGAACAGGTCGGCAGGACCACCGATCTCGAAGGTGGTGTGCTTGGACATGGGCTCATCGATGAGGACGTTGTCCTCGCCAACTATCTGGCGCATCCGCCAGGACAACTCCTCGCGTTCTCGGCCGTCTCCGGTCATGTGCTACTCACGCTCCCCCGTTTTACGTATATGAGTTGCAACAGTATACGCGAGCGTGAAGCCAACACACATTCGTGCACGCAATCATCAGCGCAACAGCATCATCAAACGAGCCTCTGTGTGGTCCGGACCACACTGCTTGAGTAAATCCCTAGTTCTCCCCTTGCCACGCCGCACTGTTGCGACTATGCTTTCTCTCATACAGTTTCAGGGCGGGGTGCAATTCCCCACTGGCGGTATTGGGACAGGGTCCCAAAGCCCGCGAACCGCAAGAGCGGCCGATCTGGTGCGAATCCAGAGCCAACGGTTACAGTCCGGATGGAAGAAACGGAGGCGCCGACATGGCCACCATTTCAAGCTCACGTCATGACACCCACGCTACCACCGCTACGGGCGGCTGGAGCACCAAGCGCATTGCGACAACCGCGCTCTTCTGCGCCGTTGCCGCCATCGCCACGCTCTTCATCGAGTTTCCGATCCTGCCCGGAGTGACCTTCCTCAAGTACGACCCCTCCGCCATCGTGGCGCTGGTGGCCGGCTTCGCCTTTGGCCCCTCGACCGGCGTTGTGGTGTCGGTGCTCCCCTACCTGGTGCACCTTGCCACGCAAAGCGGCGTGTACGGGGCGTTCATGGCCATCGTGGCAACGCTCTCGCTCGTGCTTCCCGCATCGATCGTGTACCAGCGCGACACGTCGTTCCGCGGCGCGCTCATCGGCATGGCCGTCGGGGCGGTCGTCTGCCTGGTCACCACCATCATCGCGAACATCATCGTGACGCCCCTTTACATGGGAGCCCCGCGTGAGGCGGTCATCGGAATGATCGTCCCCGTGCTCCTGCCGTTCAACGCCATCAAGATCGCCATCAACTGCGTCGTCACGGCGTTGGTGTACAAGCCGCTCTCCAAGGCGTTGCAGGACTAGCGGCAACGCACCATGACGAGGCCGACACTCTCACTCTCGCATGTGACCCTGCGTTACGAGCACGGCATCACTGCCCTCGACGACGTCACGCTCGACGTCGCCGAGGGCGAGCGCGTGTGCATCCTCGGACCCAACGGCTCGGGCAAGTCGACGCTTGCCTCGGTGCTGTGCGGCCTCTTGGCGCCTGACGAGGGCTGTGTCATGCTGGTCGGCGAGCTCGCGTGCACGTCGGTCGGAGTCGACTTTGACGCATACCGGCGCGCGAGACGTCGCCTTGGCTTGGTGTTCCAGAACCCCGACGATCAGATAGTCACCTCCGTCGTCGAGGAGGACGTCGCGTTTGGGCCCGAGAACCTCGGGGTCCCCTCCGAGCAGATCGGCGAGCGGGTGGCCCGCGAGCTGCACCGGGTCGCGCTTGACCGCTATGCGCAGGCAGACCCGAGCCGCCTGTCGGGTGGCCAGAAGCAGCGGGTGGCCATCGCGGGAGCGCTTGCGATGGAGCCCCAGGTGCTGGTGCTCGACGAGCCTGGCGCCCTGCTCGACGTGCGCGGACGGCGCGGCATCATGCGCGTCATGGACAAGCTCCACGACGCGGGCACCACGATCATCCATGTGACGCACTTCATGGAGGAGGCCCTTGCCGCCGACCGCGTCGTCATCCTGGACAAGGGGCGACTGGTGCTGCAGGGCACCCCGCAGAAGGTGTTCTCCCACAGCGAGGAGCTGGTCTCCCTCGGCCTCGAGGAACCCTTCGTCTCCCGTCTGGCCGAGGCGCTGCAAGCTCGCGATGTCACTGTCCCATGGACCTGTGACGAGGACCAGCTGCTCGACTCGATCTGCAGCGTAACCAGCGAAGCCATGCCCGCAGATGGGCAGGCCAAACGCCCTCGCGACCAACTCATGCGAGCTCGCGAGGGCTCGTACCGCCTCGCAGGCGCCTCGTCCGAGGATGCGATACGCGCGGACTCCCTCAGCTATTCCTACGGAGACACCGACGCGCGCGAGGACCGCCGCCCCGCACTCGACGGCATCAGCTTCCGGATACCACGCGGCTCGATGACGGCAATCGTGGGACAGACGGGGTCGGGCAAGTCGACGCTGCTGCGCCTGCTCTGCGCCCTCGAGGCACCCGACGCCGGCACGCTCGTCGTGGACGGCATCCCTTCGAACGGCCGCAGGCAGCGCCGGCAGCTGCATGGGCACGTGGGATATGTCATGCAGCATCCCGAGCGGCAGCTCTTTGCCGAGACGGTCTGGGAGGACGTTGCCTACGGCCCCACCAACCTCGGCCTCCCCGCGCAGGAGATCGAGCGCCGATGCCACGAAGCTCTCGCGCTCGTGGGCCTTCTGGGACGAGAGCTGTCCTCTCCCTTCCACCTGTCAGGTGGCCAGCAGCGGCTCTGCGCGCTCGCCGGCATCCTCGCCATGGAACCCCGCATCCTCGTCCTCGACGAACCGACCGCTGGCCTTGACCCGCATGGCAGGGCCCAGCTGCGCGCCATCATCACCGACATCCATGCACGCGGAACCACCGTCATCCAGGTGACCCACTCGATGGATGACGCAGCCATGGCCGAGCAGGTCATCGTGCTCAACGAGGGAAGGGTGCTCCTCGACGGCTCGCCGGCGGAGGTCTTCTCTCCCAGCACCGAACAGACTCTTCGCGAGAGCGGCTTGGGGCTTCCCGACGCGCTCGCCTGGGCGATGCGACTGGAGGATGCCGGCGTTCCCGTTGGGACGCCCCTGTCGATCGACGAGCTTGCCGATGCCATCGCGAACCTCGTGCACGAGGAGGTGGAGCATGGCCTTTAGAATCTCGCTCGGGCGTTACGTCCCCGCAGACTCTCCCATCCACCGTCTTGACCCTCGCGCCAAGATCGTATGTGGCGTCGCGCTCATGGTGAGCGTGTTCTTCATCCAGACGCCCGTGCAACTGGCATTTGGATGGGCGTGCGCATTGGCGCTCGTGCTGGCGTCGCGCGTGCCGGCAGGCAAGGTGCTCGAGTCGATTCGTCCCGTCATCGCCGTTCTGATGGTTCTCTCGCTCTTCAACCTGCTGCTCGTGACCTCAGGAGACACGCTTGTCTCCTTCGGGCCGCTCCGCATCACCACGGACGGCCTCTGGGCAGCCGTCAACTACTCGCTGCGTCTGGTCGTTGCGGTCATCGCCGCGAACCTCATCCTGCTCACGACCACACCCACGCAGCTCACCGATGCCTTTGACGCACTGCTCGCACCCCTGTCACGCATCGGGCTTCCCGGCCACGAGATCGCCATGGTCTTCTCGCTCATGCTGCGCTTCATACCCACCATCGCCGACGAGGCCTCTGCCATCGTCGACGCGCAAACCGCACGTGGCGGAGCGCTGGCAGAGGGCTCGCCCATCCGGCGCGTGCGCGCCGTCGTCCCCGTCATCGTCGCCCTGCTGGCAAGCAGCCTGAGGCATGCCAATGGCCTCTCCCGCGCACTGGATGCCCGTTGCTACGAGGGCGGGGCGGCTCGCGGGCACTGGCACCCACTCCAGATGCATCCAAGCGATTGGCTCGCTCTGGCAGTGACGGCTGCCTACGTTGTCGTGCTAATCTCGCTAGGGTAACGAATGCACAGGGCTGGGCGGCCAGTCGCGAGACTAGCCGCCTTCCAACCGATGGCGGGGCGGTGATACGGATGCTCTCCGAGGCGATCGAGAGGCACGCGCGCATAGGAAGAATCTTCAGGGATGCGCAGGCGGCAAAGGAGGCCCTCGGTCCCGCCGAGAGCAGGGAGTGGGGGCGGCAGCTGCGCGACCAATTCCCCCTCGAGGATCATGCGACCTGGTCTGTCCCCGAGACGCGAGAGGATCCCGTCGCACTTCTGCACTCGCAGGACGAGACGCGCATACAGGAACTGGTTCCCCTCCGCCACAAACGCATGGCCGTGTCGCCCTTCACGTTCTATCGTGGGGCTGCGCTCATCATGGCGTCAGACCTCTCCCACACCCCTTCGACGGGAATAACGGTACAGGCGTGCGGCGATGCGCACATAGCCAACTTTGGCATGTTCATGTCCCCAGAGGGTCGCATGGTCTTTGACATGAACGACTTTGACGAGACCGCCCCTGGCCCATGGGAGTGGGACATCAAGCGACTGGTCACGAGCGTCGAGATCTGCGGACGCGACCGCGGCTTCTCAAAGAAGGAGCGCAATGACGCCATTCGCCTCTGCGCCCAAAGCTACCGCACGAGCATGCGCAACTTTGCCAAGATGGGCAACCTCGAGGTCTGGTATGACCACGTCGACCTGGCCGAGCTGCTCGAGCTCCTGTCGGACGACGCATCATCGGAGGATCGCAAGCAGGCGAAGCGTGCCCTCAAGAAGATGCGCAGCAAGAACAACACGCGAGCGGCAGAGAAGCTAACCGAGGAGGTCGACGGGCACCTGCGCTTCAAGAGCATGCCACCAACGCTTGTTCCCTGGCGAGAGATGATCGGCACGATCAAATGGGGTAACACCCTGGGCTCGGACGGCGCCATGCGCCTGCTCGATCTGGGACTTGCGGAGTACCGTGACACCATGCGGCCCGAGACCCGCAATATGATGCGGCACTACAACGGCGTCGACGTCGCGCATAAGGTCGTCGGTGTGGGAAGCGTTGGCACCCACGCACTCGTCGTGGCGCTTGAGGGCACAAGCCTGAAAGACCCCCTGATCCTGCAGGTAAAGGAGGCTCAGGAGTCGGTGCTCGAACGCTTTTGCGGCAAGTGCGAACAAGCCCATCACGGACAGCGGGTCGTGGAGGGACAGCGGGCGCTGCAGGCTGTGAGCGACGCACTGCTCGGCTGGTGCAGCCTTCCCGACGAGAATGGCAGGCTACGGGATTTCTACGTGCGCCAGCTCTGGAACGGAAAGGGTTCGGTCGACCTGAGCGTCATTGACGCGGAGCACCTCTCCGGTCTGGCGGCCGTATGCGGGTGGACGCTCGCCCATGCGCACGCGCGCACGGGAAACCGCTTTGCCATCGCCAGCTATCTGGGCAAGAAGAAGACGTTCGATCGTGCGATGGTCAAGTTCGCGCGCGCCTACGCAGACCAGAACGAAGCCGACTACCAGCACTTTGTCGAGTCGCTGAAGTCCGAGTAGCCCTCGTCGCGACGCACCTGCTCCCCGGGAACTCCCGTGCCACCGATGGCACGGGAGTTCCCGGGGAGCAGGTGTGCCGCGAGCCTGCACCAAGCCTACTTGAAGTAGGCCACGCCCCCTGCAAAGAGCGGCTGGTACGGGTTGCCGGGCACGTTCTGGTAGTTGCCCTCGCTCCAGCGCTCGGTATGGCCCATCTTGCCCAGCACGCGACCATCGGGGCTGGTGATGCCCTCGATTGCCATGACCGAACCGTTGGGGTTGACCGAGAGATCCATGCTGGGCACGCCAGCCTCGTCCACGTACTGCGTAGCGATCTGGCCCGATGCGGCCATCTGAGCCACCAGCTCGGGGCTCGCCACAAAGCGTCCCTCACCGTGGCTGATCGCGATGGTGTGGACGTCGCCCACCTCGCACTGCGAGAGCCAGGGCGAGAGGTCGCTCGCCACGCGCGTGCGCACCAAGCGGCTCTGGTGGCGACCGATGCTGTTGAACGTCAGCGTGGGGCATGCGTCGGTCATGGGCACGATGTCGCCATAGGGCACCAGGCCCAGCTTCACCAGCGCCTGGAACCCGTTGCAGATGCCGAGGATCAGGCCGTCGCGTTCGTTGAGCAGCCTCCGCACGGCCTCGGTCACCTCGGGCGCACGGAAGAAGGCAGTGATGAACTTGGCCGAGCCGTCGGGCTCGTCGCCGCCGCTGAAGCCTCCGGGAATCATGATGATCTGGCTGGCGTCAATCTGGCGTACCAGCTCGTGCGTGCCCTCGGCCACGCGCTCGGGCGTGAGGTTGTTGACAATGAACGTGTGGGCCTCGGCGCCGGCGCGCTCGAAGGCGCGAGCGGAGTCGTACTCGCAGTTGTTGCCCGGGAACACTGGGATGATCACGCGCGGGCGCGGCACACGTACCAGCGGCGCCACCTTGGGCGCGTCGGCATGCTCGGCGCGACGGAAGCTCACGGCCTCCACCTGCTTCCCCTCACCGCGATACGGGAAGACCTGCTCGAGCGCGGACTCCCACGCCTCCTGCAGCTC
>JAGAVX010000028.1 GCA_017941705.1 Atopobiaceae bacterium
GCGCGGCACACGTACCAGCGGCGCCACCTTGGGCGCGTCGGCATGCTCGGCGCGACGGAAGCTCACGGCCTCCACCTGCTTCCCCTCACCGCGATACGGGAAGACCTGCTCGAGCGCGGACTCCCACGCCTCCTGCAGCTCACCGAGGTCCACCTGCTCTCCGCAAGCCGAAAACACGTACTCGGACGTCGTGAAGCCCAGGGGCCCAACGGCCACGTCCTCGGGCTCCTCGGGAACCACGGCCCCGTCAGCGAGCTCTACGATGAATCCCCCGTACGCGAGGCTGAAGATCGCCTTGTCGGTAAAGTGCTCATCGACTGCCACACCCAGCTGGTTGCCCACGCACATCTTGAAGAGCGCCTCTGCAGGCCCGCCATAACCGCAGGTAGAGACGGCAAGGGCGGCGCCAGAGCCGATGAGCTCCTCGATGTAGTCGAGCACGCCGAGCATGGCATGGGGATCCGGCGTCACTCCGACCTCATCATAGCGAGGAACCACCGCAATGACGCGATGACCCGCGCCCTTGAACTCGGACGAGGTGATGCGATCTATCTTGCCGACGGCTGTGGCAAAGCTCACCAGCGTGGGCGGCACGTCGAGGTCCTCGAAGCTGCCGCTCATGGAGTCCTTGCCGCCGATGGAGCCGATGCCCAGGTCCACCTGCGCCATGAGCGCGCCGAGCACTGCCGCGGTGGGCTTGCCCCAGCGCTCGGGCTCGGTGCGCAGGCGCTCGAAGTACTCTTGGAAGGTCAGGTAGGCGTCCTTGTGGCGCAGGCCCGCCGCCACCAGGCGGCACACGCTCTCGACCACGGCGAGGTAGGCACCGGTGAACTGGTTGGCACTGGAGAGGTAGGGGTTGAATCCCCAGGCCATGCCGCTGACCGTGGTCGTCTCGCCCAGCACGGGGAGCTTTGCGACCATGGCCATGCTCGGCGTGAGCTGGGTCTTGCCGCCAAAGGGCATCAACACGGTGGCTGCACCGATCGTGGAGTCAAAGCGCTCGGAGAGGCCCTTGTTGGAGGCCACGTTGAGGTCGCTGACCAGGTTGCGCATGCGCTCGGACACCGTGGCGCCCTGCCAAGTGGGGGCATAGTCCCCCTGCTCGGGCACATGAACCGCCTGGTGCTTGGGTGCACCGTTGGAGTTCAGGAACTCGCGGCTCACGTCGACGATGGTCTCGCCCTCCCACACCATGCGAAGGCGCGGCTCCGCCGTGACGGTCGCGACCGGCGTTGCCTCGAGGTTCTCCTCGTGCGCGTAGCCGATGAACTCGTCGACGTCCTCGGGAGCGAGCGCCACGGCCATGCGCTCCTGGCTCTCGGAGATGGCAAGCTCGGTGCCGTCGAGGCCCTCGTACTTCTTGGGGACCTTGTTGAGGTCGATGAACAGGCCGTCGGCCAGCTCGCCGATTGCCACGCTCACGCCGCCGGCACCAAAGTCGTTGCAGCGCTTGATGAGCTGGCATGCGTCCGTGCGGCGGAAGAGGCGCTGGAGCTTGCGCTCGACGGGGGCGTTGCCCTTCTGCACCTCGGCCCCGCAGGTCTCGAGGCTCTCGAGCTTGTGCGCCTTGGAGCTGCCGGTGGCGCCACCGATGCCGTCGCGGCCGGTGCGGCCACCCAGAAGCACGATAACATCGCCCGGAGCTGGGCACTCGCGGCGCACGTTGGCCTGCGGAGCGGCGCCCACCACGGCGCCGATCTCCATGCGCTTGGCCATGTAGCCGGGATGGTACAGCTCGCTGACCTGGCCGGTCGCGAGGCCGATCTGGTTGCCGTAGCTGGAGTAGCCGGCGGCGGCCGTGCGCACGAGCTTGCGTTGCGGCAGCTTGCCGGGGATGGTCTCGCTCACGGGGACCGTGGGATCGGCGGCACCGGTCACGCGCATGGCCTGGTACACGTAGCTGCGGCCCGAGAGCGGGTCGCGGATGGCCCCGCCGATGCAGGTGGCCGCGCCGCCAAAGGGCTCGATCTCGGTCGGATGGTTGTGCGTCTCGTTCTTGAAGAGGAAGAGCCAGTCCTCGTCGGCGCCGTTGACATCCACCTTGACCTTGACGGTGCAGGCGTTGATCTCCTCGCTCTCGTCGAGGCCGGTGAGGATGCCCTTGGCCTTGAGGTACTTGGCGCCGATGGTGCCCATGTCCATGAGGCAGATCGGCTTGTCGGTGCGGCCCAGCTCCTCGCGCATCTGCAGGTAACGGTCAAAGGCTGCCTGGACTATCGCGTCGTCGATCTTCACCTCGTCGAGCACCGTGCCAAAGGTGGTGTGGCGGCAGTGGTCGCTCCAGTAGGTGTCGATCATCTTGATCTCGGTGATGGTGGGGTTGCGGCCCTCCTGCGCAAAGTACTGCTGGCAGAAGGTGATGTCCGCCAGGTCCATGGCCAGGCCGCGCTCGTCGATGAAGGCCTGCAGCTGGTCCTGGGTGAGGTCGAGGAAGCCCTCGAGCGTCTCGACCATGGGCGGCTTGGGGTAGTCCATCTTGAGAGTGTCACGCTCGGCGAGAGACGCCTCGCGCGCCTCGACCGGGTTGATCACGTAGTGCTTGATTGCGGCGACGTCGTCGCTGGAGAGGTCGCCCTCGAGCACGTAGACCTTGGCCGAGAGGACGTCAGGACGCTCGCCCTGCGAGAGCAGCTGCACGCACTCGCTCGCCGAGTCTGCGCGCTGGTCAAACTGGCCGGGCAGGAACTCGACGGCAAAGACGGTCGCGTCGCCAAAGTCGGGCAGCTCAAAGCAGACGTTGTCGGACTGGGGCTCTGAGAAGACGGTGGGCACGCAGCGCTCGAAGAGCTCCTGCGAGATGCCCTCGACATCGTAGCGGTTGATGAGGCGGAGGTTCTTGAGCCCGTGGATGCCGAGCGTGTGGCGCAACTCATGGCTGAGCTCGTGCGCCTCGACGTCAAACCCGGGTTTCTTCTCAACATAGACGCGAGAGACCATATGGTCCTGCCTTCCTGGATTTGGTGGATCATGCCCTAACGGCAACATGATACGTGACCGGAGGGGCTGACCTCGTAGAAGACACGTCGATGCAAAAAAGCTACGAAGGAAAGGGTGCGGCGGAAGCTGTCACGGGCACGTGCCAGTGGGGCTTCAGCCGAGTATTTGGGCACACTACCTTTTGTCAGTGCTTTTTTCTGGAGTCCCGCAAAAGCGCACCTACAAGCAGCTTTGTAGGTGCGTTTTTGAGCGTCAAAACGAAGGCCCTCCGACTGGCGGCCCCAAAAGCTGCAACCAAAGTAAGAATCGGCCGACTTTCGCAGCCAAAGGACACCTACAAAGTGACTTGTATGCATTGCCATATAGGCAAGCCCGCTGGGACAGCTCCGGCGGCGGAGGCAGGTCGCTTCGCCACTCAAGAACGGCCCGCCTC
This sequence comes from Atopobiaceae bacterium, assembly GCA_017941705.1. GTDB lineage: Bacteria > Actinomycetota > Coriobacteriia > Coriobacteriales > Atopobiaceae > UBA1367. The sequence goes on from JAGAVX010000028.1 coordinate 3,371, forward strand.
ACTCTCCCGCTCCAGGGCAGCTTCCGTGCGAACACCTACAAACCGCTTTGTAGGTGCCAAAACGTCGTCAGCAAGCGCTCTGTGGCACTTTGTATGCAGGTTTTGAGTCCCTGCGAATCTGCCTGCTCGATTTCGCGCTCAAAATGCACCTACAAGCTTGGTTGTAGGTGCGTCCCAGCGACAGGCTCTAAAAAAGCGCCTACAAAACCCAATCAGCGAAGCACAGCTCCATGGAGCAATATGCTCGTGTGCGGCAATCATCATGTATCGCACACGTGTTCTTATTATCGCGCTACAATAGAGAGTCACGCGGGAGGAGGTGGACGTGCCCAATATCGACGACATCATCGAGCAGCTGCTTGGCGACCGGCGCCTGAAGGAAGGGGCTGCGTTCTCCTCGCGCACCTACTCCGACCAGCCACTCATCGAGCGCGGCAGCGACTTCAAGGCCCGCATGGAGCAGCGCTCGGCCGAGCGGGCAAGGCGACACGCCAACGATGCGCGCGTCCGCAGGGAGCGTGCCGAGACCTCCCGGACAAGGCCAGCCCCGCGTGAGTCCGCCCGACAGGAGCATGACGCGAGGCCCCACGCGGCGCAAGGCAGCTTTAGTGACTGGATTCGCTCGCTCGATCTCGAGCTCGGCAGACCGATCAGCAACGCGCTCAACTCCATCGGCATGTCGCCCACGCCTCAGCCCATCAAGGAGATGCGTAGGCTCGAGAACGGCGGCGTACCTGCGTCGCTTGCCTATGGAAGCTCGGCGATGGGCAACATCTTTTACCAGCAGGCAAAGCTCATGGCCGACTACGAGGACGACTACGAGTTCAATGGCACCTTCTCGCAGTACTACCCCACCTACGCAGCCATGTCCGACCACCAGCTACGCGGGTACTTCTCGTGGCGCACGAAGATCCGACAGGGTCAGGTGAACCCTGCGCCGCTCTCGTTTGCGTTCGTGTACGTCTACGAGCTGCTCTGCGGGATCGGGACCACGCCGGGCGAGCAGGGGCTACGCGACCTTCGCGCATTTGGCCAGGCGTACCAAGAGACAGACGAGCGCCTTGGGTCCCAGCTCAACAGCTACCTTCTGCGCTGGGAGCGAGACTACGCCATCTACCACTGCATTCCCCAGGCAATGCGAGCAAGCCAGGAGGACGAGCTCGGTTCTGCGGTCCTCACACTGATGCGGGCGGAGCATGCCCAGCTACGCGCAGCCAAACGTGAACCCAAGATTGCCAACGACCAGGCCAGGGGCAACGCCCCCACTGACGACCAGCTATTCCACGCTCTTGGCAACGCGGGCACCTACCACATCTGCGAGTCGCGCCTCGCCAAGGACGACCCCGAGCTCGTCTCCGCGGTCGCGCTCGACGTCTTTTCCGAGCTCGTGATGCACTGCTCAAA
>JAGAVX010000029.1 GCA_017941705.1 Atopobiaceae bacterium
CCCATGCCCTTGGCGTACTTCTCGGCGTAGCTGCCAGCCACGCCGATGATCTTGACGTCCGTGTTGGCGTCGAAGGCCTTGGCGTTGATCTCGACCTGCTCTGCGGGCATGGTAACGCTCTTGAGGTTGCCGCAGAGGCGGAACGTGTTCTCTCCCAAATGGTCGACGGAGGGCGAGAGCACGACTCTCTCGAGGTTCTCGCACGAATAGAAGGCGCCATAGTCGAGCGACTCGAACGTGTCGGGGAATTCCATGGCAACCAGCCCCGTATGTGCGAAGGACCATCCCAGGATCTTCTTGAGCGATGCGGGTATGTTCACCTCCCTGAGGTTCTTGCAGCCATAGAAGGCTCTGTACTGGATGATCTCCATCGTTTGGGGAAGCACGAGCTTCTCTATGTACTCGCAGCTCTCGAAGCACTTCTCTCCGACATTGGTCACGGGAAGTCCCTCGATTGTGGTGGGAAGCACCATGGTGGCGTTCTCGGGGCCAAAATAGCGGTCAAGACGAATCGTGTTGTCGTATTGCACCGTGTAGAGGTAGACGCTTGCCGCTTCATCGTCGCCTTCTACCGGCTCGACGGCTGGTGCTTCTTCGTCCTTCTTCTGCTTGCTGGAGGTATCTCTGGAGTTCGCGGCGTCCGTTGTGTCCTCGGCTGCTGTTGACGTGGCATCGCCCGAGGCGTCCTGTGCGTCGGATACCTCTGCCTGCGGCGCGGAAGTGTCCGCCGCGGTGGCTGAGGCGCCCCTGTCGTTGCCCAGTGTGGCAAGACCGATTACGCAGGCCAGCACGACGACTGCTATGGCGGCAAACAGGGGCATGCGGCTCCTGCCGACAGTGGGCTTGGTCTGAGTGACGGTCGGCTGTTCCGGTGACGGCTTGACCTCGTGCTGCGCTTCCGAAGGCTGCTCGTCATCCGCGCCTTGCCGTTGGCCCGCCGCTTCCTCATACGCGAGAATTGCTTGCGCACGCCCTACCAGCTCCTTGATGGATTTGTCCAAGGGCGTGTCCACGGCATCGAGCCAATGAAGGGTCGAGAGGTAGTAGCGCATGCTGCCCGTGGGGTCGGCCTGCGTGCGCTTGAAGGGAATGATGGTTTTGCCGAGGGTTACGGCGGTGTCCACCTCGCGTTGCACCTGTCGGGAGGCGTTGGAGTAGTCGGTGAAGACGAGAACGACGATACTGCACTCCTCGAGCGCCTCGATGATCGCATCTGCCCATTCGGCGCCGGGACCGATGTTGCGCGGGGCATACCAGCACCGTATTCCGGCCTCCTCCATGTGGTGGCAGATGGCGTCAGCAACCTGGGCGTCCTTGTGCGAGTAGCTGATAAAGACGTCGTGCATGATAGCGTCTCCTCGCGTGCGGGCCTGCATTGTGGTGGATAGCGCACTATTTGCATTCTGTAAAATTCTAATTCGCACCACACGCTAGGTGACGGCGTTGACTCGTCTTGTCACAGCGGTGCCGCTCAGACTCGTTTCAAACACGCTAGCCAAGTAGCAAGAAGCTGTTTTCCTGCGTCAGCGTCGTGATGTCGTCCGTGCTGACACCGCGTATTTGCGCAAGCTGCTCTGCGGTGCGCATGAGGGAGGATCTTATCTGCGAGGCGGTAAAGGGAACGTCCTCACCGGGCGGGAGGTCCGTTTCGAGCAATAGCCTGTTTGCTGGCAGCTGGCGCGCGTACTCACGCCCTCGCCGCGTGCGAAGCATCATCTCGTTGATCGAAAAACGACAACCGGACCTGACCGCTCTGTGCAGCTCGTCACTGGTCCCACTAAACCAATGGAAGATGCAGTTGCACGAGGCGAGTGCTCCCGTTCGCTCCAGCACATCGAGCGCGAGTCCAGCTGACTGCACGGAATGGATCGAGAGAACCTTGGGAGCGTTTGCGTCGCTTGTCGCAGCGCAGGTCTCCGCAATTGCCTCGAACGCATGCAGCTGCCGGTCGATCGAGCCCTCGGGGACGTGCTTGGGGGAGAGGTCAAGCCCGATTTCTCCCACGTATCGCGTCTGGCCTATGCGCTCCAGCGTGCGGCTGACTTCCTCCTCGTCGCAGCGACCGTCCGCCACCCACCAGGGGTGTAGCCCTGCGCCTAGGCAGACCCATGGCGCGTCGCGTAACTCCTCCTGTGCCCTTGCGTATCCGTCAGGCTCGACCGTGACCGCGAACAACCCCACGCCCAGGCGCTCGGCCTCGGTCGTGACATCGGGCAAATTGCGCATGAAGTCCAGATGTACGTGCATGTCCCATACAGTCGGTGTGGCCATAGCAACCATTCCATTCGTGCGCCTATTAAGGATGCCTTACCGTGAGATTCTATCGCTCCGCCACTCGATTACGGCGTCCCTATTCCAGACTCGCCAGCTGCCGGATAACGTATCCCGCCAGCATCTGCCCCATGATGGGCGGAAAGTAGCTCATGGTTCCCAGGATCGACTGGCCCTCGCGCACAAAGCCGTGCTCATCGATGGCGTCGCGCTTGCCCTCAGCCTCTCGCGGCTGTTCGTCCGAGTACAGCGCCATCAGCCCGTGTATCCCGCGTTTGCGGCACTCCTTGCGCACGATGCGCGCGAGCGGGTCGACCGTGGTCTTCTCGATGGGGGCAAAGCGCAGGCGACTGGGGTCGAGCTTGTTTGCCCCTCCCATGGCGCTGACCTCGGGGATTCCCTCCTCCTGGCACCAGGCGGCGATAGCTAGCTTTTGCGAGACCGTGTCGATTGCGTCCACCACGAAATCGGGGTGGGGAAGCGAGCCAAGCTGCTCGGCAACGCGATCCTTGTCGATGAACTCCTGCACGGCGCACACGTCACATTCAGGATTGATGTCGGCGACCATATCGCGCATGACCTCTGCCTTCGGTCGCCCCAAGGTGCTGTGAAAGGCCAAGGCCTGGCGGTTGATATTGCTTGGTGCGACCACGTCGCGGTCGACAAGTACCAGCGACCCAATGCCGCCGCGGGCAAGCGCCTCGGCGCAGCTTGACCCGACGCCGCCGAGCCCCAGGACCATCACGCGAGCGCGGGCGAGCATCTCGAGTCGCTCGGCGCCAAGGATGAGCAAAAGTCTGTCTCGTGTTGTCTCCATGTGTTCTCCGTAATCCACTGAGTCACTGTAACAGATGCATGATCGCACCGCCGTGCTCAGCACGTTCATCCTTTGCCAAAATGAGACCTGCTTAAGAGGGGGCGGTGCGTTTGCGTGCGCGATGCCGCGGAGATTGCGGCAATCATCGTGATTCTCTCACGATTCAGTAAGGGGATTCGCCGCTAAGTGCCCTGCGTGCACGCCTGTGCGGCGGAGGTCCACCTAATAGTTACCGTACAACATTGACAGTTTTAAAA
>JAGAVX010000030.1 GCA_017941705.1 Atopobiaceae bacterium
ATGGCTGAGAAGAAAGTCTCCGCTGCCGCGCGCAAGAGCGCGTTCCTTCGCTGGATCTACGGCAACCTCACCTGCTTCTCGCAGGAGCACATGCAGACCTTTGGTTACCTTGCCGCCATGCTGCCCGTCGTGGACGAGCTGTATGACAACGACGAGGACAAGGTCAAGTACCTGAGCACCTACCGCACGTTCTTCAACACCGAGCCCCAGATCGGCACCATGGTCGTGGGCCTCACCGTCGGTCTCGAGGAGGCGCGCGCCAATGGCGAGCCGCTCGACGACGACACCATCAACGGCATCCGCGCCGGTCTGATGGGCCCGCTCGCCGGTCTTGGCGACTCCATCATCGTCGGTACCTTCATCCCCATCCTCCTGGGCATCGCCCTCGGCCTCTCCACCGGCGGCAGCGTGCTCGGCCCGCTGTTCTACATCGTCGTCTGGAACCTGGCCATGTACTTTGGCATGAAGTTCGCCTTCGACCAGGGCTATGAGCTCGGTGGCTCCGCCGTCGAGGCGCTCGTCGGCCCGCAGTCTGCCGCTCTGCGCGACTCCATCGTCATGGTGGGCACCATGGTCATCGGCGCCGTTGCCGCAACCTGGATCAACATCACCACCGCCCTCAGCTTCCAGTTCTCCGCTGACAGCGGCCTGGTGCTTCAGGACACGCTGGACTCCATCTTCCCCAAGTTCCTGAACATCTTCTTCGTGTGGCTGTGCTGGTACCTCATGACCAAGCGCAAGATGTCGCCGACCGTCGTGATGGGCCTGCTTGTCGTGGTCGCACTCGTGGGCGTTCTTCTGGGCTTCTTCGACCCGGGTCTGTCCTACTAGTAGCGGCGGCAGTAGCGAGTTACGAACGGAGTGGGCAAGATGGGGCTTCGCGAGACATTGCGCGGGAAGGCGAGTACTCCCTCCCTCTATCGTCGCCCTTGGCAGGAGACGGATGATCCGCTGGTTGCCGAGGCCCGCGCGCAGACTTTGGCGATTCAACGGCTGCAACTGTGGTTGCGCCTTGCCTACTCCGTTCTGGCTCTGGCCGTACTGCTCGGCTACTGGGGCTTCTCGGAAGGAGGGGGCACCGTCGCCGGTGTATGCGGTGTGATCGTAGGGGCGCTTGCCCTTGTGTGCGTACTGGTTTTGAGGACAGGTATCGCGCATGGGCGACAGAACGTCAATGCGATGCTCGATACGCTGACGGGCTCTCAGGAAGCTCGCAAGTAGCCGGATGGTCACCTTCCTTTGGTGACCTCAAACCAACCATCCTTTCCTTCCCTTTTCCTGAGCCCCATGCGGATGTCCCTCTGCATGGGGCGCTTTGCTATTCAGACGCGCCGCTTGGTCGGCCTGACGAAGGGGGCTCCCGTGAGCGACCTGCGCATTGACATAGTGTTCACCGACGTCGACGGGACGCTTGTCGACAACGACCATCATCCCATCGAGGCGTCGGCCTCAGTTATCAGCCGTGCCGCCCGGCGAGTGCCCCTGTGCCTGGTGTCGGCGCGCTCGCCGGAGGGGCTCTATCCCATCCAACGGCAGCTGGGCTTTGAGGGCCCTCTTGCGTGTTTCTCGGGAGCTTACGTGCTCGACCACGAGGGAAACGAACTCTTTAGCAGCGTGATTCCCACCGGCGAGGCGGTCGAGATCAAGCAATACCTCGAGACCGACCTGCCGGATGTCGTTGCCGCCACCTACGGCTTTCACGACTGGATCGTCGACGATCGCAGTGACCCGCGCATCGAGCGCGAGGAGTTCTACGTGCAGGCAACGAGCCGGGAGAGCCGCGATCTGGCGGGGACGTTTGGCGAGCGAGGTGTGCACAAGTTTTTGCTGATGGGCGAGCCGGATTCAATCCTCTCGGCCGAGCGCACGGTTGCGGAGCGCTATCCCGAGCTTACGGTCGTGCGTTCGAACGCAACGCTCTGTGAAGTCATGAGCGGGGAAGCAAGCAAGAGCAATGCCGTAAGGATTCTGTGCGAGCGTTACGGCGTGAGCCCCGTGCATGCCGCGGCCTTTGGTGACGGGCCCAACGACATGGACATGCTTGCCGCGGTGGACCACTCGTATGCGATGGCAAATGGCGAGGAGCTGGTGAAACGCTCTGCGGCCCGTGTGCTTCCTTGGACGAACGAGGAGTGCGGCGTCGCCCGCATGCTCGAAGAGCTTGGATTCTGACGCGGTCGTGCATTGGGGACAGGCATCCCTGCACGCCGGCGTGCATTGGGGACGGGCTTGACGCGGCCGCGCATCGGGGACGGGTGCGTCTGCATACCTGTGGGCAAAGGAACCTGCTGTCGATGCGCAAAAGATGCCAAAATGGGGTATTCCGTCGCTTGTGATCTAGATTTCGCATCTGCCGTGGACAAAGTTGGGGCTATGCGTGAATTTTCCGCGACGTCTTGAGTATCGGATCTCGGTGACCTGCGGTTTTGCTGTCCCGATACTCGGGGAGTCGCTCAAAATTCACGCATAGCCCCAACTTTGTCCATCGGCACCTCAAAACCGATCAGAAACTACGAACGAAACGTGGATGTGTTACAAGAAAGCACTGCTTATGAAGACGCGCCGTCCGGGGATGACCTCGGGCGGCGCTTGTTTTCGGGATGCTTGTAGACTGCTTGGCTACTCCTGCGTCTCTTCCTCGATGACAACCTCGGGAGCTTCGGCCTCATCGACGGGAGCCTCGGTGGCTACGGCCTCGGGCTCCTCGACCACAGGCTCTTCGGCCACGGCAGCAGGTGCCTCAGCTGCGGGAGCTGCCTCCTCGGCCTTCTTGCCGCGGTTGCGCAGGCTCTTGAAGCGCTGGCCAAGCTCGGCCTCGAGCAGCCAACGCTGCACCTTGCCGGTCGCCGTGCGCGGAAGCTCGTGGCCCAGCTCGACGACGTCAGCCAGACGCTGGTCGTTCTGCCAGGTCTCCATGACATCCTTGAGCTTGTTCATGACCGCCTCGCGCGTGTCGTCGGCGAGGTCGTCGAGAACCAGGACCGGCATGCCGCGACGCAGGACGACGGCGATTTCGGAGGTGCCCAGCTGCTCCGAGATCTCGCGCTCGTACTCGGGCAGGAAGATCTTGGTGCCACCCGGAAGCACGAGCGTCTCCTTCTTGCGTCCCTGCAGGTGCAGACGGCCGTTCTCGTCAAAGCTGCCAAGGTCGCCGGTATGCAGCACGCCGTCAATCAACACCTCGTTGGTGTCGTCGGGCAGCTTGTAGTAGCCCTGCATCATTGCCTCGGGGGTCTGGATGAGCACCTCGCCGTCCTCGGCAAGCGTGATGGTCGAACCCGGGCAGACCTCGAGGGCGCGCGGATCCTCGCCCTCGGCGCTGATCGCCACGCCCGAGCTGGTCTCGGTCAGGCCGTAGCCAAACGCCAGGCGGATCCCACGATCCTTGACCTCCTGCAGACGCTCGTCGGGGCAATCGCCGGCACCAACGAGGATGGCCTGCAGCTCGGGGTTGATGAGGTTGCGGCGAAGCAGGTGCTCGAGCAGGATTGGGACGACCGAGGTCGCCGTGGGATGGAAGTACGCCCAGTCGTCGAACACGTGACGGCCTCCGCGGCCGAGGGCGACCGTTGCGCCGCACAGCCACGGCCACAAAAGGCCGCAGACAAAGCCAAAGACATGGGCAATCGGCAGGACGCACAGAAGGACGTCACCGGCCGAGAGGGGGAAGGTGCCGCTGCCGCCAAAGGCACTGGCCATAAGGCTGGAGTCGGTCAGGGTGACCGCCTTGGAGCGCGACGTGGTTCCGCTGGTGAAGAACAGGATCTTGCCTGCGCCGTCAACGGCGGGGCCGGCCAGATAGGCGCTCAGCTGCTCGGCGCGAGCCTCGTTGGAGCACCAGATGGAGTCTGCGTCGACATAGGGCAAAAGCTGTGCAAGCAGCTTGTCGGGTACGGCCGTGTCGAGCATGGCCACCTGCTGGCCAGCGATGTTTGCGGCAAAGATCTCGACGATGCAGGCGTAGCTGCCGTCGGCGAGGACGGCGACGCAGGTCTTGTCCGACGCGCGCAGCTGCTCGGCGCGGGCCTCGACATCAGCGGCGAACTGCTCCCATGTGACGCGCGTAAAACGGTCGTTGGCGCCGTGCAGGAACGCGATGGCATCGGGGCGCTCGTCTGCCATATGGTCGAGGAAGTCCTTGAACCCGCTATAGTGAACGATCTGAGTGCTCATGATTGCATCCCCCTGTAATTAGTGGTCACACATAACAAAAGTTTGACACAGGTTCACGTCTCTCGGGGTGCGCGCTGCCGGGCTTTCCGACAATCGGCCGATATGCACAACCCCTTCGTCTTGCCTGCGCGCCTTCGTATGCCAGTGAACTGGACGTCCCTTTGACCACCGCCGATTCATCTGCGGTATAGTTGACAGGCGGAGATGCCTGAGGAGGATATCATGCCTAAGATCGTCATTACCGGGGGACCGTGCGCGGGCAAGACCACGCTGATGGGGCTGCTGGCAGCCGCGTTTGTGGGTAGGGGTCGCGAGGTGGTCCTGGTCAACGAGTGTGCGACCGAGCTGTTGTCCCAGGGCATCACTCCAGACAGCTGCGGGAGCGTGCTGGGCTTCCAGCGCCACGTGTTTGACCTGCAGCTCGAGAAGGAAGAGCGCCTCGCGGGGCTGTCGGACGCGGCGGTCGTCCTGCTCGACCGTGGCCTCATGGACAACGCGGGGTACCTGCCCGACGACGAGCTGGATATGCTGCTGGCCGAGCGCGGGATGACGCGTGAGGATGCCTATGCCCGCTACGATGCGGTGGTGCACCTGGTGACGGCAGCCATTGGCGCGGAGAGGTTCTTCTCGCACGAGACCAACGAGCATCGGCTCGAGGGGGTCGAGGAGGCCGTGCGCGTGGACAAGGCGCTTCGTGCCGGTTGGGCGGGCCATCCCAACCTGCAGGTGATCGACAACACGGGGACCTTCGAGGACAAGCTGAAGCGCGCTGTCGACAGCGTCGTCGAGCTGATCGACTCTCTGTAAGCATGCGACGAACGCTTGAGCGGATCGGCCTGCCGGCGACGGCGGGCCGTTTTTCTTATGCCTCGACCCTTTGGCGATGGGTCATATCTCTCGCCCGACAAACGGGCGCAGGGTACCCCATCACGCCTGATAATGGCAGGTAAGGCGTACGAGCGAAAGGGGTTGCCATGCTGCACGAGATTACGTTTCCCTCATCAAACGGTCGCGACCAGGTGACAGGCTGGATCTACGTTCCTGCCTGTGAACCGGTGGGTATCGTCCAGCTGGTCCATGGCTTTGGTGAGCATTCGAGGCGCTACTTCCATCTGATCGTGGCGCTCATGGATGCCGGCTACATCGTTGCAGCCGATGACCACGTAGGCCATGGCGCGACGGCGATCGCCAACGACACGTGGGGCGACTGGGGCGATGCCGGTCCGCACACCATGATGGAGGACGAGAAGCTCTTCAAGGATTGCGTGACGGAGAAGTATCCCGACCTGCCGTACTTCATGTTCGGCCATTCAATGGGCTCGATGATTGCCCGCGACTTCTCGACCAAGTACGGCAACGAACTTGCAGGCGTCATCTACTGTGGTACCACGGGCGTCTTTGAGTCGACGGCGGAGGCGCGCAAGATGGCCGACGACTTGGTCAAGGCTGGCAAGGCGCACGAGAGCGACCCGAACGTCACGGCGCAGCTCTTTGGCTGGATGTTCGCTCGCTGCGAGGAAGGCGCCAAGCTCGGCAACGAGTGGATCTGCCACGACCCGTGGGTGCAGAAGGACCATGCCGAGGATCCGTTTGACGCGTTCACGCATCCCACGCACAACATCAGCATGCGCGACTTCATCGACATGATGCTGTGTATCGAGGGGCCCGAGTGGGCCGAGAAGGTCCCGGCGGACCTGCCCATCATGCTCATCGCAGGCGACCAGGATCCCGTGGGCTGCTATGGCGAGGGTGTCTACCAGTGCGCCAACTGGCTGGTCGCGACTGGTCATGACGTGTTCACCAAGCTCTACAGCGGATACCGCCATGAGATTCACAACTACGACGAGCTCAAGTTCGAGGTCGAGACCGACATCATCGACTGGCTCATGCTGCAGGCATAGGCGCACGGGTGTCTCAGGCATAGGCGTATGACTCAATGCTCCCCGGGAGGGCAAGTCCCGGGGAGCAGTCGTATGCCTAGCGCATGCGTGTGCTCTTTAGAGGGTGAGTTTGCCAGCGATTGTCTATCTGTCAGTGGCGGGGAATCTTGCTCCTTTGACTCTCAGGGCACGCTTCATCGGTCTGCGTGCTCGACGCAGAAGAATCTCAGGGCGATACAAGCCGGCGCTGTCCCGCGATTCTTTTGCGTCGAGGTCAGGCGCATCGCACCTAGGTATGCTACCGTTTGCACGTCAACTTGTGTTCACGGAGGTTGTGTCATGAAGTCACCCTTGCGCTATCAGGTCACAGAAGCCGACTGCGGCAAGACCTCGTTTGTCAACGCGCTCATGTACCTGTTCGAGCGCGAGGAGATACCCCCGCAGGCCGTGGACTTCGTCACGCGCGTGACCGGCGACTGCAACCTGGGCGTCAATGGATACATGCGAGGTACCTCCGCGCATGCGCTCGCCTTCATGGCAGCGTGGTGCAACGACTATCTCGTCAAGGCCGGGGTTCCCATCAGGTGCCAGGCTCTTTCGGGCGACGAGGTGATCTTCGAGGATGGTTCTCCCTTGGTCGAGGGCCTGCGTTCCGGGGCTGTTGCGGTGTGTGGCTGTTGCATAGGAGCAGACCACTACGTGCTGATGGTCGGGCTCGAGGGTGATGACGTGCTCGTCTTTGATCCGTACTACGACACGTGGCCTCCCCAGACGTTCGAGGTGCCCGATACGGGGGTGGCCTGGGTTGACGATAAGCCCTTCTCGCACAATCGCAAGATCTCTCGTGACGTGCTCAACGACCCCAACGCCGTTCGCTACTCGCTCTTTGCAAAATCTGGTCGCGACGCCGTCTTGGTCTGGCGCGATGAGGTGCCGAGCGTATGAGGCAGCTGGTGGTGGGCTTGCTTGCCCACGTGGACGCGGGCAAGACCACGCTTGCCGAGGCACTGCTCTACACGGCAGGGGCGATCCGCGTGCTGGGTAGGGTCGATCACGGCGACTCGCACCTGGACGTTGCCGAGACGGAGCGCCGCCGCGGTATCACGATCTTCAGCAATCAGGCAACGCTGACCCATGAGGACACATGCATCACGTTGGTGGATGCGCCCGGGCATGTTGACTTCTCGGCCGAGGCCGAGCGCACCCTGCAGGCTCTCGATTGCGCTGTGCTGGTGGTGGGGGCAAACGATGGCATACAGGGGCACACGCGTACCATGTGGCGCCTGCTTGAGGAGCGCAACATCCCCACCCTCGTCTTCGTGAACAAGATGGACCTTGCGGGAGCGGATGCGCAAGTGGCGCTTGGCCAGCTTCAAGCTCGCCTGTCGCCTGGCTGTGTTGACTTTACTGTGCCGGACGACCCTGACGTTCTTGAGGCAGCGGCGATGACTGATGAGGCTGCTCTGGATGAGTTCTTGGAGACGGGCGGCCTCTCGCTGACAACGCTGAGGGATATGGTGCTCAGTCGTAGGCTGCATCCCTGCGTATGCGGGTCGGCACTCAAGCTCGAGGGGGTGGACCGGCTTCTTGACCTGTTGGCGTCCTTGGCCTGTGAATGCGAAGACAAGGCACAGGGCGAGTTTGGCGCGCGGGTCTTCAAGGTGAGTCACGGGAGCCGAGGTGAGCGGATTAGCTGGCTCAAGGTGACTTCTGGCGAGCTGCGTGCCAAGAGCGTTTTGACGGGGACGTGTGGCGGCAGGCCATGGAGCGAGAAGGTTGACCAGCTGCGCGTTTGCGAGGGCGTGCGCATGGTGGCTGCGCCTGCGGCGAGAGCAGGCCAGCTGTGTGCGGTGACGGGCCTTTCGCACGTGGCTCCGGGTGACGTGCTGGGCTGCGAGCCAACGGGTATTCCGGCCCGTCTTGTGCCGGTGCTCACGTATCGTGTGGAGCTGGGGGAGTGTGACGTGCATGCCGTGCTTGCGGCGCTGAGGACCCTCGCCGACGAGGATCCGGTCCTTGGGGTCACATGGAACGAGCAACTTCAGGAGCTGCACCTGCGCCTGATGGGAGAGGTGCAGCTCGAGGTGGTGCGCGAGGCTTTGCAAGAGCGATTTGGGCTCGCGATCGACTTTGGTCCCGGTGGGATTTGCTATCAGGAGACGATCTCGGCACCGGTTGTGGGTGTGGGGCACTTCGAGCCGCTACGCCATTATGCGGAGGCACATCTGATGCTGGAGCCGCTACCAGCAGGGTCGGGCGTGGTGTTCGGCTCGTGTTGTAGCGAGGATGACCTTGACCGCAATTGGCAGCGCCTCATTCTGACGAATGCAATGGAACGGGACCATCTGGGGGTGCTGGTTGGTGCGCCTTTGACGGATGTGCGCATCACGCTGGTTGCGGGACGAGCACACCTGAAGCATACGGAGGGCGGAGACTTTCGTCAGGCGACCTATCGCGCCATTCGACAGGGGCTGATGCTGGCTCGTGAGGCGGGCGCGTGCGTGTTGCTGGAGCCGTGGTATCGCTTTGTGCTCGAAGTGCCGTCGGACCGTGTGGGACGTGCCCTTACCGACCTTCAGCGGATGTCGGCATCGTTTGGGGCTCCTGAGCAGCTTGGTGAGATGGCGCAGATTGAGGGAACCGTTCCTGTGTCCGAGATCCGGTCGTATGCGTTGGATGTCGCGGCGTACACGCGCGGTCAGGGAAGCTTGCAGTGCGAGTTGTTGGGATATGAGCCCTGCCACGAGGCGGAGCGTGTGATCGTCGAGGTGGGCTACGATCCCGAGGCCGATCTGCCCAACACGCCTGACTCGGTATTCTGCTCGCATGGAGCGGGATACACAGTCAAGTGGCATGAGGTGCGAGCGCATATGCATGTGGACGACGAGACGGCGCGGCGCACGCCCTGGCGAGCAGCGGACGCCGCTTTCTTTGGATCCTGAGCTCCGGCTCGACTCAGCCTTTGTCTGACATCAATTTGATGATGCCTTTGCGGTCCTCCTCGGGCACGCCGAGGAGGTCGAGCGCCTGCTCCGCGGAAAGGCCGAGCTTGTCCATGACGCGCGCCGCGTGGACGGTGATCGTTTCGGCGCGGCCCTCGACCCTGCCTTCCTCACGACCCTCTGCCCTGCCTTCCTCGCGGCCGTCCTCGCGGAACAGCTCCATGGCCTCAGCCTCGTTGTACTCAGTCAGCAGCATTGTCGGACTCACCACTAGTGCCCCGCAGGGTCTCGAGATACCCGCCGCGCTCCTCCTCAGGTATGCCGAGGAGGTCGAGCGCCTGCTCAGCGGAAAGGCCGAGCTTGTCCATGACGCGCGCCGCGTGGACGGTGATCGTTTCGGCGCGGCCCTCGACCCTGCCTTCCTCGCGGCCGTCCTCGCGGAACAGCTCCATGGCCTCAGCCTCGTTGTACTCAGTCAGCAGCATGTCCCTCACCTCCGCCTTGTGGGCCATCAGGAAGGGCTTGATGACAAAGCTCTCCGGCATGCCCTCAAGCGCCTCGTCAATGGCGTGAAGCGCCTCCATGGTAGCCATGTTCTCACGAATCCTCTCAACCGTCCATGTGTACTCGTACAAGGGCTGGCAACGGTTCTCAAGCAACGGACTTTCGCCTGGATTGATGTTGACCATCCGCACGGTTACCTCGATGTCCGACATCTTTCCCTTGGGGAACGAGTCACTCAGACGAAGCGTGACCTCGCTAGGAATAGAAGTGGCACCGTTGTAAAAGACGACAAGTCGCGGGGCCGGCAGCATCAACAGCTTGCGACCGTATTTATTAAGCCTGTGCTCCTTGATGTACTTCTCGTACAAGCTACCGATGTACTGAAGCATGCGCAGCGGCATATTGGGGTTGTAGGTGGACTGCTGCTCATACAGGTTCACCTCGTCGGCCAGCAAGAACGACGTGTCGTTGTGCATCCCGAGGTAGAGCACTTCGCGAATGGTAGTGATGGAGATGGCGCTGGGGTCGGCGTACGCCGTACCGTTGATCGCGTTGTAGAGCTCAAGCGTCCAATCGCGATGCTCATTGTTCCCAAAGATGAAGGTGAAGAGGCGGTCCTTGTACTCATTGTTGGCGGCTGGCATAGGCAACTCCTTAGAACGAACAATTGTTCTAATTAGAGTTTATCATAAAAGAGGAACAAATGTTCGATAATGTTAGAAAAATATCTCGTTCACGATTGGGAGCAGATCCTAAATTCGTCTCAGAGCGAGATCAAACAAGATAAGACTCAGCCACTATCGCGCTGTGCCCCTACGTCCGCCCTGTTTTCCCTTATGGTTGCGCCGCTTGTTGCTACCAGCACTCTTCTCTGGCCTGACCAGACACTTGGGCCCATAGCCAATGAGGTCTTCGCGTCCGGCCTTGTGCAGCGCCTCGATCACGAGCGCCCGGTTCTTGGGGTTGCGATACTGGATCAGCGCTCGCTGCATTGCCTTCTCATGCGGGTTGGTGGGGCAGTAGACACGCTTCATCGTGCGTGGGTCAAGACCTGTGTAGTAGATGCAGGTACTTACCGTTGACGGCGTGGGATAGAAGTCGCTGACCTGCTCGGGGTTGTACCCCAGGTCTCGACAGAACTCTGCCAGCTCGACGGCAACCTTCATGGTCGATCCGGGGTGCGAGCTCATGAGGTAGGGCAGCACGTACTGCTCCTTGCCCGCCTGCCGTGACAGCTTCTCGAATTCCTTGCAAAAACGCAGGTAGACATCATTTGAAGGCTTGCCCATCACACGCAGGACCTCATCCGAGACGTGCTCGGGAGCCAGGCGCAGCTGCCCGCTTGTGTGGTGCTCGGCGAGCTCGCGGATGAAGGTGTGGTCGCTGTCGAGCAATGCGTAGTCAAAGCGGATGCCACTCCGCACGAAGACCTTCTTCACGCCAGGCAGCGCACGCAGCTTGCGCAGCAGCTTTACGTAGCTCTTGTGGGTGACCGTGAGGTTCTTGCACGGCTCGGGGGAGAGGCAGCGCCTGCCGACGCATGCCCCGCGCGACAGCTGCTTTTGGCAGGCGGGCACGCGGAAGTTTGCGGTCGGCCCTCCTACGTCATGGATGTACCCCTTGAAGTCGGGGTCTTGCGTCATGAGCTTGGCCTCGGCAATGAGCGACTCGTCGGAACGCGTCTGGATGATGCGTCCCTGATGGAAGTTGAGCGCGCAGAACGCGCACTCGCCCAGGCATCCACGGTTGCTGGTGAGGCTGAACTTTATTTCGGCGATGGCGGGGATGCCGCCCGACTGCTCGTAGCTTGGATGGTAGGCACGCGCATACGGAAGCTCGTAGACGGCGTCAAACTCCTCGGTGGTCAAGGGCGTCGAGGGCGGGTTTTGTATGACGTAGACGCCATGCGGGTACTCCTCGACCAGCGAGTGGCTGAGGAAGGGGTTGAGGTTTTGGTACTGCTGGCCAAAGCTGCGGGCATACTCGACCTTGTCTGCCTGCATGCTTTCGAAGGACGGCAGGATGACGGGCCGGTCGCACTGCTCATAGCTGCGCGCGCGGTAGACAGTGCCCGGGATGAAGCTCAGGTCCTGCACGGACAGGCCCGAGTCGAGCGCTTCGGCAATCTCGATGATGGAGTGCTCACCCATGCCGTAGCTGATGAGGTCCGCGCCGGAGTCAAGCAGGATCGAGCGCTTGAGGCTGTCTGACCAGTAGTCGTAGTGGGCGAGGCGCCGAAGGGATGCCTCGATGCCGCCCAGGATGACGGGCGTGTGCTTGTAGGTTCGGCGAATGAGGTTGCCATACACCACGCACGCATGGTCAGGGCGTAGACCCATCTTGCCGCCAGGGGAGTAGTAGTCCTTTGATCTGCGGTGCTTGGCGACGGTGTAATGGTTGACCATCGAGTCCATGTTGCCGGCCGAGACCATGAACCCCAAGCGAGGCTCACCGAACACGTCGATGCTGGCGGGGTCGCGCCAGTCGGGTTGCGCGATGATGCCAACCTTGAAGCCGTTTGCCTCGAGCAGGCGCGTGATGATGGCACAGCCAAACGAGGGATGGTCGACGTAGGCATCACCACATACGTATACGAAGTCGACCTGCTCCCAACCGCGGCGTTTCATCTCACGTCGCGTGGTGGGGAGGAAGGCGTCGGTGCCCGACAGGCCGTTCGCATATGTCTGCTCGCTTCTCATGGCTCCCATTATGACACGTGGGACAAAGTACGAGTCGGGGGCGTGCGTCGGGGACAGGCACCACTGCACACTCGCGTGCGTCGGGGACAGGCTTGCCTGGCGTGCGTCTCCGGCGCAGGCCAGGCAAGCCTGTCCCCGACGCACGCGAGTGTGCAGTGGTGCCTGTCCCCGACGCACGCGAGTGTGCAGTGGTGCCTGTCCCCGACGCACGCCCCGGCGCACGCTGCACGTTGCAGGCGTGTGGCAAGATGCGCAGCTGCCGGGGCAACTACGCTACGATGAGTGACGATCCCGATGAGAGGAACTCCCATGACTCAGATTGCAGACGTTGCCGCACTGATGAAGCTCGAGAGCCCCGTGATGGCCGCTACGACCGTTGATATGCGCAATGATGCCCTCGCCCGCATCAAGGAGGCCCTTGCGAGCCACGCTGACGATATCTTTGCCGCCAACGCGGCCGACCTTGAGGCTGCGGAGCGCGATGGGGTCGCGCCGGCCGTCATCAAGCGCCTGCGCTTTGACGAGCACAAGCTCGCCGACGTCTGTGCCGGCATCGATGGGCTCATCGGCCTGCCCGATCCGGTTGGTCGCACGTTACTCAAGCGTGAGCTCGACGAGGGCCTGGTGCTCGAGCGCATCAGCTGCCCCATCGGAGTGATCGGCGTGATCTTTGAGGCGCGTCCCGATGCGCTCGTCCAGATTTCGACGCTGTGCCTCAAGAGTGGCAACTGTGCAATCCTCAAGGGCGGCAGCGAGACCATGCGCACCAACAAGGCCATCTTCGACGTCATCTATGCCGCGGCAATCGAGGCAGGCCTGCCCGAGGCATGCCTGTTCCAAGCCGAGGCGCGCGAGGAGATCAGCGAGTTGCTCGGCTGCTATGGACTCGTTGACCTGCTCATTCCTCGCGGTTCGAATGCCTTCGTCCGCTACATCATGGACAACACGAAGATTCCCGTCATGGGACACGCCGATGGTATCTGTCACATCTACGTGGACAAGGACGCTAATGTCGACTTGGCCGTGCGGGTGTGTGTCGATGCAAAGATCCAGTACACGGCCGCCTGCAACGCCGTCGAGACGCTGCTGGTTGACCGCGCCATTGCACCAGTGTTCATCCCGGCAGCCGCCAAGGCGCTTTCCGCGGAGGGGGTCGAGGTACGTGGCGATGCCGAGGTCTGTGCGCTTGCTGACGTCAAGCCTGCGACGGACGAGGACTGGGACACCGAGTACCTGGCGCTGATCGTCTCCGTCAAGCTGGTCGACGGCGTGGATGAGGCAATCGAGCACATCAACCGTCACGGCTCGCATCACACCGACGCAATCATGACCGACAATGCCGAGACCGCCGAGCGCTTCATGCGTCTGGTCGACTCGGCAGGCGTGTACCAAAACTGTTCCACACGCTTTGCCGACGGCTTCCGATACGGCTTTGGCGCCGAGGTGGGCATCTCGACCAGCAAGCTTCATGCGCGCGGGCCGGTTGGCCTCGATGGTCTCGTGACCTACAAGTACAAGCTGTACGGCTCCGGCCAGATTGTGGGCGACTACGCTACGGGCAAGTCGAGCTTCCACTTCAAGGACCTGGCGTAGGAGACTGCGCGGAAGAGTGGTGACCGAAGCTCAGGTCACCCTTGTGTAGGCTGGGCGTCCTTGGCCTCCTGCAGAAGTCGCCGCAGGTTGCGAACGAACCGCTCGCGATCCTCGTCCTCAAAGGCGGCAGGCCCTTGCGTCCGCCCTCCCGCGCGCCGCACCTTCTTCTCCTCGTGACGGATGAACATCATCGAGTCGATGGTCAGTGGGTTGTACACGTGCCCGCGCACGCCGATGGCATGCGCGCCGCGTCCCAGAACGATGGAGGCAAGGCCGATGTCCTGCGTGACCACGACGTCGTGAGGCTGCAGCTCCTCGACGATGGCAAAGTCGGCGGAGTCGGCGCCCACGCCCACCTGAAGGACCCTTACCCAGAACCCGTCGCGCGGCTCGGTCGGATCGCTGCGGCGGATGTTGCGCGTGAGGTTTTGCGTCGAGTTGCCCGCGATCACGCACGGCACCTTGGCCTTGCGTGCTGCGTCGAGAGCCTCCCGTGTGACGGGGCAGGCGTCGGCATCAATGAAAAGCGTGGTCATATGGTGCGTTACTCCACCTCGGTCCAGGTGTGCCCGCATTTGTTGCAGTAGTACACCTTCACGATGTTGCCAAACCCGTCAGGATACGAGTCGGTGCACTCCACGTCGTCGCTGCCGCACTGCGGGCAGTCAGGCATGCTGAGGTAGGCGTCAAGGTCGGCGTCGCTGATTTCGGTTACGGCCATGGCTGCTCCATTCGGAAGGCGGGCTGCTTTGCACCATTATGCGGCAAACGGCGGCCCGTGTCGCACGCATGACTCATGGTGTCAATGCGTAATGGGTGTGCTCATTGTTCTTGTCCCTCGATTATGGCTGACAAGTGGGTATAATCGCTAGACTGTGATGTTATGTTCCAAAGTGATGTTCCAGATACAGAGGGACTCGTTACGTACGCGAAAGGAAAGACCGTCATGGGACTTCGTGCACCTGAGCTTATTATCATCCTGATCGTTGCCCTGCTCATCTTTGGGCCCAAGAACCTTCCCAAGCTGGGCAAGAGCCTCGGCCAGACCGTCAAGAATGTCCGTGAGGGCATGGAGGGCGACGAGGACGAGCCCAAGAAGGTCGAGGAGGCTGCTGCCGAGCCGGCCCCCGCGCCTGAGGCCACCGTTGCCCCCGTGGAGGATGTCGTCGAGGAAGACGTCGTGTTCTGCAGCAAGTGCGGTGCCAAGAACGCGGCCGACGCTGCCTTCTGCAGCAAGTGCGGCGAGAAGCTCGCCTAAGACAAACGGCCCCAAAGGTTCACCAACCCTCTAATAGGAAGCACAGAATGGATACGAAGGAAATTGTTCTTACCCGCGAAGGCCTCGAGAAGCTGCAGGCAGAACTCGAGGAGCGCAAGGGTGCCCGCCGCGACGAGATCATCGAGCGCCTCAAGGAGGCCCGTGGCTTTGGCGACCTCTCCGAGAACGCCGAGTACGACGCCGCGCGCGAGGAGCAGTCACGCAACGAGTCGCGCATCAACGAGATCGAGCAGATCCTGGCCGTCGCCCGCGTTGCAGATGGCGATGCGATGTCGGTCTCGATCGGCAGCAAGGTCGAGATCGAGGACGAGAACGGCAAGCGTCTCACCTTCCAGATCGTGGGTACCACGCAGACCGATTCGCTCAACCACCTCATCTCAAACGAGAGCCCTGCCGGCAAGGCCATGATCGGTCACGTTGCGGGCGACAGGGTCTCGTTCACGACCCCCAATGGCAAGGTGCGCACCTACACCATCACCAACATCGAGGTCTAGTTCGCATGCCAGGGTCTACCTGGCGTGCCAAGCGATCGACAACCTTCGTACCATGCACGACTCTTACGCCCTGTGCCTACGAATTCTTCGTGGGCACAGGGCACATTGTGCCTAGGCGTCACATGGCGGCATAAGCTAGTCCATGTGATTCGTACCAAGTGGATACGGCGCCTCAGATGGCGTCACAAGAACGAGCAAGGAGCAAACGAGCATGTCTAGCAACGCCCCCGAGCAGACTGCAGCGCATGTCGACGAGCGGACTGCGCGTCGCGCCCGTCGTCAGGCCCTCATTGACGCCGGCATCAATCCCTATCCCATCAAGTCCGAGGTCACGGCTCATGCCGCTGAGCTCGAGGAGCGCTATGCAACGCTCGAGGCGGGCCAGGACACCGAGGACGTCTACTCGCTGACCGGTCGCATCAGGGCCCTGCGCAACCAGGGCAAGGTCGCCTTCATCGTGCTCGAGGACTGCACCGGCCAGATCCAGCTCTTCTGCCGCATCAACAACCTGTCGGAGGGCGATTGGGCTCTGCTTGGCCAGCTCGACCTTGGTGACATCATCGGTGCGACCGGCGTCATCCTCCGGACGCGCCGCGGCCAGCTCTCGCTGTCGCCCACCTCGCTCACGCTGCTCTCCAAGTCATGCCGCCCGCTGCCGGAGAAGTTCCACGGCCTGACCGACAAGGAGGTCCGCTACCGCCAGCGCTACGTTGACCTCATCATGAACCCTGAGGTCAAGGAGACGATGGTCAAGCGCAGTCGCCTGGTGAGCGCCATGCGCCGCTTCATGGAGAGCCAGGGCTACCTCGAGGTCGAGACCCCGATCCTGCAGGAGACGCTCGGCGGCGCCAACGCCAAGCCCTTCACCACGCACTTCAACGCACTCGACCAGGACTGCTACCTGCGCATCGCCACCGAGCTGCACCTCAAGCGTTGCATCGTGGGCGGCATGGAGCGCGTCTTTGAGCTTGGGCGCCAGTTCCGCAACGAGGGCATGGACCTCACGCACAACCCCGAGTTCACCAGCATGGAGGCCTACTGCGCCTACTCTGACCTCGAGGGCATGAAGCGCCTGACCGAGGGACTGTTTACGGCCTGCCGCGAGGCCGTGGGTCTGGGCGAGCAGATCGACTACCAGGGCATGACCATCGACCTCTCCGTGCCGTTCCGCTCCGCTCCGATGGCCGAGCTCGTGTCCGAGAAGGTCGGCGAGCATATTGACATGGAGACGCCGGTCGAGCACGCCCGCGAGATCCTGGACCGCCTTGGCCTGGAGTACGACCAGAGCTGGGGCATCGGTCGCCTGATCTTCACCATCTACGACGAGCTGTGCGAGGGTGACCTGGTGAACCCGACCTTCGTGTGCGACTACCCCGTCGAGGTGAGCCCGCTTGCCAAGCGCAAGGACGACGATCCGCGCCTGACCGACCGCTTTGAGCTGGTGGTGGCTGGCCACGAGTACGCCAACGCGTTCTCGGAGCTCAACGACCCCGTCGACCAGGAGGAGCGCTTTGCCGCGCAGGTGGCGGCAAAGGAGGCCGGTGACGACGAGGCCATGGAGTACGACTACGACTACGTGCGCGCGCTCGAGTACGGCATGCCGCCCGCAGGTGGCATCGGCTGGGGCATCGACCGCCTGGTGATGCTCTTTACCAACAGCGCATCCATCCGTGACGTGCTGCTCTTCCCGCACATGCGCCCCGAGCGCCGCGCTGTCGCGCAGGCGACGCCCGCCGATGGCAAGCTCGAGACCGGCCTCACGCGCGAGCAGGCGCACGACCTGCTCACCAAGTACAACGAGGACTGGTTCCACGTGGCGCACGGCGAGACGCTCGAGGGCCTCATGCGTCACTATGCCGAGAAGTACGACCCCGAGAACGTCGAGTTCTGGGGTCAGGTGGGTCTGCTGCACGACCTTGACTGGGAGAAGTGGCAGGACGACAAGCTGCACACCGTGAAGACGGCCGAGCTGCTCGAGGAGGCAGGCGCGAATCCCGCGCTTGCGCACTCCATCCAGACGCACAACTCCGACAACAACGAGGAGCTGCCTGCGCCCGAGCACATCATGGAGAAGTGGCTCTTTGCGACCGACGAGCTTAGTGGCCTTATCCAGGCCGTGGCAAAGATGCGTCCGTCCAAGAGCGTTGCCGACATGGAGCTCAAGTCGCTCAAGAAGAAGTTCAAGAACAAGAAGTTTGCCGCCGGCTGCGACCGTGAGGTCATCGCCAAGGGCGCCGAGCTGCTTGACATGGAGCTTGACGACCTGTTTGCCGACGTGATCGAGGCCATGAAGGCCATCGCTCCCGTGGGTGACATCTATGCCGAGCCGGAGGAGCCCGAGCAGGAGCAGCCCGAGATTCCACAGGAGGGCATCTACATCGAGCCGCTCTTTGCCGACGAGGTCGACTTTGGTACCTTCAGCAAGTCGGACTTCCGCGTGGTCAAGATCAAGGAGTGCACGGAGGTTCCCAAGAGCAAGAAGCTCCTGCAGTTCGTGCTGGATGACGGTACGGAGAACGACCGCATCATCCTCTCGGGCATCAAGGAGTACTACCAGCCCGAGGAGCTTGTGGGCAAGACCGTGGTTGCGATTCTCAACCTCCCGCCGCGCAAGATGATGGGCATTGACAGCTGTGGCATGCTCATCTCGGCGGTCCACACCGAGGACGGCAAGGAGGCGCTGCATCTGCTGATGGTGGATGACAGCATCCCCGCAGGAGCCAAGCTGTACTAGACATAGCCTCGCCAAATGAGCGAGCACCTAAGGGACAGTCCCCTGGATGTACCGCGGTGCACCCAGGGGACTGTCCCTTAGGTGCACCGTGAGGATATCGCCCTTGGTTGTGTGGATATACTCTTATGTTGCTTGGCGGAGCAGCCTCGTTGAAGGGGAAAGCAAATGAAGAAGAAGGTTCTTGCTCTCGTATGCAGTCTGGCCATGGTCTTTGCCTGCGTGCTGCTTGTGGGGTGCGGCGGCAGTTCGGGCGGCAACGCTGATGTCTCCAACAGCAAGTACGTGGGAACTTGGGTTGGCAAGAGTGCGTCGTTCATGGGCGAGGAGGCCGACATGGCCGAGGTCTCCGAGGGTGGATTCACCTTGGTGCTTAACGCTGACGGAACTGCCAGCTTCTCCTCGGGCGAGGATGAGTCGGTTGGCAACTGGAGCGAGACCGGCAAGGGCGTCAAGGTCAAGGGCGATGACATCAACTTCGAGTTCAAGGACAAGGACGGTGACCTTG
Source organism: Atopobiaceae bacterium (assembly GCA_017941705.1). Taxonomy (GTDB): domain Bacteria; phylum Actinomycetota; class Coriobacteriia; order Coriobacteriales; family Atopobiaceae; genus UBA1367. The sequence continues at coordinate 18,804 of JAGAVX010000030.1, forward strand.
AGGCCAGCGTCATTGGCCTTCATCTGCTCTTCGAGAAGCAGTAGGTCGCGTCGGGGCGTGCATTGGTGCCTGTCCCGGATGCACGCCCGTGTGCATTGGTGCCTGTCCCGGATGCACGTGCAATGACATTTGGTTGCATAGGCGCCCACACTTCTGGGTACAACAGAACACAGCAAACCTGACTGCCGCCGGTGGAGGGTGCTCCACTGGCGGCGTCCCTGTGTAAGAGGGGGGTGTCAAACCCGCATGTTTGAGAAGTTCACCGACAAGGCACGCAAGGTCATGAGCCTTGCACAGGAAGAGGCGCGCAGCCTCGGCAAGATGTACGTGGGGACCGAGCACCTGCTGCTCGCCCTCATCAAGGAGGGGGAGGGCATTGCCGCCCAGGCGCTGGCAAAGCTCGACGTGACCTACGAGGAGACCCTCGCCACCGTTCGCGAGATATCGTCCGAGGTCAACGAGCCGGTACCTGGTGGCCACATTCCCTTTACGCCGCGCGCCAAGCGCGTGCTGGAGGACGCCTACCGCGAGACCATGACGCACGGCCAGACCTACATTGCCACCGAGCACCTGCTGCTGGGCATCGTCGCCGAGGGTGACGGTCGTGCCATGACCGCCCTGTCGCGCATGGGCGTGTCGGGCGACGCGGTCCGCAATGCGGTCAACGAGCTGATCGCCACGAACGCCGACAGCGCACGCCGCGAGCGCCCGACCGTCTCGGAGATGGCCTTTGACCCGCGTGCGATGGGTTCCGTTCCTGGCGGTTCGCGTGCGACCGACGAGGACTCCATGCTCGAGAGCTTTGGCAAGAACCTCACCAAGATGGCGACCGAGGGCCGGCTTGACCCCGTCATCGGACGCGACCGCGAGGTCGAGCGCGTGATGCAGGTGCTGGCGCGCCGCCAGAAGAACAACCCGCTCATCCTGGGTGACCCGGGCGTGGGCAAGACGGCCGTGGTCGAGGGATTGGCGCAGCTCATTGCCGGCGGCAACGTGCCCGACATCCTGCGCGGCAAGCAGATCTGGACGCTCGATATGGCGGCGCTGGTTGCCGGCTCAAAGTACCGCGGCGAGTTCGAGGAGCGCCTCAAGAAGGTCATCACCGAGGTCGAGGAGGCCAAGGACGCCATCCTGTTCATCGACGAGATCCATACCATCATCGGTGCCGGTTCCGCCGAGGGCTCCATCGACGCGGCCTCGATCCTCAAGCCGCCCCTGTCGCGCGGCGAGATCCAGGTGATTGGTGCCACGACCTCGGAGGAGTATCGCAAGCACATCGAGAAGGACTCCGCCTTTGAGCGCCGCTTCCAGCCGGTCTACATCGACGAGCCCAGCGTGGCTGACACCATCGAGATTCTGCACGGCCTGCAGGATCGCTACGAGAGCCACCATCACGTCCACTACACCGAGGACGCCCTGATGGCGGCGGTGACGCTGTCCAACCGCTACGTGCAGGACCGTTACCTGCCCGACAAGGCCATCGACATCATCGACGAGGCCGGTGCGCGCACGCGCGTGCACAAGATGGCGCTTCCGCCCGAGCTCGCGCAGGTCGACGAGGAACTTGCCCGCGTGCGCGAGGACAAGGCCCGCGCCGCCGAGGTCCAGGAGTTCGAGGAGGCCGCGCGCCTGCGTGACAAGGAGAAGGAGCTTACCAACCGCCGCAGCGAGCTCGAGCAAGCATGGCGCGAGCGCATGGATGCCAACGTGGTCACGGTGGGCGAGCAGGACATTGCCGACGTGGTGAGCGACATCACCGGCGTGCCCGTCTCCAACCTCACCGAGGCCGAGGCCTCCAAGCTGCTACGCTGCGAGGATGCGCTGCACCAGCGCGTGGTCGGCCAGGACGAGGCCGTATCGGCGGTCAGCCGCGCCATCCGTCGCAGCCGCTCCCCGCTCAAGGACCGCGCCGTCCCGGCGGCTCGTTCATCTTCCTGGGCCCCTCGGGCGTGGGTAAGACCGAGCTTGCCAAGAGCTTGGCCGAGTTCCTCTTTGGTAGCGAGGATGCACTCATCAGCTTTGACATGTCGGAGTTCATGGAGAAGCACGCCGTCTCCAAGCTCGTCGGTGCCCCTCCCGGATACGTGGGCTACGACGAGGGTGGCGAGCTGACCAAGGCCGTTCGTCGCAGGCCCTACTCGGTCGTCCTCTTCGACGAGATCGAGAAGGCCCACCCCGACGTCTTCAACATCCTGCTGCAGATTCTAGACGAGGGCAGGCTCACCGACGGTCAGGGTCGCACGGTCGACTTCTCCAACACCGTCGTCATCATGACGTCCAACGTGGGCGCCCGAGAGATCGCGCAGACCTCGCCGATGGGCTTCACCTCGGCGGGCAACGGCGGCCTTTCGGACAAGGAGATCAAGAGCCGCGTCGAGAGCGAGCTGAAGCACCTGTTCCGCCCGGAGTTCCTCAACCGCGTGGACGAGATCGTGGTCTTCAAGTCGCTGACCGACGAGCAGCTGCGTCAGGTGGTGGACCTCATGATTGCCGACCTTCGCAACCGTCTCATCTCGCAGGGCATGTCCATCGAGCTCACCGACGCCGCGCGCGACCTGGTGGCGCGCGAGGGAACCGACCCGATCTACGGAGCGCGCCCGCTGCGCCGTGCCATCCAGACGCTGATCGAGGACCCGCTGGCCGAGGAGCTGCTGGCAGGCGGTTGGCGTTCGGGTGACGTCATCAAGGTCGACGTCGAGGACGACAAGCTCACCTTCACGCATGGTGAGGGCATCATTCCCGCGCCGACCGAGCGCATCCACATGGACCTGCCGCGCGCTCGTACGCACTGGACGGCGGACACTCGTCCCGCACCGACCGAGGGCCTCGCCTCCTCGAGTGACTAGCATTTATGGTGAGTCTCCCGTGGCGCACTAGCTCCCCGGGAATTCCCGTGCCGCGGAGTGCCGAAAGAAACCGGCAAACATCCGTGCGACACAGGAGTTCCGGTGGAGCGAGTGCGCCACAGAGACGAAGGAGTCCGATTTGCTATCGCGCGCTTTGTAAACTCGACTTGTGACCTATACTGACTCTTATGACAACTTGGCCGACTCGTATGGCGGGTCGGCCTGCATGCATAGGGAGCCGCCCATGGATACGACCATCCGCGAATCCAAACTGTCGGAACGCCTCATTACGGCAATCAAGCAGACTGCGCCCGGAACCGCCCTTCGCCACGCACTCGACATGATCATCGCGGGCCATCTTGGTGCGCTCATCTGCGTTGGCGATACCGAGAACGTCCTTGCCGCGGGTGATGACGGTTTCAAACTTGATATCTCGTTCACCGCAAACCGCCTCTTCGAGCTGTCCAAGATGGACGGTGCCATCGTCGTCGACAAGGATCTCACGCAGATCCTGCGCGCGAACTACCACCTCAACCCCGACCCATCCCTGCCCACGTCCGAGACGGGCATGCGCCATCGCACCGCCGCGCGCATGAGCCTGCTGACGCGGGCCATGGTCATCTCGGTCTCGGAGCGTCGCCAGGTCATCACCATCTACGTCGACGGTCGCGGGCACCAGATTCGTACGGTCGGCGAGCTCATGACTTCGGTCAACCAGCTGCTCGTGTCGATGCAGAACTCGCGCCAGCAGCTCGACCGCAGCCTGCTGCGCCTCACGACGCTCGAGCTCGACAACTACGTCACCTTCCGCGATGTGGCTGACACCCTGTACCTCTTTGAGGTGCTCATGACCGAGGCCGAGGCACTTGACCGCGTGATCCTGCAGCTTGGGCGCGAGGGCCGTACCATTCGCATGCAGCGAGACGAGTTCATCGGTGACATGGATGACAAGTACACGCTCATGATTCGCGACTACGCGGTCAACTCGTCCGAGGAGAACGCGGAGGCAATCAGGCGCGCGCTGCACGACATCAACAACAACAAGATTCGTTCGGCGGTCTACATTGCCGGGTTGCTTGGCTATGACGGCAAGAGCGAGGGCGACACGGTCACGCCGCTCGGCCTCCGCACGCTCTCGAGCGTGTCGATGGTGCGCTACGACATGGCCGACAAGATCGTGGACGAGTACGGCTCGCTGGCCGACCTGATGGACGACATCGAGCAGAACCCCGATCGCCTTGACGGCCTGGGTGTCGACAACCCCACCATCCTCGCCGACAGCCTGTATCGCATGTGGGGCAAACGCGCATGAGCCACCTGACCGCCTGCCCCTGCGCTCAGCAAGAGAAGCTGGGAACGTCTGTAGAAGGCCCCGACACGTGTGCCGTGATTGTTGCCGGAGGGTCGGGCGAGCGCTTTGGGGATCCGCGCGGGAAGCAGTTTGTGCGGCTCTGCGGATTGCCCATCATGGCGTGGTCCATCCTTGCGTTTGACCGCGCCCCGTCGGTGGGCCACATTGTGGTCGTCTGTCCGCATGGTCGCCTCGACGAGGTGCGCAACGATGTGTTGGCCGGCCTTTCGCTGCGCTGTGACGTCACACTCACCTTGGCTGGCGCAACTCGACAGGATTCGGTCTTCTCGGGACTGGTCGCCATGCCGCCAGACTTTGAGCTGGTGGCGATACATGACGGGGCACGTCCGCTGGCTGAGGTCGAGGCAATCGAACGCTGCATTGCCGCCGTGCGCGCCGACGAGTCGCTTGCCGGCGCGATCCTCGCGTCGCGTGAGACCGACACGCTCAAGCTGACCGACGCCTCCGGGTGCATCCTTGCCACGCCCGACCGTAGCAACTATTGGTGCGCCCAGACACCGCAGGTCTTTAGGGCCCGCACGATCATGGCAGCTCACAAGGCCGCGGTCTGGGACGACTTTGAGGGAACGGACGACGCGTCGCTGGTGGAGCATCGTGGCGGACGAGTGCGCGTGGTCGAGTCGCCGCGCGACAACATCAAGATTACGGTTCCCGAGGACCTGACGATTGCCGAGGCGACGATGGCTCGCCGCCTCGAGCGAGGGGAGTAGCGACTCACATGCTTCATATAGGACACGGCTACGACGTGCACGCCTTTGCCGAGGGGAGGCGGCTCATCCTTGGCGGGGTGGACATTCCCCACACGCGCGGACTTGCGGGGCACTCCGATGCCGATGTGTTGGCCCACGCTCTGATGGATGCGCTGCTGGGCGCCATGCGCGCGGATGACATCGGCCAGCTTTTCCCCGACAACGACTCCGCGTACGAGGGTGCCGACTCGCTCGTGCTGCTCGCACGCGTGGCGAAGCTCGCCCGCGAGCAGGGATACCGCATCTGCGACTGCGACTGCACGGTCGCGGCACAGGCGCCAAAGCTCGCCCCGCACCGTCAGGCCATGCGTGAGAACCTCGCCCGGGCCATGGATGTGGGCGTGGCGCAGGTTGGCGTGAAGGCGACGACCACCGAGCACCTGGGCTTTGTGGGCCGCGAGGAGGGCATTGCCGCCTGGGCGGTTGCCCTGCTCGAGCAGTGATCGCCGCCATCTCCACTGTTGTCTGGGGGACACGCCCCTGGACAACATTTCTGTTGTCCAGGGGCGTGTCCCCCAGACAACAGTGAGCAGGGAGCTGCGTGCCATGCAATGTCAACGCCAGCCCCACAGAGGTACGCTAGAATCAGTACGCGCAAATAATCGCCAGTTATCTGGTGTAACACGGATGGGAGTTATCCATGCTCGTCTACAACAGCCAGAACCATCGCAAGCAGGAGCTTGAGACCATAGAGCCGGGAAAGATTCGCATGTACGTGTGCGGCCCCACCGTCTACGACCAGATCCACATCGGTAACGCCCGTACGTTCCTGAGCTTTGACGTCATTCGTCGCTACCTCATGTACAAGGGCTACGACGTGACCTTTGCGCAGAACCTCACCGACGTGGACGACAAGATCATCAATCGCGCCAACGAGGAAGGCCGTACGGCCGCCGAGGTGGCCGAGGAGTACTCCAATGCGTTCATCGAGCAGATGCATCGCTTTGGCATTCTCGACCCCGACATCCGCCCGCGGGCCACGCGCGAGATCGAGGCCATGCAGGAGATGATCCAGATTCTCATCGAGAAGGACCATGCCTATGTGGCAAGCAATGGCGACGTGTACTTCTCGGTACGCAGCGACTATGACTACGGCGTGCTTTCGGGACGCGAGCTCGACCAGCTCCGTGCGGGCGAGCGTGTCGAGGTCAACGACGAGAAGCGCGATCCCTTTGACTTTGCCCTGTGGAAGGCTGCCAAGCCTGGCGAGCCCAGCTGGCCGAGCCCGTGGGGCGAGGGTCGCCCGGGTTGGCACACCGAGTGCTGCGCGATGATCCACCGCTATCTGGGCACTCCCATCGACATCCACGGCGGTGGCCAGGACCTGGTCTTCCCGCACCACGAGAACGAGACCGCTCAGGCCATGTGCGCATGGGATCACGCGCTGGCCAACTACTGGATGCACACGGGCATGCTGCGCGTGAATGGTGACAAGATGTCCAAGAGCCTGGGCAACTTCTTCACGCTCAAGGAGATTCTGGACAAGTACCCCGCCGACGCCGTCCGCCTGCTCATGCTGCAGACCCATTACCGTTCGGCTCTGGACTTCCAGACCGACCAGCTCGATGGCGCGGTGGGCACGCTCGACCGTCTGCGCACCTGCGTCAAGAACCTGCGCTGGGCCGCCGAGAACGCCCTTGAGGATGGCAACCTGACCGAGGCCGATCGTGCGCTGTCAAAGGCGTCGAGCGATGCGCAAGCCGAGTTCTGCCGTCAGATGGATGACGACTTTAACACGGCAGGTGGCCTCGCGGCGATCTTCGAGTTGGTCACAGCCGCAAACAGGTATCTTGCCGAGGCGGGGGAGACCATTGCGTCTGCCGTGACGCTTCGCGCCGCCGACACCATCTCCGAGCTTGCCGAGGTGTTGGGCGTTGAGCTCGAGTCCGCCCAGAGCGAGCTTCCGGCCGAGCTGGTTGACCTCGCGCGCGAGCGTGCGGGCTATGAGGGGTCGGATCCCGACGAGGCGGCCGAGGTCCTTCTGGCCGCTCGCCAGCAGGCTCGCAAGGCCAAGGACTGGGGGACCGCCGACGCCATCCGTGACGGCATCCAGGCGCTTGGCCTGGTGGTCGAGGACACTGCCGCGGGCGCTCGCCTGAGCCGCGCATAGCGTAGCGCGCCGAGGGCGAATCCGGTGGCGTCATTTGCGCGCCACGGGTGGCTCTCGTGACATGCGTGCGAACGTTGGGCAACTTGGGTAGGAGAGAGCGTGGCAAAGAACCAATCGCAGAGGCCGGGGCGCGACGTGCGTGGCGGCAAGGGTAAGAGCCAGACGCCGTACGCTCAGAAGGGCAATCGTTCGAGCGGGCGCGGCCGCGGTGCGGCCAAGGGCTTCCAAAAGTCCGCACAACGTGGCGATGACCAGCGCAAACAGCCTCGTCGCAGTGGTGGGCAGGGCGGCTCGTGGATCGAGGGACGCCGTGCCGTGGTAGAGGCGCTCGATGCCGGGATGCCCCTGCGCAAGGCGCTCGTTGCGGACTCCGATGGCTCGCTTGCCGACATCGTTCGCCAGCTCGACGAGGCCGGCGTTCCCATCGAGCGCGTCCAGCGCGCCAAACTCGATTCCATCTCCTCCCACGGCGCCCATCAGGGAGTCGTGGTGCAGGCTGCTCCGTTCAAGTATGCCGAGCTCACCGATGTCATCGCCAACGCAGGCGAGGGAGATGCCCTCGTGGTGCTGCTCGACCACGTGACCGATCAGGGCAACCTCGGCGCCATCATCCGTTCTGCCGAGGTCGTGGGTGCCGCTGGCGTGATCATCGCGAAGGCGCGCGCCGCGAGTGTGGGCGTCGGCACGTTCAAGACGTCTGCCGGCGCGGTCATGCACATCCCCATTGCCCAGGTGGCAAACCTTGCCACGGCGATCGAGACGCTCAAGGAGCACGGCTTTTGGGTGGGCGGTGCCACCGAGCACGCACATGACGACGTGTGGGGAGCCCCGATGGGTGGGCGTCTGTGCCTGGTCATGGGCTCCGAGGGCTCGGGTATCTCGCGCTTGGTGCGCGACCGCTGCGACTTTGAGTGCCGACTGCCTCAGCGTGGCCGTGTGGAGAGCCTCAATGTCGCGCAGGCGGCGACGGTCATGTGCTACGAGTGGCTGCGGCGCGTGAGCGAGTCGGCGGGGGAGGAGCTGTCTTCACCTGCGCCTGCCGCAGCGGATGCTCCTGCAGTTCCGGCGGCCGAGGTGTCCTACATGGAGGATGCCGCCGCTGGCCGGACGATCGATTGGGACCTGTGATCATGCCCCGTTCGAAGCATCCACTGCTGGTCGTTGACGGATACAACGTCATCTATGGCACCACGCGTTACGAGAAGCTCATCGACGAACACGCCGGTGCGGGTGCTTTGGCGGACGTGGCGCATCTCTCGCGTGACCCCTATGGGCATGATCCCTTTGAGCGGGCTCGCGAGGCGCTGATCTCGGACATTGCTGCGTATGCGCAGGGATCCTACGAGCCGGTGATCGTCTTTGACGCTGCGGGGAACCTTTCCGAGGAGCGTCCCGACTTCTCGCGCGCGGGCGTGCGGGTGGTGTTCTCGCGGACAGGGGAGTCCGCGGACTCGGTCATCGAGCGACTGGCTAGCCGGGCGAGGCGTCAGTCGCGTGACGTGCTGCTGGTGACCTCGGATAACACGATCCGCTTCACGGTGGGAGGCGTGCCTATCACCACGGTGTCGAGCCAGCTGCTTGCGGCCGACATCGAGGTCGTGAGTCACGACGTCGAGACGGCACGCGAGGAGCGCACGCACAGTCGCATGACGTTGGAGGACCGGCTTTCGCCCGAGGCACGCGAGAAGCTCTGGAAGCTGATGGGCCGATAGGTCGTGAACGACTGCGGCATCGAGCAATCTTTAGGTTTGAGGCTTCCGATGCTCGGGTACAATTCGTCTGCCCACATATGTGGTACTATGTCACAACACGCCAGCGTGGCTCAATGGTAGAGCACCGGCCTTGTAATCCGGTGGTTATGGGTTCGATTCCCATCGCTGGCTCCATGTTGACCTGCACCCCCAGCCATGGGGGTGTTTTCATGTGTGGGCGAGATGACAAGGGGACAGGTCGGTTTGTCACTTATGTTAAGTGCGAAAAAGTTTTGATGTAAATGCGTGATTTGCCGGCATGGCAATCCATCTACCAGCGCAAATGCAGAGCGGTGCACTTGGACGCGTCGACACTTTTTCGCACTCAATGGTGGGGGCAAGGTGGCCTCGGGCTTGCTTTCCGCGTTCCGCCACGGGCCAAATGAGTGGCACAAGCTTTCTTGAGTTTTCCTCTGGCGGGCCAATTACTGGGTCGGAAAGTGTACCCGCCAGCGTAAATCGCGAGAAGCTCCGTGCCACTCGTTTGGCCCGCGGTGAAACATGCGAGTGGCACAAGGGGTGGTCCACAGGTGCTGTCGCTCCCTACTGCCTCAATTGCGGAACACGTGACAGATTTGACCGTCCTTACCGAGCTCTCTGCGCTGTGTTGAACGAGACTCACGAACGCAACCTGGTATAACCAAGAATCGTTCCACAAAGGTTTTCGATCCTAGCTTAGCCTCCGTGTCAGGTTGCGGCTTGGAATTGCTGCGCTGCTCTTCCAGAATGGGCGGCACCAGTCTCGAGTGGCCATTGGTGTGAGAACCAAGTCCATAGAGGATGACTGGCCTATAACGAGTAGCCGCAACGTGCAACGCATCAACTATCGTTGTATAACGAAGGTTAGACTGAATCATGTGCCGCATCTGCTGACAAACACAACATATTGTGTCAGTGGGTGAAGGAATGCCTAAGCGACAAAACTTGACCGTGCAATACCCACCCATTGACTGCTAGGTCAATCAGGTGAGCAACCACTACAAACACCGGCAAGTTGTTTGGGAATGTATGACGCCTGTCACGGAAAAGTAACCGAAATATGTTCAAATTGTTGTTGTCCAAAGTTTCTTGTAGTGATATTTTTAGAAAGAATTTTCAGATTTCTGTGCATTTGCGCAGATTGAGGGGCTGGAAATGCAGTTAAAACGGAGCGAGCCCCCGCAGCGATGGCACTAATATGTGTCGGCTCGCTCCCCGTCGTGGGGAGGTTTCGCATGGTGTACCTAAGGCGGATGGTAGAACGCCATCCAGGCCTGAGGACATTCCTGGCAGTGCTTTTGAGCTTTGCCATGGTAATGAACTCGGTGCCGGCAGCCGCGCTTGCCGAGGAGGTGAATGAACTCCAGGAAGCGATCGGAATGGCAGAGCCAGAGGCTCAGCCTGAGGAAGAGACTACCGAAGAGGAGCAGACTGACGAGGATCAGTCGGCTGCGGATGCTCAGACGGTCGTCGATGATCAAGATGATGAGTCCGAGGGCCAGAGTTCGGGAGACGAGCAGTTGGACGAAGCTCCCGCAAGTTTGCTCTCCGCAGGCGTTATGCTTACCGCGCAGGCAGATACGACGTATACGGCCGAGTTCTTTGAGCGCGATATGACGCCTCGCGAGCAGCCGTATGGTGACGATACGCTGTATGCATTCAGGTACCTTACCGATTCCGACGGCTATGTGGTTGGATACGATGTCGCACCACTTTCGGCGGAGGGCTATAAATATGTAGGAACCCTTGGCGATACCTTTACGACTCAGTCTGGCGGTTCAATTAGTTCCGATGGTTATGAGGTGCAAGGTACGCGTCTGCTGCATAGCAGCTCGCAGCCTAGCTGGAATACTTTCTTTGAGCAGACAAGATACTGGCCTGAGCCGGGATATAGTTTTAAGACCTATAACGGCTTGGACCAGTTTCCTAACTATCGTGTTGCCTCAAACACGGAAACTGGCATTCAGCTTGTTGTCGATTATCAAAAGGAACTCACAATTGAGGTCAGCTACGAAGGTAGTGATACCGGTGAGAGTGCTCCCGCATCCCTCTTCTTGCAGGCAATAACGTCTTCTGGGCAGTATCGCTACTACAAGATTCCCCTTGATGGCACGCTGAGCTGGGGATCCGGTAGTGGCACGTATCCTATTCCTAACGATGCTTGGCTTGACCAAAGCGGAGACCCTGCAAACGACACCTTCTCTGACAAGTGGAGCATCAGCACGCTGCTCTTTCCGGAAGACAAGGATGTGAAGAACGCGCATCTCGAGCAGTCATCTGCCGTGATGAAGCTCGCTGGATATATCCCGTGCGCTATGCCGATGTCGAGCGAAGTCGATGAGTCGGGTACCATGCAGACATTCAACATGCCTGTTGTTATCAATGGCGGTGCACTCGAGAAAGCTCTAACGCCCGAAGAGGTCCTTGGAGATGCCTATGAGTTTGGCATCGTGGCAGATACCTATAAGCAGGGCGGCCATACTGAGACGAACTTTGCTGTCAAGCATTACAACCACAATGATAACTTCGACATTGAGGGAAGCTCTGGTCCATATACGGACGTGCCGTTCTATATCGGTGAAATCGTGAATCTCTTCAGGGTTGGATCTGGCACCAACGCCGATTTGTATGTGTATACGCCGCAAAGCGAGATTGACAAGGGCAAGATTACCCAGGAGAACACAAGCCAAGCCAAGCACAAAGTAGTTGTCACCGCAACGGATCGTGATGAGATCGATGCTTATGTAGATGGCATGATTGATAGCGTGCGACAGAAGTCCGCTGAAATGGCAGCGAAGAGCACCATCAAGCCCTCCAGCCTTGTCAAGGATTCTGAGAAAAAGGTGTCAATAGATACAAGGGACCTCCCAGATAACACGACCATATACGTTGACTGCGGCAATATTATGGGGGATATATCCCAGACCGAAGGCGTCCATATCTATAAGAAGGATGGCCAGACCATCGTCTTCAACATTGCGGATTCTGGGCAGGTAAACATTGGCAAGTACAAGGTTTACACAGATAAGTATCCCAGCGGAGTCGAGTCTACGACAGAGGCGACGAACCGTGATACTGCTCATAACCTGCAGGTTGACGAGGTTATCTTCCAGCATGTTTTCTTCAACATGCCTAATGCCTCAGCTGTGCACACAGACAATGCCTCAGCGATGTTCTTGGCTCCAAATGCCAATAGGTTCACGCAGTCCAATGGTGCAGGCTGGATTGTTTGCGGTGGTACGGTTGATAGTGGCTCTGAGTGGCACTTCTATCGTCACAACCGTCACTTCGACTCAACGATCGGAGCCTTGCAGATCAATAAGAAGCTGGGCGAAGGCGCACCAAAAGAGGCAAAGGCAAAGACATACAAGTTCTATATCCGTGAGAAAACCGACGAGGGATACATCTATTACTACAACAATCCTGAACCCATGGTTGAAGGCGAGCCATACAGCCCGGTAAACACCTCTTCGGAGCCGGTTGCGCTTGAGATAACTGGCGCGGGTAGCTATAAGCTTGAAAAGCTTGAACCGCCTAAGGAGCTCGAAATCGTCGAGCTGACTAAGGATGCGCAAATCAGTGGGTACACCCTTGAGGTAACTAACGGCAAGACGAGCAAATCAATTGTGGGTGGTAGGACACAGTTCGTCAATGTAACCAACACCTACGAGGAGCAGGGCCCCGAGACCGGCGACCTCGTGATCACCAAGACCGTCGACGGCCTCAACATCACCGAGTCCGAGTTCGAGGGCGCGCTGGAGTTCACGGTCCAGAACGCGGACGGCAAGTACCTCGACAAGGACGGCAACCTCTCCGACGAGAAGGTCGAGCTGACCCTCAAGGACGGCGGCTTCGTCAAGGGCGAGGACGGCACGTACACCAAGACCTTCGAGG
>JAGAVX010000031.1 GCA_017941705.1 Atopobiaceae bacterium
CATGGCCTCAAGGAGCAGGTCGTGAGCTTTGACCCGACGGTCGTCGTGCGCTGCGGCAGCACCGACGTGCACATGGCGCTCGAGGACATGCTCCCGCCCGAGCAGTACGACCCGGAGGCCTTCATCAAGCGCACGGTGGAGAACATGGCCGACGGGGAGACCTACGTGCTCGTCTTCCACCCGGGCTACCTCGACGCCTTCATCCTGGGGAACTCGAGCCTGACCGTGAACCGCACAAAGGAGGTCGACGCGCTCATCGACCCGGGCCTGCGCGCTTGGCTCGAGGCGCGGGACGACCTGCGGCTCGTGGACTATCGCGACCTGTAGGAGGCTCCCCTAGATGCGCGAGGGGATTGGTTTTGCGCTTAGAATTACTCACAACTTGGTAGGTTGTGAGTAATTAGATAACAAAACCGCAGGAAAGAATCGGCCAATTACTCACAACCTACTAGGTTGTGAGCAATTGCGATACGGAGAGGAGTGCCGAGTGTGGTCCGGCTTAGTGCAATCCAAGCTCCGCGACTCGGAAGCGGGGGCCAAGGCGGCTACCTGCGGTTGGCGTCGCGATACTTTCGTGGCGTGACGCCCGTGTGATGGCGGAACGCCTGAGTAAAGTGGCTCTGGTCGCAAAAGCGTAGCAGGGCGGCGATTTGTGCGATGCTGCGGTCTTCGGTTACCTGGCGGTGGCTGTTTGAGACGGGCGACAGGAAGCGTCTGGCCAAACAGATGCAGGACCTTTCCGACCTGAAGATACGGCGAGACATCGCGTACGTCCAGGACGAAGACCAGGGCCATCTGCTTGATATCTACGAGCCTTGCGATTTGCCGGAGAACGCGCCTGTGATGGTGAACATCCACGGCGGCGGGCTCTTTGCGTCGTACAAGGAGGTCAATGCAAACTTCAACTACGAGTGGGCGCGTCTGGGCTACCGTACGGTAAGCATCAGCTATCGGCGCATTCCCGAGACCACGCTCTGGCATCAGATTGACGACGTGATGCGCGCGCTGCGCCATCTGGCTGGGTGCGCAGAGGAACTAGGCCTCAACTTGGATCGCTGCTATCTGACGGGAGACTCGGCCGGAGCTTTGCTTGCGCTCTTCGTGCTGGCACTAAGCGACAGTGACGTCCTGCGCGAGACCTTTGGCATCGCCGCGACTGGCATCGGCTTTCGCGCGGCGGGTCTCATCTCCATCATGCTCGACACGAAGCGCCGCGACCTCATGTGCGCCATCAACGATGTGGTCTGCGCCAAGAACGATGCGGGCAAGGCATACGAGCCATACCTTCGCGATCAAAGTCTGCTGGTGGCAGCTCCCCTGCCACCGCTCCTCTTGGTGACGAGTGAGGAAGACCTCATCCGCAAGGACACGCTCAAGCTCGACGAGCTGCTTACGGCAGCTGGCGCCGAGCACGAGCTGCTCGACTTTGCCAAGGGCGGCGCGCGAGAGCTGGTCCATGTGTTCTCGGTCGCCTATCCGATGTACCCCGAAAGCCGCGAGGTGTTTGCTCGGATGGATGAGCTCTTCGAGGGGCGTTAGGAGCCAAGATGTTCAAGAAGTACTTTGCCTGGAGCTTTGATGACGGGCTCGAACAGGACAAACGCATCGTTGAGACGCTTCGCCGCTACGGCATGGGAGCCCCTTTCCATCTCAACTCGGGGCTGTTTGGCGACAAGACCTACGAGGGGCGCATCGGCAACCTTGGCATGACCGAGGTGCCGGCGGCTCGCTTTGACCCGGCAAGACGCCACCTGCTGCCCTATGTGCCGCATTTTCGCATTCCCGCAGACGAGGTGTGCCAGGTATACGAGGGGTTCGAGATTGCCTCCCACACGCGCGACCATGTGAATCTTGCGCGATGCACCGAGGAGGAGCGACGTGCTCAGATCGCAGATGACGTGACGGCCCTTTCGGAGAAGTTTGGCCAGCAGGTGGTGGGCTTTGCCTACCCGTACGGGACCGGTGCAAAACAGGGTGCAGAGGCCTTGCGCGCCGCAGGCGTGCGATATGCGAGGACCGCCCATACAGAGGGAGGCTTTCGCTTTCCGCGAGATCCCCTGCGCACAAACCTGAGCTGTTGGCACATTTCAGGCAGGACCTTCCAGCGGCTGGAGCAGTTCTTCGCGGCAGAGCCTGTGGACGACGACCTCTTCTTCCTGATGTTCGCCCACGGCTACGAGTTCGACTTTGGTACGCGTGAGGGCAACTGGGGCAAGTTCGAGCGCATCTGTGCGGCCGTCGCGGAACGAGACGATGTCGTGTGCTGCTCGATGGGCGAGGCGTTTGCACGGCATGGTCGGCCTTGCGAATAGGTCTCTCTTGCGAGCAAAATTACTCACAACCTAGTTAGTTATGAGTAATTTGCTGACGTTTGCGCAGGAAAAAATCGACTGATTACTCACAACATACTAGGTTGTGAGTAATTCTTGCGGCAGGGGCCATCCCACAAGATGGCAAGTCTTTGCCATATTCAAGATGCCGACATCAGGCTATACAAAGCATATGCATGAAAGCGGTTTTGAGAGGAGAGCGATCATGAAAGACTATTTTGGACTTGCAGGCAAGGTGTGCGTGGTGACGGGTGCCGCCTCGGGCATGGGAAAGGCCGCAGCGAAGATGCTCGTCGACCTTGGTGCCGAGGTCTACGCGATGGACGTGAATCCAGTGGAGGTCGAGGGCCTTGCGGCATCCATCGAGGTGAACCTTGCTGACAAGGATTCAATCGACGCGGCCTTTGCGCAGGTGCCGGACCACGTGCGTGCCTTCCTGGGCATCGCGGGAGTCTCGGGTGCGAACATGGACTTCCTGACCTGCGCCAAGATTGACCTCATTGCCAACAAGCACATCTGCGAGACCATCCTTCCCGACCGCATGGAAGAGGGGGATGCGATCGCCTTCATCACCTCGGCTGCGGGATTTGGCTTTGAGCGCGAGGGCAACAAGAAGTGGATCGAGCCCGTTCTTGACGCTTCTGGTTGGGACGGAGCGGTGGCCACCCTGGAGAAGCAGCCGTTTGCCAAGTTCCCTGGAACCATGGGGTATCCCTACTCCAAGCTTGCCATGAACCTCTATGTGGCCAAGCTCCAGGAAAAGCTCGCGTCGCGCGGCATCCGCATCAACGCGGTGCTGCCTGCACCGACCAAGACCGGCCTCATCGACGAGTTCACTGCCATGGCTGGCGGCGAGGACAAGATCCTGGTCAACAGCGGGCAAGCGAAGCGACTCGCCACGCCCGAGGAGATGGCCGAGCCCACGGTCTTCCTCGTGTCCGACATGGCGCGCTTCGTTTCGGGCGAGCTGATGTACGTGGACTTTGGTGCTCTGCTTGGCGAGCAGGCGGGCCTTACGCCCTCCATCAACAACATCGACCTTGATGCCATCCTGCAGGCAGCCATGGCGCGCATGCAGCAGTAGGCTGAGAGAGGTTTCTCGGGGCCTTTGGGATGCATGCCCCTGGAACCGGTTGCCGTCAGGGCGCTCGTGCTTGTCGCATGGGCGCCCTGACGCCGTTTAGTGGTATTCAATCCAACTTTTTCGAAAACCGATACAAGTGTCTCCAAACATCTTCACCTGGGACCAGCTACCGACGTATAAAACGATTAACACCAGATAACAAGGTTGCATACGGTAGTGGGGAGCACATGATGAAGATCACGAGGATGCGCATCAATCACCTTAAGAACCCTCTTGGTTTTAGACTTTCCAACACAATGTTCTCCTGGGTGGTCGAAGAGTCACGCGGTAGGCGTGCGGTTGCCTCGCGCATCGTGGTGAGCTCAGGTGGAGCAACCGTGATCGACACGGGATGGGAGCAGCTCGACTCTCTCGCAGCCAACGTGGGCGTTCCCCTGCAGCCGTGCACTCGATACGAATGGACCGTCTCGGTGCGCACTGATGCGGGCGAGGAAGTCGCCTCTCCCGTCGCAACCTTTGAGACCGGCAAGATGGACGAGCCATGGTCTGCCCAGTGGATTGTCTGCGAAGGTGCCGATTCCCCACGTCACCCCGTTTTCTCTCACCTCATCGAGCTCTCTGGAGAGGTTGCCTCCGCGCGCCTCTACGCTTGTGGCCTCGGCTTCTACGATGCGAGCATCAATGGCGAGCGTGTCGGCGATGAGTACCTGGCTCCCGGCACCAACGCCTATGACCGGTGGCTGCAGGTACAGACTTACGACGTCACCGAGCAGCTGCAGGCGGCGGGGGAGAAGGCTGAGCTCTCCTTCCTCATGGGTAATGGCTGGTGGAAGGGCCGCTTTGGCTTCATTCCCGAGGACCGGGGCTTCTATGGCAATGACTGGCGTCTGATCGCCGAGCTGCATGTGACCTACGCCGACGGTAGCGAGCAGGTCTTTGGCACCGGCGAGGGCTGGACCATGACCCGCTCCAACATCACGGGCTCCAACATCTACGACGGCATGTACGTGGATGACACCCTGCCCGC
>JAGAVX010000032.1 GCA_017941705.1 Atopobiaceae bacterium
CGGCACTACAGGTACTTGCGCCAGTCCTCTTCCTCCTCGTCGTCGTCCTCTTCGACCTTCACCTCGACCTTGGGCTTCTCGGACGGCTTGACGTAGGCGGCATCGTTCTTCTCGGGGAAGTTGACAAACGCATGCTCGAAGCGCGGGAGATTCTCGTCAAAGCGTGCGTGCGGGACGGCAAAGGTCACCTGCTTTGCCACATGCTTGCCGCTGGCAAGCTCCTCGCGGAATAGCTCAGCCACAACGCTCGCATCCCAGCCAAAGACGCCACAGCCGTAGGCACCAAGGATAAGCTTCTCATGCCCCAGCGTGTCGGCGATGGCAAGCGCAAAGCGGATGCGGTCGCGCATGGCGGCGATCAGCGTGTCATCCTTGATGTGGTAGTTCTCGCGAGCGCGACGCGCATTGGGTGCCGCGACGACGATCACGTCGGCATAGCTGTGATAGTTCTCGCGCTCAAAGCGCACCTTGGGAACCACCAGACCGCGGTTGCGGTAGAGCTCGCAGTTGAGGTTGCGGCTGCGGTTCTGCCCGTACCAGGCCTTCTGCTCGCGCAGCACGTTGAACAGGGTCGACTCGGCGCACAGCGCCTCCTCCTGCGCCCAAGCGCCGCGATCGTAGCCGCCGCCGGGGTTCACGAACGAGGCAAAGTCGAGGATGGCGAGGTCACAGGCATTGGCAATGCCGCGCCCCTGCTCGAGCACTGCGGTCGCGCCGTCCTGGTCGAGCACCTGCACCTGGGGCACGCAGCCCTCGGCCGCAACGGTCGGCATTCCCTCGAAGACCGTGATCTCCTCAAGCGACCTGGCAATCTCCTTGCCAAAGCGTGCATCCATCTCGGCGATGTGCTTGGCCGCCTCGGCGGTGCGCTCCTTGCGACGGTCGGTGTTCCTGTTGCCATCGCGCCTCTCGTAAGCCACGACGCATCACTCCCTCGTACGTTTGGCGCGCTCGTGCCACACGCCTCCAGCAGTTCAGATATGTTGATGATACTCGCACTTAACCCGCAGACCGGCCCGCAAACACATCTATTGTTGACCCATGTGTTACACGTCTCCGCCGCACTTTGACTATCATGGCTTGCCAACGGACCGCCCAGACCACGTGCATCCATCATTCGCAGGGTTGGAGAGCCATGTCACCATCCATCCGCATCGCCACCAAGCAAGACCTTGCCCTCGTCCTGACGTTCTACCACGAGCTCTGTGAGGCGGTCGAGGGAACGCCAAGCGACTGCTACTGGCGGCGCGACATGCACCCCTCAGACGACTTCATAGGCCGACTCGTGGCCGATAACAGCATGTACCTTGTGACGTGCGATACCAAGATAGGCGCTGCCGCCGGTATCGACCATGACCTGGGCCATGACTACGCAAACGTCGGGTGGCAGGTGGACGCCAGCCCCCAGGAGACCGTGGTCATCCACCTCTTGGCAACCCATCCAAGCCATCGCGGGCAAGGCCTGGCACGCATGCTGCTCGACCGACTGGCCGAGGATGCCCGCGCGCAGGGAGCAAAGGCGCTCAGGCTCGACGCGACCGGCAACAACGCACCAGCCATCTCCCTGTACCAGAGTGAGGGCTTTGCCTGCGTGGGAACCGGCGAGCAGGACATCCATCCCGATGGCGGGGCTCCAGTCCCCTTCGTGGTCATGGAGCGCGTCCTGTAGCAGAGCGCGGCGGTACGCCTAGCGCATGCGGCGGCGCCTCATGGGAAGGTCGATGTCGATTCCCAAGACGAGCTTGGCAAGCCACAGGAAGAACACCAGCACCAGTATGGGGATGATGCACGAGGTGACGATCATGACCGCAAGCGCCTCGATGAAGTTGTTCAGCGCGTTGCGCGCGGCATCCGTCAGCTTGTTGAGCTCCTCGGGGACCTGCAGCAAAAACGAGAGCGGGTTCGCTGCGTCAGCGGCCTCTCCCTCCTGTTGCGCGCTCCCCTCGATGGCATCGGTCGTTTGCTCGGCTGTCTGGATGGTCTCGTTGATCGAGGCCTCGTAGGTCCGCTCGATCATGCCCGACACCTTGATGCTAGCCGGCACGGCCACGAAGACAGCCAGGCCAAACACGATCAGCTTCAGCCCGAGCCGCCCAACCGACGGGCCAAAGGTGAGCCGCCTGCTTCCCAGGAACATGATCGCAACCAGCACGAGGCCGATGGGCACCAAGAACTTGAATGCCGCGACCCCAAGTATCGTGAGCAGGTACTTCTCAAGATAGATCGCCGCAATCACGACCAAGAAGTCTGCACTCAGATCGACGAGCTTCTCCGCAATCGCCGAGCCCGCATCGCCTGGCAGAAGCGAGATGGCCGCCGACGACCCCGTCGAGGCGCCCACCAGGCTCATGACCGTGTCGCGCTTCTCGTCAAGCGCCGCCACCGTTCCGGCAAATGTCTGGGGATCGCTGAAGTACGCGGCCAGCGCGAAGAAGGAGATCACCGCGAGCACGAGCGCCGCAACGCCCATGCCGATCTCCCAACGCCTGCTGATCCCGTAGGCACCGAAGCCTTGGCGTGGGTCAAGGTCGTCGTGCGGCCCCAGGTCATGATGCTGCGAACCATCAACACGCTCAATCTCGTCAGCCATGTCAGTCCTCCAACCTAGCCATTGTCAGCAATGCCTGCAACGCCTGGCGGGATGGCCCCG
Organism: Atopobiaceae bacterium; assembly: GCA_017941705.1. Taxonomy (GTDB): domain Bacteria; phylum Actinomycetota; class Coriobacteriia; order Coriobacteriales; family Atopobiaceae; genus UBA1367. The sequence continues at coordinate 2,651 of JAGAVX010000032.1, forward strand.
CCCTATCTCCTAGAGCATCCTGCGGTTCTTGAGCATGATGGCGATGACCACGCAGGCCGCCATCGTGATGAGGTTGATGATCATGAAGCCATGCGGCTCGTTTGAAAACGGCATCCACTCCCCTGCCACGTTCATGCCGTAGGCGCCCGAGATGACGGTAGGGATGGACAGGACGATGGTGATGGACGTCAGTCGCTCCATCACATTGTTCAGGCGAGAGTCCATGAGCGTGGAGACGAGTTCCCGCGTGCCGTCGATGATCTCACGGTAGATCTGGGCCATCTCGATGGCCTGCTGGTTCTCGATGATGGCGTCATCGAGGATGTCGCGGTCCTCGGGCTGCTGCAGATGCCCGTAGCGCGTGAGACGACTGAGCACGCTGGCATTGCCACGCAGGGACGTCGCGAAGTACACCAGCGTGGACTCGAGCTCATGCAGGCGAATGAGGTCGCGCTCTCCACCGACCTGCTCGATGCGCTCCTCGAACTCCATGCGCGTATGGTCGATGTTGGCCAGAACCTGCTGGTAGCGCAGCGAGATGCGCAGCATGATGCGATAGACGAAGGCGAGGCGGTTCTCCGTCGAGAGGTCCTTGGCGCGCATCGAGTGGAACGACTCGAGCACCGAGGTCTCCTCGGAGCAGACAGTGATGACGTTGTCGCTGGTCAGGATGATGCCAAGAGGAATTGTGTTGTATGCCTGCTCGTGGTGGCGTTCCTCGCGTGCCGGCATGTCGACGACGATGAGGGTGTATTCGTCCTCGCTCTGGATGCGTGCCTTCTCCTCCGGGTCGATGGCGGCCAGCATGTCGTCCTGGTCGATGCCAAGGGTCTCGGCGATCTGATGCGCCTCTTCGGCCGTAGGACTGGTCAGCTCGGCCCATGTGCCCGGCGTAAGTGCGTCGACCCGACGCATCTCTCCCCCAAACGACTTGTAGAGCTCAATCATACGGTCCCCTCCCTTGCAAGGCTTACCCTAGCATCCTAGCGCACCAAGGGCTTCCCGTTCCCCGAGTAAAGCGTATGAAATCGTTCTCGCACCATCCACTCGCGCGATTGGTGCCCTATCCTCAAACCACCTGCATACGCATCGCCCAATGGGAGGAACCATGCCCAACAAGAGCTGGGAGGTCGGCTTTCACCTCCGCTCGCCACGTAACTGGCTCAACGACCCCAACGGTCTGTGCCAGTATCGTGGCACCTATCGCTTCTTCTACCAGTACGACCACGACTGGCCCACGGTCGACCAGAAGGCGTGGGGCCAGTTCTCGTCCCCCGACCTCGTGCATTGGACCTACGAGGGCGTGCCCATCGAGCCCTCCATCGACGAGGATCGCCACGGCGTCTTCTCGGGCTGCTCGTACGTGGAGCGCGGAGCGGCGCCTGACGGCGGCGACCTCATGCGCGTGTACTACACCGGCAACGTCGTGGCGCCCGTGCCCGGCCACAGCCCCAAGGACTTTGACTACGTCTACGCAGGGCGCGAGGGCAACACCATCACCGCGACCAGCGAGGACGGCGTGCACTTTGGCCCCAAGCAGGTGCTGCTGCGCAACAGCGACTATCCCGAGGAATGCAGCTGCCACGTGCGCGATCCCAAGGTGTGGGACCAGGACGGCAAGCGGCGCATGCTGCTGGGCGCCCGCCACAAGGACACGCGCGGCATGTGCCTGCTCTTTGAGTCCGACAACGGCATCGACTGGACCTTCAGCCATGCCATCAACTCCGAGTACGCATTTGGCTACGTGTGGGAATGCCCCAACATCGTGCAGCTTGACGGGCACGAGTACCTTGCCATCTCGCCGCAGGGCCTGCCACGCCTGCGCGACCGCTGGTTCAACCGCTGGACGCCGGGCTACTTTGAGCTCGAGGACGGCCAGAAAGTCATCGAGACGGAGGTCATCGACGAGCGCACCTTCCAGCAGTGGGACTTTGGTCACGACTTCTACGCGCCTCAGACCTTCGTGGACGACAGCGGTCGCAGCATCCTGGTCGGATGGATGGGCACCTTCGACGAGTACTACACCAGCGTGCCCGACGGGCTCGAATGGTGGCACTGCATGACCGTGCCCCGCGTGCTCACGCGTCGCGCCGATGGGCACATCCTGCAGAATCCCATACCCGAGCTCAAGGAGCTGCGAGGCGCCGGCAAGCCCTTTGACGAGGGTGACGAGATCACCATGCAGGGACGCCTCGCCGACATCGTGCTCACCGACATCACGGGCGAAGGCGTCCTCACCTTTGACGCCAGTTTCCAGGTCTTCTATGGCGACGGCCGCCTGGGCATCCGCTACTTGGACAAGGATGCCGCCGCAGGGCGCAAGGACCGCTCCATCCCACTGAAGGAGCTGCATGACCTGCGCATACTTGTGGACGGATCCGCAGTCGAGATCTACGCCAACGAAGGCGCGGAGGTGTTTGCCTCTCGCTGGTTCTGCCCGGAGCGTCCCAACCTCAAGGTGTCCAGCAGCTTTGAGGCCAGCGGAACCGCCTACCCCATGGAAAACACCATGGCTGACATGTACGAGGATGCCGCATCAAAGGCACCCGACCTCAAGATGCCCGGATGGAACGAGACCATCGCACGCTAGCCACACGGCACAGACCCGCACCGGGAACGCCCTGCGCGGTAGACAGGAATGACAGACGCAAGACAGGAGGAACCACATGAAGCTCACCAACAAGTGCATGCTCATCACCTACGCCGACAGCCTTGGCAAGAACCTGACCGACCTCAAGGAGGTGCTCGACACCCATCTCGACAAGGCCGTGGGCGGCGTCCACATCCTGCCCTTCTTCCCCAGCTCCGCAGACCGCGGCTTTGCCCCCATGCGCTACGACATCGTCGATCCCGACTTTGGCGACTGGTCCGACGTCAAGGCCATCGGAGATGACCGCTACCTGATGTTCGACTTCATGATCAACCACATCTCGCGCCAGAGCCCCTACTTCCAGGACTTCCTGGCCAAGAAGGACGACAGCGAGTTCGCGGACTTCTTCATCCGCTACAAGGACTTCTGGGCGGCGGAGGGCGGCTTCCCGACCGACGAGCAGGTCGACGCCATCTACAAGCGCAAGCCGCGCGCACCCTACGTCGAGGCCGAGTTCGCCGACGGCACCACCGAGAAGGTCTGGTGCACCTTTGGCGAGGAGCAGATCGACATCAACGTGAAGAGCGAGCGCGCGCAGCGCTTCTTCCGCGAGACGCTCGAGAACATGGCCGACAACGGCGCCTCGATCATCCGCCTGGACGCCTTCGCCTATGCCTGCAAGCGTGCCGGCGGCAGCTGCTTCTTCGAGCAGCCCGACACGTCCAACCTGCTCAACGCCATGCAGGAGGTCCTGGGCGACGACATCATGGTGCTGCCCGAGATCCACGAGCACTACACCATGCAGTTCAAGGTCTCCGAGATGGGCTACTGGGTGTACGACTTCGCGCTGCCCGTGCTGACGCTTCACGCCCTGTACTCCGGCGACGGCCAGTACCTCAAGCGCTGGCTCGAGATGAGCCCCAAGCACCAGTTCACCACGCTGGACACCCATGACGGCCTGGGCATCGTCGACGTCAAGGACCTGCTGCCCGACGAGGCGACCGACTGGGTCAAGGAGAAGATGTTCTCGGAGGGCGCCAACGTCAAGAAGATCTACAACACCGAGGCCTACAACAACCTCGACATCTACCAGGTGAACACCACCTACTACAGCGCGCTGGGCAACGAGGACGCAGCCTATGACCTGGCCCGCGCCATCCAGATGTTCGCCAAGGGCATCCCCATGGTGTACTACGTGGGCCTGCTCGCCGGCAAGAACGACATCGAGCTGCTCGAGTCCACCAAGGAAGGACGCAACATCAACCGCCACTATTACACGCGCGACGAGATCGCCGAGGAGGTCGAGCGTCCCGTGGTCAAGGAGCTGCTGCGCCTGATGGAGCTGCGCAACACCCATCCCGCCTTTGACATCGAGGGCGACCTCGAGGTCACCTGCGGCGAGGACGGCTCCTTCACCATGCGCCGCACCTCTGGCGACGCATGGGCCGAGCTCAACGCCAACCTCAAGGACCACAGCTACGAAGTCACCTGCTCGTAGACCGGCCAGCGCACCTGGGTACGGCGGCAACCGAGGGCACTCCTCTCGGTTGCCGCCTTTGTCATATGCTCGTTTATGTGCGAGAACGTTCCCACAATATGCGTTTATCCTGCAATCGAGACCATCGTGAGACACCATGCGCCAATGCGCCGCACCGAACCAGCTACGATGATTCACGGGATCCTACAAGGGGCTGATTCATGGACATAAACGAAATAGCACGCCTTGCCGGCGTATCGAGAGCCACCGTTTCGCGCTATCTCAACAATGGCTACGTCAGTCAGGAGAAGCGCAAGCTCATCAGCCGCGTCATCCAGGAGACGGGCTACGTTCCCTCCCAGTCGGCGCAACAGCTCCGTACCGGCAAGACCAACCTCGTGGGCATCATCATCCCCAAGATGAACTCGCAGTCGGTATCGCGCATGGTCTCCGGCATGACCGAGGGCTTCGTCGGAACCGACTACCACACGCTCCTCTCCAACACCAACAACGACCCCGACGAGGAGGTGCGGTGCCTGCGCGTGCTTGCCGATCGACCCCGCGTCGACGGCGTCATCCTGCTTGCATCGGTCATCACCGACGAGCACATAGCGGCCTTGCGGGCACTCAAATTCCCCGTCGTCATCCTCGGTCAGCACGTCGACGGTTTCAGCTGCGTCTATCACGACGACTACCGCGCCACCTTTGATGTCGCAAAGGTCGCCCTGAGGCACGCCAAGCACCCTGCGTTCATCGGTGTGCGCGACGATGACGTGTCAGCTGGCGCCATGCGCCACCGTGGCTTTCTCGACGCCTGCCACGCCGCCGGAATCGAGGTCGCAGACCAAGTCCAGATGCAGGGCGAATTCACGATAGAGTCCGGCTACCTGTGCTGCGAGCAGATCATGGACATAGCGCCCGAGACCGACGCCGTCATCTGCGCCACCGACAACATCGCATACGGCGCCATCACCTGCCTGCGGGAATACGGGCACCGCGTCCCGGATGACGTGCAGGTGACCGGCATCGGAGACTCGGAGCTCTCGCGCGTCATCGTCCCCTCGGTGACCAGCGCACACCTCTTCTTCAAGACCAGCGGGCTCGAAGCCAGCAAGATGCTCATCGCGGCCATGGACAACGGGGACGAGATTCCGCGTCAGCTCAAGATGGGCTACGAGATCTACGGGCGCAACTCGACACGGTAGGCATCGCCGTCCTCGCCTTATCGCCGCCCACCCGCCCGTTCTAGCACCCCACAACCCCTCTTTGTGGGCTTTCACGCTAAACTAGGAGAACTCACCACATCAGAGGACGGGCAGACCGGGGCATGACCAACAAGGAAGTCGCAGAGCTTGCAGGCGTCTCGAGCGCAGCCGTGTCACGCTTTCTCAACGGAGGCTACCTCTCCGAGGAGAAGCGCGAGCGCATAGCCGCCGCCATCGAGCAGACGGGCTACGTGCCTTCTGCCAATGCCCGAATCCTCCGCCTCAAGAAGTCCGACACGGTGGGCATCATCCTCACCAAGAGCGACGAGAGCACCCTAAGTGGCGTCGCGACCGGCCTCGAGAAATACCTGTTTGCCGCCGGCTACGGGGCATCGCTTGCCTACGTTGGCGACGACGAGGGTGCCGACTTCAACGCCATGCGCTCCATGCTCGAACGCCAGATCGACGGCATCGTGCTCATCAGCTCCGCACCCGTCCCCGGCGACCTCGAGCTCTTCGAGCGAGCGCGCGTCCCCGTCGTCATCGTCGGCCAGCATGCACGCAACCGCAACTGCGTGCGCTTTGACAACTTTGGCGCTGCATACGACCTTGCCTCCTCGCTCGGTTGCACCATGGAGAGCCGCGTCGCCTACGTCGATGCCGGCAAGCGCTACCGCTCGTTTGGCAGCGACCGACGCAAGGGATTTCTCGCCGGCCTTGAGCGTGCCGGAGTGCCCTCCGACCGCATCACCGTCATCACTGGCGGGTTCTCGGTCGACGAAGGCTACTACGCGGTCAAGAAGCTCTTTGCGACCAGGAACGACTACGACTTCATCTCTTGCGCGACCGACAGCATGGCCGCCGGCGCCATCAAGGCCATCCGCGAGCAGTCTGGCTCGATTCGGCGCCACAAGCAGCCTCGCGTATCTGGCTTTGGGAACGACCCCATCCTGCAAGCGGTGGCCGGCCCCATCCCCACTGTGCGCTTTGACTATGAGGAGTGCGGCATCAAGGCTGCCGAGATGATGGTCGACCTTCTCAAGGGCGAGGTGAAGAGCGTCGCAAGCATGGTGCTCGGCTACGAGGTAGTCGGCGCCTAAAAAGCGCAGCACAGACTGCCCAGGCAATCAACGGCGGCGCATTCGCCGTGCGGGTCGGCGGCGGTACCCGTCACCACCTGTCACCTATCTCTTGGCGTCATTGCGCCTTTTTTCTTGCATATGAATGTGAAATCGATTACAGTTTCGCATCAGTTAGGTGGAGTGTTTTTCCATGAAAAACACTCTGAAATACTCTGAAATTGATTTCACTCAGAAGGAAAGAAGGAGGGTACTATGGCACTTGATGCCGCACAGGCAGCCAAAGAGATTCTGGCAGCCGTGGGTGGTCCCGAGAACGTCGTCTCGGCAGCCCACTGCGCAACCCGTCTGCGTCTCGTGATCGCAGATGACTCGAAGGTCGACAAGGACGCCGTCGAGGACGCCCTTGGCGCCAAGGGCAACTTCCAGGCCTCAGGCCAGCTGCAGATCATCTACGGTACCGGCACCGTCAACAAGGTCTACGAGGAGTTCTGCAAGCAGGGCAACATCTCCGCGGTCTCCAAGGAGGAGCTCAAGGACGTCGCCGCCGGCAACCAGAACAAGTTCATGGCCGCCATCAAGGTGCTCTCCGACGTCTTCGTCCCCATCATCCCGGCCATCGTCGCCTCCGGTATGCTCATGGGCATCATGGGTGCTCTCGAGTTCATGTCCAACTCGGGCATGATCGCCATCAACACCGAGGGCGTCTGGTGGCGCATTGCCGGCCTCATCAACGCCTGCGCACTTGCCAACCTGCAGATCCTGCTCGGCTTCTCTGCCGCGACCGTCTTTGGCGGCAACCCCTACCTGGGCGCCTCGTTTGGCGCGCTGCTCATCAGCAGCAGCTTCATCAATGCCTACGCGGCGGCAGACGCCATCGCCAACGGCACCATGATCACGCTTGACGTCATCCCCGGCCTCTACAGCATCGACTGGATCGGCTACCAGGGACACGTCATCCCCATTCTGGTAGGCGTCTGGATCATGTGCGCCATCGAGAAGAAGATGCACCAGATCGTGCCTGACATGTTCGACCTCTTCGTGACGCCGCTCGTGTCGGTCGCCGGTGCTGCCTACATCACCATCCTGTTCATCGGCCCGATCTTCGTCTGGCTCGAGAACGCCATCCTCGGCCTGCTCACCGCGCTGCTCTCCGTGCCGCTGGGCCTTGGCTACATCCTCATCGGCCTTATCTACTCTCCCTCCGTCGTCACCGGCCTGCACCAGATGTACACCACCATCGACGTCTCGATGCTCGGCCAGTATGGCGTGACCTACTGGCTGCCCATCGCCTCGGCCGCCAACATCGCCCAGGGCGGTGCCTGCCTGGCCGTCGCCCTCAAGACCAAGAGCGAGAAGACCAAGGCGCTCGCCATCCCCTCCGGCATCTCCTGCCTGCTCGGCATCACCGAGCCCGCCATCTTTGGTGTCAACCTGCCCAAGCTTAAGCCGTTCCTGGCTGGCATGGCCGGCGCAGCCGTAGGCGCCTTCATCTGCTCGCTTACCAAACTCGCGGCTTCCGGCACCGGCGTCACCGGCCTGTTTGGCATCCTGCTGTGCATCCAGCAGCCCGTTCAGTACATCATCATGTTCCTCGCCTCGTTCGGCGTGGCTTTTGCCCTCACCTGGATCCTCTACAGCGATGAGCCCGACAAGCAGCGCGCCCCCAAGGCAGTCGCTCCTGCCCACGTCGACGCCATCGCCCAGGCTGGCGTGCTCGCCAGCCCCATGACCGGCAACGCCATCGCCATGTCCGACGCTCCCGACGCCGTCTTCGCCAGCCTCGCCATGGGCAACGGCGCTGTCGTCGAGCCGACCGCGGGCGAGGTCTACTCCCCCTGCGACGGCACCGTCACGATGCTGTTCGACACCAAGCACGCCGTGGGCCTGATGGCCGACGACGGCACCGAGATCCTGATCCACATCGGCGTCGACACCGTCCAGCTCGAGGGCAAGCCCTTCGTGGCCCACGTCGCCGCTGGCGACAAGGTCAAGGCGGGCGACCTGCTGATCACCGCCGACCTCGACGAGATCGCGGCGGCCGGCAAGCCCACCGCGACCATGGTCATCGTCACCAACACCGACGACTACGCCTCCGTGACGCCCGAGCTCGGCGCTGTCAAGGCCGGCGAGAAGCTCGTCACCGTGGCCAAGTAAAGGTATCAAGCCAGACTCGTCCTGGTGGGTGACGTCCTGGAGGTAGTGCGGCCAACTCTTCCTTTTCCTACCGTTTCCACAAGACCCACCGCGACGCGGTGCCCAGCCCCGGGCACCGCGCCTTTTTCGTATTGCCGCTGAACAAATGAGTCGTTTTGTACAACTTGCCGCCATTGTCGCACTGATAGCGGTCACTTTCTTTATTTCTAGGTCATTTGTTGTTCACAAATCCTTCAAAAGACGGTAGAATCAGTGCTTGTGGGAACGATTTCACAGCTTGTTTGGCCGCAGCTGGTCTTTGTTCCCCGCGTAACGGTTTTGTGGAAACGGTAGGAACAACACGAAAGGGAGGGTGTTATGGCAGCTGAACACGCACAAGCAGCCAAGGAAATCCTCGCTGCAGTCGGTGGTCCCGAGAACGTCGTCTCGGCAGCTCACTGCGCAACCCGTCTGCGTCTCGTCATCGCAGACGACTCCAAGGTGGACATGGACGCCGTCGAGGACGCTACCCTTGCCAAGGGCAACTTCCAGGCCGCCGGTCAGCTCCAGGTCATCTACGGCACCGGTACCGTCAACAAGGTCTTCGATGAGTTCTGCGCTCAGGGCAACATCTCGGTGGGATCCACCGACGATGCCAAGGCTGCCGCAGCCGCCAAGGGCAACCCGATCCAGCGTGCCACCAAGGCACTGGGCGACGTCTTCGTCCCCATCATCCCGGCCATCGTCGCCTCCGGTCTGCTCATGGGCCTCACCGAGGGCCTCAACAACGCAGTGGGCGGCACCCTCAGCATGAACAGCTGGTGGATCCTCATCCACGCGTTCTCCAACGCCTCGTTCGTCTTCCTGCAGATCCTCATCGGCTTCTCGGCCGCTCGCGTCTTTGGCGGCAACGAGTTCCTCGGTGGCGTCATCGGCATGATCATGAACCACACCGGCCTGCTCAACGCCTGGAGCATCCCGGGCGCAGTCGAGAAGTTCGGCAACGCCGCCTACCAGGTCGTCGGCTCCGAGACCGCAGCCCAGTGGCTGACCCAGGTCACCGGCTCCGCCGTCGACGCCGCCTCTGCCTCCGCTGACGCCATCATGGCTGCCGGTGGCATCCCCCAGGTCCAGCTCCTCGGCTTCCTCAACGTGACGCTGCAGGGCTACCAGGGCCACGTCATCCCCGTCGTGGTTGCCGTCTTCCTGATGTGCAAGCTCGAGCAGTGGCTGCACGCCCACGTGCCTGACATGTTCGACCTCTTCGTGACCCCGCTCGTGACCGTCCTGGTCACCGGCCTGGCCACCATGATCGTCATCGGCCCGATCTTCTCGATCTTCGAGGAGCTCGTGATGAACTTCTTCCAGTTCCTCCTGGGCATCCCGTTTGGCCTTGGTGGCGCGCTTGCCGGCGCCATCTACCCGGTGACGGTCGTCCTCGGCGTTCATCACATGTTCAACGCCCTCGAGGCTGGCCTCGTCGCTCAGGGCGCCGACGGATTCAACCCCATCATCTCTGCCGCTAACGTGGCTCAGGGTGCTGCCTGCCTGGCTGTCTTCCTGAAGACCGCCTCCGCCAAGAAGAAGGGCCTCGCCCTGCCTTCCGGCATCTCCTCGCTGCTCGGCATCACCGAGCCCGCCATCTACGGCGTCAACCTGCCTGCCCTCAAGCCGTTCATCGCCGCCATGTGCGGTGCTGCCGCTGGTGGCGCAGTCTCGTCGTTCCTCGGCCTGTACTCCATCGCTTACGGCATCACGGGCATCTTTGGCTACCTGATCACCGCTGACGCCGTCAAGTACACGATCGTCATCGCCATCGCCTTTGCCGTCTCCTTCGCCGTCACCATGGTTCTCTACCAGGACGACGAGAAGACCAAGGCCGCAGCCGCCCGCGAGGCCGCCAAGGCAGCTGCTCCTGCTACCCCTCAGCAGATTGACGCCGTCGCAGGCGCCGGCATCCTCGCCAGCCCCATGACCGGCAACGCCATCGCCATGTCCGACGCTCCCGACGCCGTCTTCGCCAGCCTCGCCATGGGCAACGGCGCTGTCGTCGAGCCGACCGACGGTGCGGTCTACTCCCCCGTCAACGGCACCGTCACGATGTTGTTCGACACCAAGCACGCCGTGGGCCTGATGGCCGACGACGGCACCGAGATCCTGATCCACATCGGCGTCGACACCGTCCAGCTGGGCGGCGAGCCCTTCACCGCTCACGTTGCCGCTGGCGACGTCGTCAAGGCCGGCCAGCTCCTCATCGAGTCCGACCTCGACGCCATCAAGGAGGCCGGCAAGCCGACCGCCACGATGGTCATCGTCACCAACACCGACGACTACGCCTCCGTGACGCCCGAGCTCGGCGCTGTCAAGGCCGGCGATAAGCTCGTCACCGTGGCCAAGTAGCATCAGCTACAAACCAGCACTGCCGGCGGGCGGTCGCAGAAATGCGATCGCCCGCTTTCTTTCGTTGTAGACAAGCCTGTCCCCGATGCACGTCCGCGTGCATTGGTGCCTGTCCCCGGCGCACGGTTTCTCGTTTGGTCGGTGCAACGAGGGGCGTATCCCCCTGACGCACCCCTATTGTCCGTGTGCTATCCCATCAACCCCGTAACCACGGTCAACAGCGCGATGATCACACCCACTATGGACTCGCCGCCCAGCAGGCCCGATGCAACGATTATGCCGGTGTCATCGTGATTCAGCTCACCCTCTTGCTCCTTCTTGCCGGCAACCTTGTCGTAGACCAGCTTGACCAGCGCGCCGATCGGTGCAGAGAGGGACATGTAGAACGGCAGGTACACACCCAAGCCAAGCATCATGGACGGCAGACCAAGGCAGTAGAGGACGATGCCCGCGACGAGACCGATCGCGAAGCCCGGCAGATTGGGAATGCCCGAGACCATCGTGGCCACCACAGACGCCTGGGCCGACACGAACTGCTGTCCCGGACCAAAGGCACCCGTACCATACGCTCCCACAAGCGCAACCATCACGACTACGGACACGACTGTGCCGATCAGGGCACCAATAGCCTGCCCAATCCACATCTGACGGGGGTTGGTTCCAATGATCTGCCCGGTCTTGAAGTCGCTCATCACGTCACCGCCAAGACCGCAGGCAACCGCGATGATGCCGGCCACAAAGAAGAGCTTTACCTGGTCATGCTCACCCAGCGCCGCGATGGCCAGAAGCACGATGAGGCCGAAGATCTCCATCGGGTCGATGCCGGTCTGACCAACCGACTGGGCACTCATGATGGTAGTGACAAAGCCCAACAGCATGATGACGATGGTCGCGATCGGACCGAGCCCAAGTCCCAGGCAGACGAGCAGACTTGAGGCCACAACCAGCAGCGCGAGGAACCTGACATCTCCACCGCGGATGTCGGTCATCGAACTCTCGTCACCCGATCCGCGCAGGTAGCCGAGAGCCTTGGGGGCGACATCGCGCACGACGACACCCAGGCCCGAGCCCATCATGAGACCCATGCCCAGGCTCGAGACGATTGCCTGCGCCGTTGCGACATCCCAGAGTCCCAGCGCCGTGCCGCCCGCGATGATGCCCAAATTGGCAAACACAGCGCCGCCGAACCAGAACGCGACAGCCGCTCCCCCGACCAAAAAGCCGATGGAGAGCATCATCGGCGAGTTGTACAGGCCAAACGCCACACCAGGTATCGGAAGCTGGCAGATCATGGCGGGAATGACGCCCAAGACGTCACGGGCAACGCTCCAGACTCCGGCAACCAGCATGGAGAGGGCAAGCTTGACGCCCGTTGCACCGCCTGCCTGACTAGCTTCGAGAGTCTCAGCAGCCGCCACACCAATGGGGTATTCGAGATTCGACTCCTCGACCAGGCGGCGACGAATGAGAGCGGTGCACACCAGTCCCAACAGCGTTCCGGCGAGCGCCACCATCAGCATCTCGATCCAGCTGACCTCGTCGGCCAAGCCGAGCATCCAGATGCCGGGGATGGTAAACGCCAGGCCACCAGCAACCATCGACCCAGCTGACATGATGATCTGCGTCACATTTGCCTCGTTGAGGCTCCGGTGCCCAAAGGCTCGCAGAAGCACGAGCGCGGTAATAGAGGTAAAGATGGTCGGCCACGGCAGCGCCCCCATCTTGAGAGCGGTGTAGACCGATGATGCCGTGATGATGATGCAGCCGATGACGCCGATGATGATGCCGAGGACGCTGATGCCATCACGGCTAGCCTCGTTGGCAACGTTCTGGTTGGTAGCCCTACTGTGCTTGTCTGCCATGAAGGACCTCCCGTTTCTCGTACGCACTGCATGGGATTGCCCATGCGGTGTGAGTTTGCCCCTTTTGCCCGGAAGTCATTCAGTCAAATGGGAGCATAAAACAACAAATTAACTTTGAGCATGGCGCTCGGCGACAAACACGCAGGAACTTGCTGGTGATAGCTGCAGATTGTCGAGTCTTTTCATGCGTGCCCAAGGCACTCACCTAGTGAATGCAGGCGGTCGCAAACACATCTGTCTGGGATGACAATTAGTGTCGTATCCTGTATCTATCTTTGTGGAATCGTTCCCATCGAAAGGAGCTCACTGTGATTTCCGTTACCGCACTTGGCGAGGTACTGATCGACTTTACCGACGCCGGCACGTCCGCCTCTGGCCAGAAGCTCTTCGAGCGCAATCCCGGCGGCGCCCCCGCCAACGTGCTCGTCGCCCTCAAGAAGCTTGGCCACGACGTCGCCTTCATCGGCAAGGTCGGCAAGGACATGCACGGCGACTTCCTGCGCGAGACCCTCGAGAGCAACGGCATCGACTGCACTGGTCTGATCTCGGACCCCGACTTCTTCACCACGCTTGCCTTCGTCGCTCTCGACGAGAACGGAGACCGCTCCTTCTCGTTTGCCCGCAAGCCCGGTGCCGACACCCAGCTCAAGGCCTCCGACCTGCCTCTCGACATCATCAAGGACAGCAAGGTCTTCCATGTGGGATCGCTCTCCCTCACCGACGAGCCCGCTCGCTCCGCCACCATCGCTGCCCTCGAGGCAGCCAAGCAGGCCGGCTGCGTCATGAGCTACGACCCCAACTACCGTGACTCCCTCTGGACCAGCGCTGAGGCTGCCTCCGCCCAGATGCGCTCGCTCGTCAAGTACATGGACCTCATCAAGATCAGCGCTGAGGAGTGCCCGCTGCTCACCGACTTCACCGAGCCCGCCGAGGCCGCTGCCTCGCTGCTCGAGCAGGGTGCCAGCATCGTGGTCGTCACGCTCGACGCCGACGGTGCCTTCGTGGCCACCAAGGACGGCTCGCGCATGGTGCCGAGCTTCCGCGTTGACGCCGTTGACACGACCGGCGCCGGCGACTCGTTCTGGGGAGGCTTCCTCACCGCATTCATCGAGAGCGGCCTGGCTCCCACCGATGTCAGCATCGCACGCGCGGCTCAGTTCGTGCGCTTTGGCAACGCCGTGGCAAGCCTCTGCGTGCGCAACCGCGGCGCCATCCCCGCGATGCCCGAGCGCAAGGACGTCGAGGAGGTCCTCGCCGCCGCAGCCGACCAGGAGTAACGGCGGCGGCTCGATCTGGCAGAACGGCACGCCTGCCACCCTCCCGATCAGTCGGGGCGATGGCCCCGCAGACTGCTAGCACCGCCAACCGAGGGGGCGACCGCACATGCGGCCGTCCCCTCTTTTACGCTGGCGCACCATGCCATACTGGGAACGTTCCCATCACATCCGAGCGGCATCACGCGAGAGGAGCACACCCATGCAGATGCACGTCAACCTCGATTACCGTCAGCACAACTGGAGGCTTGGCTTCCACCTGCAGACCGCAGTGGGTTGGCTCTCCGACCCCAACGGCCTGTGCCAGTTCAATGGCGAGTATCACATCTTCCACCAGTATGCGCCGCGCTGGCCGTGGCCAGGCCACGGTTGGGGTCATTGGACGAGCAAGGATATGGTCACGTGGGAGTTCCATCGTGGGGCCATCATCCCCGAGATGGAGCTGGACAAGAACGGCTCGTATTCCGGCTCGGCCGTCGTACGTGACGGTGAGATGTGGTGCTACTACACCGGCAACGTCCTCGAGCCCGGTCACGACAACTATGACTACGAGGGTCGTCAGGCCAACGAGACGCTCGTCACCAGCAAGGATGGACGTACCTTCTCGGACCGCAAGCTCGTCCTGGGCAACGACGGCTATCCCGACTACTGCAGCTGCCACGTGCGCGACCCCAAGGTCTGGTGGCAGAACGACACCTGGAACATGCTGCTGGGCGCCCGCACGATGGACGACCACCCCGCCATGCTGCTGTATCAGAGCCCCGACGGCGTCAACGACTGGAAGCTGGCCGGCAGCTGCACCACCATCAGCGGCAAGCCCTTTGGCTACATGTGGGAGTGCCCCAACATCGTGACCCTCGGTGGTCGCGAGTTCTTCTTCGTGTGCCCGCAGGGCGTGCCCAGCCGCATGACCAAGTTCCAGAACAACTTTAACAGCGGCTACTTCCCCGTGGAGGGAACCGTCATCGACCTGCTGTCTGGTGACAAGGGCCTCATGGATGCCGATGCCCCGTACGGTTGCATCGACGAGGATACCTTCGTCGAGCTTGACTACGGCTTTGACTTCTACGCGCCCCAGGTCTTCACCGATGAGAAGGGTCGCCAGATCCTGGTGGGCTGGATGGGACTGCCCGACATCGAGCTGCAGTACCAGGTGCCGACCTACGAGTGGCTGCACACCCTCACCTGGCTGCGCGAACTCTCGCTCAACGACGCCGGCAAGATCTGCCAGTGGCCCTGCGAGGAGTACAACGCCCTGCGTGGCAAGCGCATCGACTTCACCGCCGAGGGAGCCAAGGACTCCAACGGCAAGCTTGGCAGCTCGAACTACGACGCCTTTGACATCGAGGGCGCCATCGGTGCGAAGTTTGCCAACGGTACCGCCGATGTGCGTCTGAAGGGTATCGAGGGCGAGGGCCGCATCCTGCTGAACGCCGACCTCGAGCTGGCTGTGATTGGCGACATGATCGAGCTTTCGTTCAAGGGCATCGCCGGTGGCTATCGCACCATGCGCCGCCTGCCTCTCTCCGAGCTCTCGGCCGGCAAGCTGGAGGACATCCGCATGGTCGTCGACACCTCCGCCATCGAGATCTACCTCAATGGCGGCGAGCACACGATGAGCACCCGCTGGTGGCCGCAGGAAATCACCAACCTCAACATCACCTCCACTTTCAAGGCAGCCGAGACCTACGCCTACGAGATGGGACGCTTCGAGTTCCTCAACGTCTGCTAGGCGTCACGCACAGGCAAATCGTCAGCGGACCCTCCTGCTTCCGCGCAGGAGGGTCCGCTTTCGTGCATCGGGGACAGGCACCAATGCACACGGGCGTGCATCGGGGACAGGCACCAATGCACGCCGCCGTGCGCCGGGGACAGGCACCAGCGCACGCCCCGGTGCACGTCCACATCACACGAAGCGGGTATACTCTCCCTGTCTGATATAACTCTTGTCCAACCCGAGGTTTACATGATCAAGTGCCTGCTCAGCCTGATAATCGGCTATTATTGCGGATCGTTTTTGACGGCCGAGATGGTTGCCCGCAAGGTTGCCGGCAAATCCATCTTTGAGATTGGCGACGGAAATCCAGGCATGGCAAACGTCGGCCACGAACTCGGTAGCAGGGCGGCGCTCGCCTGTCTCGTGGGTGACATCCTCAAGATTCTCATACCCGTGCTCGTGCTCAACGCACTCGTTGACACGCCGGGATGGCAGATCATTACCGCATGGACGGGCCTCGGCGCTACGCTGGGGCACCTTTACCCCTTCTGGCATCACTTTAGGGGCGGCAAGGGCGTCACCACCATTGCCACGACCATCATCCTGATGAGCCCCCTATGGGGCATTCTCTCGGGCGTCGTGGGCGTGGCGGCCATCGTGCTCTCGGGATACCTCAGCGTGGCAGCCGTCGTGGCCATCGCCTTCTACACCATCGCCATCTGTGCCGCTGGGCTACCGTTGGACTGCCGACTCGTCGCTCTGATCTTCGTGCTGCTCACCTGCAAGGCTCACTGGTCAAAGCTAATCGGCATCCGCAACGGCACCACCCATCGCGCCAGCCTCTCCGTTATGTTCTGGAACAAGGTGCGCGGAGACTAGCTCGTAGAGTGCCTGCGAGGTCGGTTCTTGGTCGTCAGCCTCATCAGCGCACAGCGACTGTGGAGTCACCTGGTATTCCTCGCGCATGAAGCGTGGCGTTCCGCCGGTTCGAATGGCGTCGGCAAGCTCCTCGAGCGCCTGCGCGACCGCCTCGTCCCTGCTGTCGCCGATATGCCACTTGGCGGCTGCCGCCGCAGCCGGTGTCGCGTTGCTGACTGCCACCGAGTTCTCGACAGCGCCCAAAAGCGCCAGGTCGTTGTCGGCATCACCAAAGAAGAGCACCTCATCGCTGCTAATACCAAGCTCGCGCAGCAGCAGCGGCAGCGCCGTGCCTTTGTTGAGCCCTGACGGCAGCACGTCTACCCAATGCTCCGTTGGCTGTGCGTAGTCAAAGTCGGGGGCCACCACACGCGCCTGGGCGATGATCTCATCCAGCTGCTGCTGAGTGCCCGCGCAGGCAATGGTTGCCGCGATGATCTCTTCGTCAGGTACGGTATCGCACAGCTCGCCGGTAAAGCCGATGTTCTGCTCGAACCACGTCATGTCGCCGCCACGGGCTCCAATGCACTTGTACGGCTCCCTCCCCCGCGGGTTGTCAAACGCGAGCGTGGTCACAAAGGCATTGGGGACCTCTTTCATCATGCGCGCCAATCGCGCCATCGCCCCATTGTCAATGAGCGAATAACTGCGCAGCTCGCCATCTACATAGACACGCTTGCCATTTGCGGCAATGCCCGTCGCGTAGCAGTCACGCGCGCCAAAGAACATCCGGTCCAGCTCAAAGGTGTCGCGGCCGGTCGCAGGCCCAAACCTCACACCAAGGTCAATCAGATCCCTGATGGCTGTGATGGCACGGTACGAGACGTGGTCTTGCCCTGCCGGAAGCAACGTGTTGTCCATATCGGTCAGTACGAGCTTTATCATAGGGTCCCCTCGGGTTGTCTGGTGAAACACTGTGCCCGCATGTCGGCTTTTCCCCGCACATTATAGAACCTTTCTTCCAATGTTCCGGCGCCCCATGCCCGCGCGCCTCAACATGCGATAGGGTTAACGTACGGACACCGAGCGAGGAGGGAACGACATGGTTCGTTGGGCAATCCTGGGGGCAGGTAACATTGCGCGTCGCTTTGCGGCAAGTCTTGACCACGTCGAGGGAGCACAGCTCGTGGCTGCAAGCTGCCGGTCGGCCGAGAAGGCCCGAGCCTTCCTTGATGCCGTTCCCTGTGCTGAGGGGGCTCAGGCCTATGGAAACTACGACGCTCTCCTTGCTGACGAGCGCATCGATGCCATCTACCTCGCGCTTCCCCACGAATACCATTACGAGTGGGCAATCAAGGCGCTCCAGAGCGGCAAGGCCGTCCTATGCGAAAAGCCGGCCATGCTCTCCGCAGCCCAGATGGAGGAGGTCGCACGGGTTGCCCGTCAGACCAAGACGCTGTTCATGGAGGCTATGAAGCCTCGCTTCGTGCCCCTGTACGAGCGGGTCAGACAGGCATGCAGCCAGATAGGAGCCATCACGCGCATCGAGGTTACCCTTTGCAACGATATGCTCGGCTTTGTAGAGGGCACGGGAACCTACCACATGACACCCGGCCCCGGTGCGGGAGTGCTTCTGGACTGCGGCATATACTGTGCCAGCTGGCTCGAGGACTTCCTTACCGGCGTACCCACGATCGTTGGCATCGCGGGCCAGAAGAAGGATGAGATCGACGTCTACGCTGATGCAAACTTTGCCTGTGACGGAATGACGGCTCGCCTCGAGTGCGCCTTCGACCGCGCCAAGTCGCGCACGGCCGCCATCATCGGCGAAAACGGTTTCATCGTGGTCGACGAGCTTCACCGTCCGCAGCATGCGACGCTCCATTTGGCGGATGGCTCGATCGAAGAACTTGATGCACCGTATGTCGTGGATGACTTCTACGGCGAGGTCTCGCACTTCACGCAGCTCGTGGAGGAGGGATCCACTGAGAGCCCCCTCATGACACTGGACGACTCCATCGGATGCGCCAGGATCATCGACGCCGCACGCGCCTGCTTTTCCGTCACTCCCGCCGCACTCGACGTACTCGAGCGCCAGGAGCAGGACCTGCGCTACCCTGTGACATTTGGTGCCGACGAGGCACTTGAGCTTGGCTGCGCGATCGCAAGGCTTGCGCCCGAGTACGACCGGGGAATCACCGCTGTCATCACGCGCGAGGGCGATGGGATGCAGCTCTTTTCCTGGTCAATGGATGACAAGGCCCCGCGCAACTACGGCTTTGCCGAGGGCAAGCGCCAGGCCTCTCTTGCCACCGGTCACGCCAGCGTATGGGGCTACCTCGACCATCAAGTAAACAGTCCTGACACACCGCTCTACACCGAGCAGACCGTGGGGCTTCCCGCGGCAGGAGCCTTCCCCATCTGCGTAGGTGACGAGCGCGTAGCCACCGTCTGCGTAAGCGGCCTTCACGAGGGGCGCGATCACGAGCTGGTGGTACGCGCGCTGCAGGAGGTCTTGGGCGTCACAGTGTCCGCACTGCCCTGCGTCGTCATCTAGGTGGCGCCCTGAGCATGCATCTCATGACCCGATAGCCGGAGTCGAATCTTTGTCAGCGCTTTTTTCCGATGCCTTGAAAAAACGCACCTACAAGTAAGGTTGTAGGTGCGTTTTTGGCCTGAAATTGAGCGATGGATTCTGCTGATGCTCCAAAACCACATACAAAGCTTCCTGAGGTCTTAAATATCGCGATTTAAGCACCTACAAACTGGATTGTATGCACTTGCCTCAACAGGCATGTAATCGCCGGGCACCATATGTAAGAGGAGGCGATCGCGGGGCCGACCACAAGGCCGCGCACGCACGGCTTAGGACAAGATGGTAGCCTACAGCGCCTCCCACGACGCGTACGCGGAATCCCCGCGATGGTCAGGCAGGTCATACTCGTCGTCAAGCAGGGCACTCATGTAGTGCGAGAACTTCTCCGCCCCGCTGGCATTGAGGTGGTCTCCCCCATCCTTTGAGTCAGTGGACCAGTCCAGCCCAATCTCCTCAGTCGACAAGTTGAGGTCGAGGTAGGAGACGCCATGCTCCTTTGCCCAAGCCTCGACGGCATTGTGCCGTTCAGCGCTCCAGTCGACGACACTCGGCACGCTCACCAAAACAGGTATTGCCCCGGCCTCTTCACAGGCATCGACCATGCGGCCGAGGAAGAGATCGCCTTGAGTGTCAATCTCCTCTGCAGCGCTTGTCTCGTCGATTTGATCCAGATACTCATCGAGGTCTTCCCCATCAACGGCGTCCGTCTGGTTCTCGATGCGTGCGCCCTTATGCGGGTCAATCCACGTTGCCTCGGGTCGCGTAACGAGGTCACTGGGCTTGAACACGCGCCACCGGCTGTGATAACGAAGTATGGGAAGATGCATCTGCAGCTCATTGAGCAGGGCAAACTCCCAGGTAAATGGGACAAAGACATCGTGGGTCTCGATCAGCACGACCTTGGGCGACTGGTTCTTGAGGGCATTGCTGAGCATGGTATAGCCCTCGGGAAGCTTTTGCGCGAGTGACGAGCATACAAACAGGGTGTATCCGCGATCGCCCCAGAACTGCTTGGGCCAAAAGCTGTTGAGGGCGAGGCTGTCACCCACCACCACCACGTCAATCGTGTCCTGTGGCTCGGCGGCTATGCCACTCGTCCCCGCGTCAAAAAGACCGAACTCGGAATTGTTGGTCTTGGGCTCAAACAGGCGTGACGCCACAAGCAGGGCGGCAAGCAGGGCTGCCGCCACGGCAAGGGCACGCAATGCGGCCTTGACACCCTGAGCTGTCTCGTTATCCGTCATCGCTTGCTCCTAGTACTGCGCATACATGGGATCCACGGGAATATAGCCAATGCCATATGCTCCAAAGATCACCACTGTCATGACGATTGCGATCCAGATGGCCCAACGCACCACAAAGCCCTTTTGCTCGATGAGGGAGCGCAGGTCATGCCCGCGCTCGTAGGCGAGGTCGTAGAGAAACACCAAGGGGATGAAGAGCAGCGATGCCGCAAAGTCCGCACGGCTCATGCAGGCAAACACCGTGCCGTCCGCGAATGAGCGCAGCGAAAAGCCGGTCAGGATGCGCGAGAACATGGCGATGCCGTCGCCCAGGCTGTTGGCCCTAAAGAACAGCTCGCCGACAAAGATCACCAATAGGGTGCGCACACCCCTCAGCACGCGATACCATCCGGCATCGCGGTCAATCCCATGCTCGGACGCCCATGCACGCGCAGAGGGCTCCACAAAGCCACCCAGCCAGATGACCACAAAGTAATACAGGCCAAAGAATAGATACTGTGAGCCGGCACCGTGCCACAACCCGTTGCCAAGCCAGACGCAGAACAGCGCGATGCCGCTCACCAGCAGCGGGCCGTAGCGGTTGCCAAAGCGCTTGCGGGCTATGGTGGTCAGGCGCTTGACCGGCTTGGAGAGCGACACGGGATAGTACACGTAGTCCTTGAACCACGCACCAAGCGTTATGTGCCAGCGCTGCCAGAACTCGGAAGCCGTCTTTGAGAAGAAGGGCTGGCGGAAGTTCTCGGGATAGTCAACGCCAAACAGCTGGCCCAGCCCGATCGACACGTCCATGCAGCCGGAGAAGTCGCAATACAGCTGGATGGTGTACAAGACGGCGCCAAGTGCGATGATGCCTCCGTCATAAGACTCGTAAGAGCCAAACACCGTCTTCACGTACAGGTTGAGGCGGTCCGCCACCAGCAGCTTCTTGGCAAAGCCGATGGCCATGCGCAGCATGCCACGATAGAGGGCCTTTCCGTCGATAGGCCTACCCTTCCAGAGCGACTCTGCCGTCTGGGAGTAGCGGGCGATGGGCCCCTCCATGATGTGTGGGAAGAAGCTGAGGAAGAGGGCAAGACGCCCAAAGTTGCCGTCAGCCGGCGTCGTCTCGCGATACACGTCGACCAGGTACGACACCGCCATCATCGTGTAGAAGGAGATGCCAATGGGGGCCCCGATCGACGGAACCGACACAGGCGTCTGCCAACCAAACAGACCCAAGAGAGGAGACGCGAGCTCGCTGAAGAACCCAAGGTAGTTGAGCGCAATCAAGATGCCAAAGTTTGCCACGATTCCCGCGACCAGCAAACGCCTCGCACGCTGGGCATAGCTGGCCTTTATCGCACGCTTGCCCTTCTTGACCTTGGCGAGCTCCTCGTCGCGTTGGGCAAAGATCCTCTTGATGCCCAAGCCAAGCGCGTATACGCACACGGTGGTCACCAGCATGAAGCCCACCAAGGGCCCACTGATGATCCATGCGAACGCATAGCTGGCCAAAAGCAGCACATAGGCGCGCACGCGCTGCGGGACGACGGTATACGCCAGCAGCACGAGCGGGAGGAATATAAGAATGAAAATCAGAGTGAAATACGATGTCATGGCAATTCAGTCAACGCGTCCATCAGGACTTCCGACGCCTGCCGGGCAGGTTCGGTCCGACAGGGCTTGTTGGGAAGCCGCTGAGCCGCTAGTCGAGATCGTCCTCGGCGAGCCTCTCCACGAGAGCCGTAATGGCATCGACAGAATTGAAGTTCTCCGCGACAACCTCCACAGCGGGAATGGTTATGTCGAACTCGTCCTCGAGCTCGGCCACCAGCGACACCATGCCCAACGACTCGATGTGGCGGTCATCGATGAGGGTGGTGCAGGTGTCGTAGTCGACGTCGGGGTTGATGTCCTCGAGAATCTCGATGATCTGGTCTCTCACTTGAAACTCCTATTCAGAAAGCTCTATCTGTCCGTTAACGATTGTAGGGCTATTGAGCGACCAGGATTCCAGTCGCTTTCGCACCAACCTGAGATTTCCCTCCGTATCGCACATAACGACTGCCGGAAGATCGCGACTCAGGAAGAGCGAGATGCCCTCGGTCATGCAATATGCCCCCGCGCGGCCAAAGCACAGCACGTCACCGACACGCGGCTCGCAGACTTCGAGCTGCTTGACCATGATATCGGTGACCGTACAGAGCGACCCGCAGATGTTCCATGGCGCGGGCGTGCCATCGATACGCTCCGGAATCAGCGCGCAGGGAGGCTGGCGCATCGACATGGCGTTGCCATAGTAGACGAACTGGTGCTTGCCGCCGTCCACGATGGCATAGTTGCCCGTCTCGTTGCTCTTGGTGTCGACGATGCCGGTCGCATAGGTGCCACAGCTTGCCACCATACCCCTGCCCAGCTCGAGCGCCACCTTACCGTCGAAGTCCATATCAGCCAGCAGCCCATCAAGCGCGGCGATGAGCTCGTCCTGCTCGGCGCGGGCGACCTCGGCAGGCTCGTAGTACGAGACAGGAAGCCCCGGGCCATACTCAAGCTCGGCCACCCTCACGCCGCACTCCTCCCAAAGGCGTGCGATGAGGCGATCGATGCCTCGCAGCTCTCGGCCGATACGCTTTGACGAGGTCTTCTGGGTGCCCGAGTAATGCTGGATGCCACAGAACTCGACCAGTGGCTCTTCCTTGCAGCGCCGCGCGAGCTCCACCACCTCGTCGGCAGCGATGCCAAACTGGTTGCCGCTCGTCAGGCGCATGAGGATGCTGATTGGCCGTCCCGCCTCGTGCGCCGCCTGGCAGAGCAGGTCAAACTGGGCACGCGACTCGACGGTGTAGCGGGCGATGCCGGGGTGCGCGCAGACCGTCTCGCCAATGAATGCCACATCTTTGTGCACGCCCGAGATGACGATCTTCTCGTCGGGTATACCCAGCTCAAAGCAGGTATAGGCCTCACCAGGCGAGCAGACCTCAATGCGCTCCACATCACGGGCAGCCTGCTGCAGCACAAACGAGTTGGCCTTCATGGCATAGCAGAGCTCGATCTGGGGCGAGAGCAGCGAGCGCAGGTGCGCCACCTGACGATGGAGCTCTCCCTCGTCAAAGAGGTAGAAAGGGGTGGGATACTGGTCGATCGCCCTTAGCAGCACGTCCCCGCTCATCGCGTACCACCAGCCCTTCTCTCGCGGCGCAGCCTCTTCCAGGTCTCGACCAGCTGCTTGCGGTCGACCTTTCCGTGCTTGTTGAGCGGCATGTCGTCGAGCCTCTCGATGCTCGACGGCCGCATGTGACTGGGAAGCTGGTCCTTGGCGAGGTCAAGCAGCTCCTGTCGCTCGGCCGTACCCTCATAGAACGCACGGAGACGCTTGCTCTTCTCGTCAAAGACGCAACGACAGCGCGTGACACCCTCAAAACGCTCGAACGCGAGGTCAATCTCCTCGAGCTCGATGCGGTGCCCCTGGTACTTGATCTGGTTGTCGGCACGTCCCGCAAAGAAGAGCTCTCCCTGGTCGGAGTAGACGCCAAGGTCGCCAGAGCGGTACACGAGCTCGGGAAACACGTGATTGAGGGGATTCTGCACGAACGCGGCCTGCGTCACTTCTGGCATGCCCAGATACCCAAGCGAGAGCGAGGGGCCGCTCACCGCAATCTCACCCTTCTCCCCCGCCTCCTGTACCTGCGAGCCGTCCGCTGACAGCAGGTACACGTTGCAGTGCGCGAACGACTCGCCCAGCGGAATGCCCTCGTCATAGGAGCGGTCGGGATCGAGCACGTGGTACAGGCAGTTGCAGGTGATCTCGGTCGGGCCATACAGGTTGACGAACGTTGCCTGCGGGAGATGCGAGCGCCAGTCGGCAAGGTGCCTGCGGGGCATGACCTCGCCGCTAAAGAGCGCCATACGAATGGTGTCAAGCCGTGCGCCCTCGAGCGCATGGTAGGTGCTCACGATACCCATTGCCGCAACGGCCCAGATGAGCACCGTCACGCTATGCTGCCCAAGGTATTCGACAAGCGCAACGGGCTGCATGAACAGCTCGCGAGGGATGATGACCAAGGTGGCACCCAGCGAGAGCGCGCTGTAGATGTCCTTGGTCGAGACGTCAAAGTCAAAGGGCGCCTGATTGCCAAAGCGATCCTGTGACGTAAAGCCAAAGGTCGTGGTGAACGACTCGATGAACGAGGCGATGGCGTGGTGCGAGATGGTCACGCCCTTGGGCTCGCCGGTCGAGCCAGAGGTGAACAAGACGTATGCGGGATCAGTCTCGAGCGTGTTCGCGCGGGCAGTGGTCAGAGCAGCTTCGTCGACGTCAGCCGCAAAGAGCTCGTCCGGGCTCATAACACGTAGCGTCACCGCGTCGCCCAAGTCGGAGACTATCGTCTGGTCGTCGGTCACGATCACCGACGCGCCAAGGCGCGCGACGATCTGCCCAAGGCGCGAGGATGGCATGTGCGGGTCGACAGGCACATAGAACGCCCCTGCAAAGAGCGTCCCCATCATCACGGCGAGCATCTTCGCGCTCTTCTCGAGAGCAATGACGACGCCTTGCCGGGCAACGTTCGCATGCGCGAGAGCCGTGCCCGCGCGCTTGCTACGCTCCAGCAGCTCAGCATACGTAAGAGACTCCGACGCATCCTCAACGGCGGTTGCCTGGGGTGTGCGCTCGGCACTCGCCTCAAGGTATCCGACCACGTTCTTCTGTAGATGCATCAAAGTCCCCCACGACATTAGTCTTTTAATCAATGCGCCAAAGCGCCACTAAAGACATACTTATACCACCAAGAGCTCACGTACGCTTGAAGATTTGGTAAGGGTCTGGCCATGGATCGACCATGAACCTACCGCGGCGCTACGAGGCATCAGCGTCCATCTCGAGCAGCTCGCTCGCGAGCGTCGACCCAAGGATGAGCACGGCACCCACCGTGGCCAGCGGCGTCAGGCGCTCGCCAAACACAAGGGCTGACACCAAGAGGGCAACGGCCGGGTCGATGTAGTTGAAGATCGCAACCTTTTGCGCCGACAGCTCATGGAGCGACGAGAACCATAGGATGAAGGCAACGCCGGTATGCACGAGACACACGATCATGAGAAGCAGCCACTCGCGGGGCCCCAGCGAAAGCCAGCCCACCTCCCCTGCGACTGCGAGGCGCGGCACCAGCGCCAGACCCGCGACGCCTAGCTGCACGGCAGTCTTGGTCAGAGGCTCGACGCTTCCCAAAAACTGGTTGAGCACCATGACAGATGCGTAGAAGCATGCCGCCACCAGGCCCAGGGCAACACCCTCGATCGTGACACCGACCGTTGCTCCCGGCTCCAGAACTCCCGAGACCGCAACGATGCCCGCCAGCGCCAGACAGAGGCAGACTTTGCGCGTGCCGGTCAGGTGCTCGTTCAGAACGAAAGGAGACACTGCCATCACGATGACCGGTGCCATCTCGTAGGCGAGCTCGGCCGTGGCAAGTGTCGTCAGGCGATATGCCTCAAATAGAAAGGCCCAGTTAAGCGTCAGGCACACGCCCGAGACGAGCAACAGGGCCATGGTCCGACGCCTTTGCGGAAGCTCGAGCCGAAGCCCTCGCAACCGCATGAACACCAGCAGGAACAGCGCGCCAAGAATGCCGCGTGACGCAGCCAGGGCCTCGGACGAGAGCGGGATCAGACGCACGAACAGACCAAGCGTGCCAAAGATGACCTCACTTGCCACAAGCCTGAGTGTTGCACTCGATTCCGTCCAACGCTCTGTCATGTCTCCCCCTTCGCAAATGCGAGTTAACAGGGTACGACATTGGCAGGCCAAGGTGGGCGAGCGGGCCCTCATTGTCAGAATGCCCGCAAATCACACCTCACGCAGATAGGGTACGCAGGTCTACACCGTTGACCCGGCAAGCCCCTCTATGACTTCGGCGGAGAGCCCTTCGTCAGCATCGATGGCATACGAGAAGCCGTCGCGTGTCCAGGTTGCCACGTAGACCAGGTCGTCCTTGCCCTTCTCGGTGACTTCCGCATCCCTAACTGTCGTGGTCTTGACCTGTGGATACTCGTTGTAGTCACCGCTGACGTCATCGCTGCCCTTTGCCTTGCGTATGAGGACGGAGACGTCTCCCTGGCGATAGAAGCACTGGATCATCTCGCCCTCGACCGCCTGGTAGACGCGCTCGGAGTAGCCCGGCACGGCCTCGGGGAAGGTCACGCCAAAGCCTGCAATCTGCGCCGCCTCGGATGCCGAGGAGCAGTCCACAAAGGGATTGGCCATGCCTGTCTGACCCTCGGCCTCAGCGCTGGCCTCCTCGGCCTCGGGGGCCTTCTCCTCGACAGGCTGCTGCTGTGACTGGTCGTTGCTCTCCGAGGTGCTCGACCCGCACGCAGCAAGTGGCGCCACCGCAAGTGCCATCGTAAGCATCAGAACGAGTCTGGTACGAGTGTTCATTTGAGGACCTCCATGAGTCACGCTGCGTCCGAGCACTGACGCATGCCATAAGCAGATAGGTCTAGTTTGCCCATTTTGCACGCGGATAACACGCGTGCATCGGGGACAGGCACCAATGCACATCGGCGTGCATCGGGGACAGGCTTGAAGCACCGCCGGCAGTTTTAGGATACTCATCAATCCTTAATGTTTGCCCAAGGAGCGGTTAATCTTGGTTGGGCATCATACTAGGCAACGAACGGAGCAAGTAACCGTCCCAAAACCGCAAAAGGGAGTGTTGATCATGGAGATGCTCGAAAAGGTCGAACTGGTTCGTGAGAAGACCGGCGTTAACTACCAGGACGCCAAGGAAGCCCTCGAGGCCTGCGAGTACGACGTACTCGACGCAATCATCTGGCTTGAGAACAACGGCAAGGCCGACACGAAGACGGCCAGCTACGAGACGACTGGAACCACGACCACGCAGGTCACCTCGGCCGAGATGAAGGAGGCGCAGGAGGAGTACCAGCGCACAAGCAAGAAGGCCAAGATCGGCGAGGCCTGGTCGGGATTCTGCAACCAGTGCAGGAAGATCCTTCGCGCAGGCCTTGACATGACCTTCATCGCCGAGCGCGAGGGCCAGCGCGTGGTCGCCGTCCCGCTGCTGTTCGTGGTCGCGGGGATCTTGTTCTGGGGTGCCTCGCTGTGGCTGCTCATCCTTGGGCTGTTCTTTGGGTTCCGCTACCGCGTCGACGGAGCCAGCGCCGTCACCATCGACGTGAACGACGCGATGAACAAGGCCGCTGACGCAGCCGAGAACATCAAGAACGACTTCACCAAGGACGACTCGGACAGCGACGAGTAGCGAACCGCACCATCCCCTTGCTGCTTCCCCGTACCGCATGAACGCAATCGCGTGTCATACTGGGAGCAGCAAGGGGATTTTTGTCTGGCGACGAGCGTCCGCCAGCCACCACGTACGCGAGGAGCACAGATGGCCAGGATTCTGATAGTCGAGGACGAGGCGAAGATCGCCCGATTCATCGAGCTCGAGCTTATCCACGAGGGCTACGAGGTGGACAAGGCAGCCGATGGCCGAACTGGCGTCGAGATGGCCTTGGAAGGCGACTACGACCTGATCCTGCTGGACGTCCTGCTCCCCCAGCTCAACGGCATGGAGGTGCTTCGGCGCATACGGCGCGAGAGCGACGTTCCCGTCATCATGCTCACCGCGCGCGACGCCGTCATGGACAAGGTGGCCGGCCTCGACGCGGGAGCCGACGACTACATCACCAAGCCCTTCGCCATCGAGGAGCTGCTCGCGCGCATCCGCGTAGCACTCAAACGCCACGAAGCCACCGCGGCCACGCCAGTGGCAGCCGCTAGCCCGGAGCCCGATCACCACGTGCTGACCATCAACGGCGTCTCGCTCGACGTGGAGCGGCACGAGGTGAAGGTCGGCGACGACCCCATCGAGCTCACCAATCGCGAGTTCGAGGTGCTCAAGGCCCTCATGGAGAACCGCAATGTCGTCATGACGCGCGACCGCCTGGTGCAGCTGGCATGCGGCTATGACTTTGTGGGCGAGACCAACATCATCGATGTCTACGTTCGCCATCTGCGCTCAAAGATTGACGACCGCTATGGCATCAAGCTCATAACCACCGTTCGTGGAGTCGGATATGTCATCAGGGAGAACTAGCGACAGCCGCGTACGACTGAGCGCATCGCGCCCGACCGCATCGATCGCACGCTCGATAAGCTGGGGCTTCACCTGGCGCAAGCTGACGCGCTGGCTGTTTCAGGATGTGCTGGTGGTTTCGCTTCTGATCTGCGCCTTCGTATGGCACTGCACGGCGGCGCTGCCCGCGGCGGCAGCCGACGGCATCACCGAAAACGTTCTGGGAACGCCCATCGTCGCGCCATCCCATTGCGCTTTCACCGGCAGTGGAACAGACATCACGACGTGGTCGTTCACCATCCACGGAGGCGACGGGATCGAGTACGTGACCATGGTGGAACCCTACCTGCGACTTCTCATGCCACCAGTGGCCTTCATGCTCTTCTGCCAGGTGCTCGACCTGTTTGACTTCTTCAGTGACACGCGACGCGTGCGTCGCAAGCTCCAACCCCTCAACGACCTCGCCGTCGCCGCCGAGGCCATCGGTCAGGTGACCGCCGGCACCGATCCCATGGCAAACGACAGCAAGATGGCAACCCTCGAGCAGGCCATCGAGCGCGCGACCGTCGACTCGCCCACCGTCTCGACGGGCGACAAGGACCTGCGCAGCATCGAGGTCGCCCTCAACGGCCTGCTGCGCCAGATGCAGGAGGCAAAGCTCCAGCAGATGCGCTTTGTCAGCGATGCCAGCCACGAGCTGCGCACACCCATCGCCGTTATCCAGGGGTACGTGAACATGCTCGACCGCTGGGGCAAGACTGACGAGGAGGTGCTGGATGAGTCCATCGAGGCGCTCAAGGCCGAGTCGGACCACATGAAGGACCTCGTCGAGGCACTGCTGTTCTTGGCGCGCGGCGACTCGGGTCGCAACGCACTCGAGTTTGCGGACGTCAATATGGCCCAGGTGGTCCACGAGGTCTGGGAGGAGTCCTGCATGATCGACGAATCGCACGTATACTCGTGCTCGCTGCAGGAGGCCGACCTCGACGACCCGCGCTTTGCGACTACTGGCGACTTGGGAATGCTCAAGCAGTCGCTGCGCATCATCGTGCAGAATGCCGAGAAGTACTCCCCCGACGGCTCGACCATCACGCTGTCGGCACGCCGCGAGGGCAAGTACGTCTCGTACACGGTGCAGGACGAGGGCATCGGCATGACGGACGCCGAGGTCAAGCACATCTTTGAGCGCTTCTATCGCGCCGATGGCGCACGTGACGGCAAGAGCGACGGATCGGGTCTTGGACTTTCCATAGCAAAATGGATTATCGACGCGCATGGCGGTACTATCGAGGTCCTGTCACGCGAGGGTGTGGGCACACGCTTTACCGTGCGCCTCAAGGCCAACGCCTAGCAGCCCCATACCAGTTAGCCGACCCCGCGTCTCGTCATCGTCGGTGGCACCAAACAGCCGAGAGAGTCACCTGCACATGCAACAACGAACCATCATTCCCGCTGGTGCGGATATCGTCGACATCATCTTCGAGCACGGCTCGGACATCCTCGCATCCCCTGGCATGCAACTGTCCGACACCTTCATGCAGCACGGGACCACGAGCGTCCTTGTCCACTCGCTACGCGTGACGTCGCTTGCACTTGCCCTGGCGCGCAACTTTGCCATTGCCGTAAACGTGCGCGCCCTCACGCGCGGGGCTCTACTGCACGACTACTTTCTGTACGACTGGCACAAGCCCCATCGCGACAACGTGCTGCATGGCTTCACGCACCCGTTTACCGCCTGCCGCAACGCCGTGCGCGACCACGCAATCGGAAAGCTCGAGCAGCACATGATCAAGACCCACATGTTCCCACTGGTGCCGCTGGTGCCCACCGGCCGCGAGGCTGCGCTCCTTTGCCTCGCTGACAAGATCATCGCAACGCGCGAGACGGCAGAGGGCAAGCGCGGGCACCTCGGCTAGGGCCCACTGACACCCCATGTAACATGGTGGCGAGGATCACCCGCCCTGTCGCTCAGCCCGTGGGTCGAAAGCGTCCCGAACGGCGTCGCCCAGCATGTTGAGCGCAAGCACGATGCCCATGATCGCAGCTCCCGGAGCAATCGAGTACCAAGGACAGGTGACGAGGTAAGGCTGGGCTGTGGCTATCATCTGACCCAGGGACGCCATGGGTGGCTGCACGCCAAGGCCAAGGAACGAGAGCGATGCCTCGCAGAGGATGGCGTTGGGTATGCCCAACGTCACGCAAAGCACGAGCGTGGGAAGGCAGTTGGGAAAGAGATGCCGAGCGATGACGCGCATGCGACTGCCGCCCGACACGACGCACGCCATCACATACTCCTGGCTTCGAAGCCTGAGCACCTCCGCGCGGACGAGGCGCGCCGTGGTCGTCCACATGAGCAAGCCCAGCGCGACAAAGAGATTGGTCAGTCCAGGACCCAAGGCATACATCGTGACCAGCGCAAACAGGATGAGGGGAAAGCTCGAGAAGCCCTGGATGACAAAGCTGAGAACCGAGTCGACCACGTCGCCCAGGTAGCCGGCCGACGCACCGATCGCAAAGCCGATGACAACGGCAAGTGCCTGCGAGCACACTCCCACGGCAAGTGACACGCGGCAACCGTAAATGACGCGAGAGAGGATGTCACGCCCAAGCTCGTCGGTACCGAGCAGATGGGTGGGACCCGGCTGTAGGAGCCGCTCTCGGAGGCTCTGGGCATAGGGATCGCATGGCGCGATCAGCGGGGCACAGATGGCAACGATAGCCAAGGCAACCAGCACCGCAAGACACACCATGCCCACCCGGTCGCGCCTGAGGGCATCCCATGACGCTCGCCAGTGACCTCGAAAACCACGCGTCTCCCCCACCGCCGCCTCACGGTCCTGCGGAAGGAGGCGTTCGAAGGACTCGAGCGAGATGCGCTCGGTCGCCTCCCTTCTGGACCCTTCCGTCTGTGCATCCAAACGTGTCACCAGGAGGTCGACCTCCCTCCAAGGCGCACACGAGGATCCACGAGCGCATAGAGCAGGTCGCTCATCAGATATGCCGCGACGCAGGCGAATGCGACGTACATCACGCACCCCTCGATGAGCGGCAGGTCGCGCTGGCCGATGGCCTTGACCAGCAGGCTTCCCACGCCAGGAATGCCAAACACCGTCTCGACGATGATCGACCCGGCAAATATGTCCCCCAGCTGTGCGCCACAGATGGCGATGATGGGCACGAGCGCATTGCGCATGCCATGACGCAGCAGCGCCGTCCGCCGCCCCAGCCCCTTTGCCACGGCTGTGCGCAGGTAGTCGGAGCCCGTCTGCTCGAGCAGGGCACTGCGCGTCACACGTGCGATGGATGCCGCCTGTCGCGTGCCAAGCGCCACGATCGGCAGCGCATAGGCACCCCCGCCGGAGGTGCCCGACAACGGAAACCATCCCAGATGGAGGGAGAACACAAGCTGCAGGGCAATGGCCATCCAGAAGGCGGGGGCAGAGATGCCGGCAACCGCAAGCGTCATGAGGCCCCTGTCGAGCCAGGACCCCCGCGCGAGCGCCGCAACCGTTCCTGTCACGACACCCAGCAGCAGTGCGAGGCCAAACGCCCCCACAGCCAGGCGTGCCGTGTGGCTCACGGCGGCCGTGACCAGCTCGGCGACGGGTCGACGCTGCGCGTACGACACTCCCAGCTCGCCGCGGAGCAAGTCTCCCAGCCAGCTTGCGTACTGCTCTGGCACGGGGCGGTCCAGACCCATCTGATGACGGACCTGCTCGACCGCCTGCTCGCTCGCCCGATCTCCCAGCATGACGCGCACGGGGTCTCCCGGTACGATGTTGAGGACGAAGAACGTGAGCGTCGCCACTGCCAGCATGACGCCAAGTGCCTGCGTCAGACGCCCCACCAGATAGCGTGACATGTCAGGCCTGCCGTCAACCCTGGTAGGTTTGGTCGGTGGTGTCTATGTCCACATTGGCAATGTGGAAGCTCATGTTACCCACCTTGTGCCCCTTCACATAGGGTTTTGCCGCATAGTTGTAGTGAGGATAGAGGATGGGCAACATGGCGTAGTCCTGGCGTGCGACGATGTCGTCGGCCTGGCGGTACAGGTCGGCCTGCGCACCTTCGTCAAGCTCGACACGCGCCCTCTGCATGAGAGCGTCAAACTCCTCGTTGGCATAGAAGCAGCCGTGGTGCTGGGCGTTCTCGGTCTCAAAGTACGAGAGCAGGCCGTCGCCGGTGGGATAGTCGGCAAACCAGCCATTGACCAGTATCTGGAGGTTGCCCGCCGCCCAGTCCTCCATGAAGATGCCGTTGTCCATCTCCTGTAGCCTCACATCGACGCCTATCGCTTGCCAATATCCCTGCAGGGCCTCTGCCACCGTAGAAAAGAGCGCACGCGTCCTGAAGTCGAGCGAGAGCCCATCCGGGCACGCCTCGTCAAGAAGCTTCTTGGCCTGCACCGGATCGTATGCAAATGCCTCCTCCGCCTCGTCAAAGCCGGGGATTTGCGGAGTGAGGAAGCCCGAGGCAGCCTGGCCCTGACCGTCCATGACGGTGTCCACGAGCTCCTGACGATCGATGGCAAGTGAGAGCGCCTGGCGAACACGCACGTCCGACAGCTTAGGATCCTTGAGATTGAGGTTCACGAACTGCAGACCAAGGGGAAGGTAGGGATAGGCATTGCCCGCGTAGTCGGGATCATCCTTGTACTGGCCATAGAGCGAGAAGCCAATGTCGCACCAGTCGATGTCACCCTTCTTGAAGGCGAGCAGCTTGGTGTTCGCGTCGTCGTAATACACAACACGCGCCCCGTCAAGCGCCGCCGGTTCGCCATGGTAGTCCTCGAAGCGCTCGAACACCGCCTCGGTCGCGTCATCGTTCGAGACAAGCCGGAACTTTCCCGTACCGACGACATTGGCGCCGACGCCCCACGAGTCGCCCGCAGCTGCGCAGGCCTCGTGAGGGAAGATGTGCGCATAGCTGACGCCCAGGCTCGGGACGAAGGTGGCACTCGGCTCTTCGAGCACGAACGAGAAGTGCGTGTCGTCGGTGATCAGGACGCCTTCGTCCAGGTTGTCACGCTTTCCGGCAAGCATGTCGCGTGCACCCTTGATCTGCAGGTAATTGGCATAGTTGCCCGCTCCCGTAGCGGGGTCGAACATGCGCTCGAAGGTGAACTTGACATCGGCGGAGGTCAGCACGGAGCCGTCATGGAACTTGACGCCCTCCACAAGCTCGCAGGGAAGCGTCACGCCGTCATCGTCAAATACGGGGATGTCGGTAAGCAGCGTCGGCACCAGCTCAAGGTCATCAGTCCAAGTGAGCAGACCCTCAAAGATGGAGTCGGTCAGCGTCCCCGCCACGCTCATGCCGTTCTTCTGCATGTCGAGCGGAGCCCCGAGGGCTCCCATGCCAAAGCGCACCACCTTCTTGGAGCTGTCCGTGTCGCCGACTTCGGATTGCGCGTTGCCTCCGCAGGCTGTGAGCGTAACAGTGCTCGCTGCCGCAGCTCCCAAAAATGCGCGACGTGTCAGATTGTTGCCCATGGTTCTCTCCCGTTTCGTCATAGCCTAACTCTCGTTCGTTATCACGAGCTTGCCCTGAAAACCGCCCCCGTCCTGCATGGCAAGTGCGTCGACCAGATGGTCAAAGTCAAAGACCTTGGCCACGAAGGGCTCGATATCCCTCTCGGCCACGAAGGCGAAGATCTCGCTCATTACCTCTTGCGTCGGATAATTTGAGAAGAAGCCCGTAAGATAGCGGCCGTTGGGGATCTCCTTGATGGGGTCGAACCCGTCGAGGGTAAACTCCCCTCCCAAGATTCCCGTGTTGCAGCAGATCCCGCCATCGCGAAGGCACCGGAGGGAGTCCCTGAGGGTCTTGGGTCCGCTCAGCTCCAGGACCTTGTCGGCACGCACACCCTTGTCGGCGAGGGACCCGTCATCAAGCACCAGCTCGTCGGCACCAAAGCGCTCGAGCAGCCCAAAGTACTTCTCGCGATGCGTGGTTGCCACCACACGCACGCCGAGCGCCTTTGCAATCTGCATGGACGCATAGCCAAGCCCGCAGCTGGCAGCCCGGATGAGCAGCGTGTCGGTCGCCTTTAGCTGAAGGCACTCGAAGAGCGAGCCCCAAGCCGTGAAGAAGGTCTCGGGAACGGCGGCCAGCGTTGCCCATGACAGGTCACCCGCCGCCTCTGGGATTGAAAAGAGGTGATCGGCGCGCACAAGGCAGTACTCGGCATAGCTTCCATCCCACATGCGGCCCATGCCGCCCATGAGCATGCAGACCTTCTGGCCAATCTCGATGTCCTGGTCGGATGGATCGACCACCTCACCCACACCCTCGATTCCCGGGATGATGGGATGTGTGATGTAGCTCTCGCGAATCTCGTCATGGCGCAGCTCCCACTCAGAGTGGTTCAGGCCAATGCCGCGCACGCGCACCAGCACCCAGCCAGGTTTGGCCTTGGGAATGGGAACGTTGACAAGGGCAGCCTCACTTGCCGGCGTTACGTCACTGATCTGCAGGGCACGCATGGTCTCACTCATCGCCCGGCTCCTTCCAACGTCGTCTTTATGTGGCTTATGATCTTGGCGGTAACGTCCCAAGCCTCACGAGTGGTGCCCATGGTCAGACCACGCGATCCGTGGTCGGCACACGATCAAAAAAGCAGGTATCAGCGAGCGGGCAGCGCGTACCCGACGCATGAGCCGGCCGTTCCCCAGCCGAAGGGTAGCCGAGGTACAGCATGCTGCAGACCTCCCAATCGGCTGGTATGTCAAGCAGCGCACGCGCCTTGTCCTTGTCAAAGTAGCTGATCCAGGCGCTGCCGAGACCCTGTGCCGTGGCCTCGAGCATCATGTGGGTCGCCACGATGGTGGCGTCGATCGGGCCGCTCGTTTCGCCGCTCTCGGGATGCGACCAGCAGGCGGTGCGGTCGTAGCACACCACGAGCACCACCGGCGCCCCGTAGTAAAGGCTGATGTGCTTGGTCCCAGGCAAGTCGAAGTCCTTTGCCAAGCTCACGTTGCTGCCCTCGCGCCCATAGGTGCAAAACTCGCGCACCTTATCCAGGGAGTCTGGCTCACGCAGCACCAGAATGCGTTGGGGCTGCGCGTTGACGGCGGTGGGCGCCCAGCGCGCCGCCTCAAGCACCGCAAGGAGCTTCTCGTCCTCCACCGGTCTCTGGTCAAAGGAGCGGACCGTATGGCGGCGTCGCATGAGGTCAGTGAAGTCTGACATGGCACCTCCCCGAACTGGCATTCTCTCAGAGAAAGCATCTCATTCACCCATGCGCGAGAGAAGTAGAATGTTTCTATCAGTGATTCCTGTTTGGCAATAATCCGTCGCATGGGAGGCCACCGTGAACACCGGCCAGCTCGAATGCTTTGTCCAAGTCGCGCTCAACCTGAGCTTCCGTCGCGCTGCGGAGGAGCTTCACCTCTCGCAACCAACCGTGTCCAAGCAGATCTCGTCGCTAGAGGCCGAGCTGGGCGGGGCCCTCTTCGTGCGAACCACCCGTCAGGTTCTGCTCACGGCGCTCGGAGAATCCTTCCTTCACGATGCGCAGGAGATCCTGCGCCTGACGTATGTGGCTGAGGAGCGGGCTCGACGCCAGTCGAGCGGCAACGACCTGATCATCGCCTACTCTGACTCCAATGAGCTCATGCGCCTGGCGCCCGTGCTCGACGCGCTTCGCAAGGAGCACGAGGGTCTGCATGTGCTGCTTCAGCAGGGGCCCCGCGACAACAACGTGACGCGCCTCGCACGCGAGCAGGTCGACGTGGTAATGGGGTTCGAGTCAAAGCCCCTGGCAACGGGCGGCATCCGCTTTACCAGCCTCATCGACAGCGGACTGAGCTGCATCGTCAGGGTCGACTCTCCGCTGGCCTCGCACGACAGCCTCGGCGTCGAGGACGTGGAGGGGCTGCCGCAGGTGCTTTGCCTGCCGCCGAGCGTGCGCCGGCACGGCAGCGCAGCCACGTCCGACATTCCCGCGACCGACGCCTCGCACACCATACGCTGCTCAAATTCCTCGGAAGCATACGTGCTTGTCGATGCAGGGTTTGGCTACGCGCTCATCCCCTCGCTCTATACCATGCCCGACCCGTTTCACAAGGTGATTGCCTGGCAGGGACGCGCCAGCGCCGCATATGGGCTCTATCATCGTGATGCGAGCAGAGGAGGCGTCGTTCCGGACTTCATCCGCTTGGCGTCCGAGTTCTTTGGCGAACCCGCTTACGACCGCCCGCTGCCGGAGACCTGGAACCTGTGACAGGCCAAGATCAAGGAGTTGCCGCCAAAAGCCAAGTGGGGCGGGACCACCTGCGATGGCCCCACCCCCGAGCGTCATCTGCGTGAGACGCCTTCTCCCATAGGCTTTACTTCGCGAGATACGCCGTCCAGAAGGCAGCCCTGTCGTCGGCCATGGTCCGCTCGGCCACCTCGTCGCCCAGCTCCATGTAGACGTAGCCTCCGTCAGCCTTGCCATACTCCGTCCAAGTGGGGACGTCAGAGCCGTTCACGTCACCAGAGGTTGCGAAGTTGACCAGGTAGTTGCTCATGGTATCGCCCAGGGCATAGTCGACGTCAGTCCAGTAGTTGGCGCGCGCCTCGGAGAAGTGATTGAACCAGTAGGGGACGTCCGCGGTGTGGAAGGCGCCCATCGCCTCGGCCTCGGGACCAGGCATCACGTGCGTGAACAGGTACACGAACACGTTGGCGGCGCCGTTCTGCTTGCGAAGCGCCGCGTTGGCAAACTGCTGCACCGTGTTGGCGTCCACATTGCTCTGGGCGATCGCTGCGGCGACATCGTCATCCGTAGCCGCAGGATAGGCAGCTAGGAACTGGTCGGCCAGATCGCCGAGCTTCTCCTTTGCGAGCTTCTCGTACTCCTTCGCGGTGGTGGGATCGGTTGCCGCGGGGTTCAGCGCCGACGCACCCGAGAGGAACGACCCAAACAGCATGCTGTCGCCCGTGACCATGCCGGTCACCACGTTGACATCGAGCCCCTTGCCCGAGCTCAGCACCTCGTCGTAGTTGCCCGTCACGTACTTGCCGTCGACGTTGTACGAGGCCACCGCAGTGGCGAGGTCCGAACCGGACAGCTCCTGCACCTCGTCCTGCGAAAGCGCACGCATCTCCTCGAGCGTCTTGTCGCCAAAGATGGCGTCACCCTCGGCCTCCTTGTCGGCAAGCGTCACGTATTGCGAGCCAACGAGGTTGTAGCTCATCGTGACGGCATTGCCAAACAGGCCCTTTGCCTCGGGGCAGAGCGTAAGCTGGTTCACGTTCTGCGATCCTGCCGACTGGCCAGCTATGGTGACGTTGTTGGGGTCGCCGCCAAAGGTGGCGATGTTGTCCTGAATCCACTGCAGCGCAGCAATGAGGTCCTTGATGGCATAGTTGCCCGAGATGCCATCGGGATCCTCGGCCGAAAGCTCGGTCGAGGCGAGGAAGCCAAAGATGCCCACGCGATAGTTCGTGTCGACGTACACGACACCCTTCTTGGCCATGGCCTCGCCGTCATACACATCGCAGGAGGCGCCGCCCGAGGTGTTGCCACCGCCATGGATGAACAGGATGACCGGGGCATCGCCCTTGAGGTCTGCGGGCGCCCAGACGTTGAGGTAGAGGCAGTCCTCCGAGTAGCCCTTGGAGGTGTCGATGATGAACTCCTCGGACCACATCATGAAGGGAGCCTGCTCGGGCTGCACGGCAGCGGCAGAGTACTCGGTGCATGCGCGCACGCCATCCCATGGCTCGACCGGCTGCGGGGCCTTCCAGCGAAGGTCGCCCACCGGAGGGGCTGCAAAGGGGATGCCCTTGTAGATGATCACGTCACCGTCAGCGTTGGTGGCGCCACTGATGGTGCCGCCAGTCACCGCAAGCTCGGGAGCCGTTGCCACGTTTGCCTCCTCGGTCGTATCAGCGTCGGTCGCCGCGTCGGTACCCTGTGAGCAGGCTGCAAGCAAGGTTGCAGTCGCCAGGCCGGTTCCGGCGACAAAGTTCCTTCTCGACATTGTTGCATACGTACTCATGCGATCTCCTCCCAGAATGTCTCACTGACACTGCAAACGCGAAACGCCACACACGAGCCTGCGATGACGGCCGACCATCACCAACAGTCATCGGCTTTGCCGCTCTTCCTACTACTGACGTTTTTCCGACAACTGTTTGTTTTTGCTTGAATGTAGTGTATAAAGTCTATAGCTGGTATTTCAATCACCAGAACAGCCAATGATTGTGTGTTTTGCAACAGAGTAGACACTTTGTGTTGGATATTGGAGCAGAAGTGACGGAAAAGGCACGGTACCGCAATTCGATACGATCCGAGCGACTGCTCAAGGACGCCTTCGTGGCGCTCGCGGCCAATGGCGAACGCATCAGCGTGAGCGCCTTGTGTAGGCAGGCAGACCTCAATCGATCCACCTTCTATGCGCACTACGACAGCGTGGATGACCTGGAAGCGCGGCTGGTCGAGGACCTCATGGACGGCCTGGCAAAGGTGTTGAAGGACACGCTGGCCAATGCCTTTCGCGACAACCCCCGCCCTGCCCTCGAGGCAATTGGCTCTTATGTCGCAAGCAATCAGGCACTCCTCAAGCTACTCCTTACCTCAAACGCCTCGTTTGACTTTGGAGACAGGTTGCGCAGGGAGCTTCTTGTGACTGTCGGACACGCGAGACTCGAGGATGAGATTCGCTTTGACTACGTGGCTGGTGGACTGTCAAGCGTGTTTCGTACCTGGGTGCTCGAGCAGTACGGTAGCATACCCATGCGGGACGTTGTCGAGCCTGCGGTGCGCTGCGTGCAAAATGCCTGATATGAGCAGCCAGACCATCGGTGCCGTCACATAGGCCCAGGCCAAAGTCCATGCGACCCGATTGATTCCCTTTTCCTATCACCGATTTAATCAATGAGAGGCTTGGCTGTGACACCAACGAGTATCATAAAGAAGTGACAGGTTTTGAACCCGAGGAGGAACCGCCATGATTGACAGCATCACCTTTCAAGACCAGCAGTTTGTGCCCGTAGGCGTCGACGCGGGACTCTCCGTGTGCGAGAGCGAAGGCACCCTTCGCGTCATCAAACCTGAGGACAACATGGAGCCCGACGTTCCCACCTACGCGCGCCTCGTGGGATCCGACTTCCACAACGGCACGATCGAGGTCGACGTGAGGGCCCGACTCAGCGCTTGGTCGGACATCGACTGTCGTGGGTTCATTGGCATCGTGTTTCGTGCAAGCGAGGACGATGATCGCTTTGAGGGATTCTACGTGCGGCCCCGCAACGGCCGCAGCTGCACCGAACCCCAGCGCCGCATCCACACCATGCAGTACTTCTCGTACCCCGGCTACACCTTTGCGTACTTCCGCGAGCGCGGCATTGCCGACTACGAGGCAAAGGCTGACATCGACATGGATGAGTGGGTGCATCTCAAAGCCGAAGTCGAAGGCGCTAGCGCGCGCTTCTTCGTAGACAACATGGACGAGCCGGCGCTGGTTGTCGACGAGATGTTTGCCGGAGCGAACGCCCGCGGTGGTGTGGGACTCTATGTGGACAACGGAACTGACGGATTGTTCCGCAACCTCAAGGTTGTCTGCACTGACTAGCCACGAGCTAGCGTTTTTCGTTTGTCCGGAAGCACATCCTACAGTCGAACTGACATTTCCTGACCGTTCTTGAAGCTCTTATGCCCGGGTATTTCCCCGAGGTACCTAAAAAGACGTCGAACGAGAGAATCATCCCACGATTCATTCTCGTTCGGCGTCTTTTTAGGTACCTCGGGGAAATACCCGGGCGGGATATCGGTTCAACTTAAGGCGAATTGCGTGAATTTGACCGGTTCTGACTGTTCTGGTCACTCATTGCGCCATCAGGCCGTCATCTGAAAGAAATCCCACTCGCTAGGCATCGCTCTCGTCATCCGACACCCCTCGAATCATCCTGACATGTACGGGCCCCGTCGTTATCAGAACGGATTCCTGATGAAAGTCAGCGCAGAGATCCTGGGCGATCTCGTCGATGATCTCCTTTTCGACATCAATGAACGTAAGCACGATGGTGTTCTCTTCCGTGTACTCACCGTCGTCGTGAATGTACCCTCCATTAATGACGTCAAAGGAGAACGGAACCCCGTGCTCCACACAGACACGCTTGAGAACAGAAATGTAGCTGCTGGTATCGTGCTCCTGCCGTTTGGTGTCCGCGTCGTTCAGCCCGATATACACCTTTGTCTCGGAAAGGACGGTGGTAAACGCGCGGTTTACCGCCGCGATGGTCTTTTGCGTCTTAACAACGTTCTGGACATAGCGCTTAATCAGAGCATTCGCCATGTTGGCACCCGTCTTTCAGTCGTCTTTTTGAGCGCAGCTCGGTAGGCCTGTTGCCTAGACCGGCAGCCCTCTGATGATCAGCCGTCCCTCAAGCAGCAGCTTGTGCATGAGATTCTTTCCATGGTCCTTGTTGTCCATGGTCGCGCCATAGTTCACCAGCAGACCGTTGATCAGGTTGGCAAGCTCGGTCCGCCACCACCTATTTGCCGCGTTGCCGTCGCGCGAGCTGTCAAAGGGATAATAGAACACCAGCATGACCTTGCTCTCGTAAAGATTGATACTGTCAAATATGGACTGGAAATACGAGTAGTCCGCCTTGCCCAGTGAATGCCCATAGTACTTGATTATGTTAATGGCATTGCCAAGGTTGGCGATATTTGCGGTAGACACGACATTTGCCGTGCTTATGAGCCTGTCTGTTTGCGAGCCTCCTCGCTGCATGAGGCGGTACGTCTTTGTGAACGAAACGGCATTGGCATTGTCCATGCAGTCCTTGCCGTCGATGCCAAAGATGATCTCGCCGCCCAGCCTTCCGTGGATATTCACGCACGCCCCAGACTTGCCGCCATCAAAGAACTCTGCGATCTGGTCGGTATAGTTAAAGCTGAGGACGGACGTTGAGACTGCAAAGCTTTCGTTGCGCTTCTCGCCATCTTGCGCAATCATCTGGTATAGCTTTTCGCACTTTTCGCGATAGTGCTCATTGGTGGCGACCTCATACGAGAGATACGCGTCAAAGGCGCATTCGAGCTTGAAGATCTCCTCTTTCATAAACGCCAGAAGGAGCTCTCGGCTGACCCCATCGGTGGCAACCTCAGGATGAATCGTCCACGCATATCGAGCTATGTTCCCAAACATACGCTCCCCGAATGCGCCCCCATCCTCAACGGGCTTTACGTCAGGCGAGTCTGCGTCATCGGAAAACGGGCAGATCTTAATGCTCTCAATCGCTCTGCTGGAAGGATAGGTCGCTGAGGTTCCGGGGCTGCCAACCGAAAGCACCCATTCTTGGATAGCCGCCTCGATGTCACACCAAAGCGACTCCTTGTTCGCCTCGACTACGAAGTCCCAGAAAGTGAGATCGGTTTTATCCACCAGCTCTTTCCAAGTCTCACGACTGTTGTCGGGAATGTTGGCATGATATCAAAGCGCCGCTTGAAGCAATCCCAGTACTGCGACTTAAGCCCGCACTGAAGGTCAAAGCCATTGCCGATGACGATGAGCTGTCTCCAGTCGATGGCCATATCTTCCACGATTTTACTGAGATCGGAGGCGGCATTGACGTGTGGCAGACGCATCCGCACGTCATGGAGAGATGCCATCCTCTCCATCGTCCGCTCGGCACGTACCCTCGCATCCTCAAGAGCCCCTTTGTACCAGTCCTCATCTTGAGTTTCAATGACCGGCGTCTGCTCGACGTTGTCCATGCATCCCCACTCACCCGATAAGTTATGCGTGCCTACATCAAAAATGTTCGCGATCATTATAGTGGCGCCCGTTGCGCGATTGGCACGCAAGACTCAGAGCCCAATGTCACTTAGTTAGCGTTTCCGTCTGCCGACCCGCGCCCGCCATGGCACCGCTGGCGGGCGCGGGTCGGCACCGGGGCCTCCTACGTCGCTCGAAGTGCAGCATCACCCGACTGGCCGGTCATCTCGGGGGCGCCCGCGACAGAGCCCAGACGGCAGACGATAGCCCGCCCTCTACATAGTCGCCCGAAGAGATGAGGCTGCGCACTATCTGGTCTATCTCGCTTTCGGAACGCCCTGCGGCAGTCAAAGCCATGTCAGAACTGTCGGCATTTATCCCCATTGCTTGGTTAGGAACGCAGGCAGACCCAATCACAAGGGCATACGTAAGGACCAGAGAGGCGAGACTTCTCAGAAGAGACATCTTAGGCATATAGCGCGAACCCCTTATTCATGTGTGCACTGAGGCACATCGCGCTGCGCTTTAGGCATGTTGTTCACACGCACCTGATACTGGCACAAGTTATGAGCGGTTCCCCTACCATAGCCATCTTGAGCTGCGGTAATTCGACGAGATGGCTGCTGCTTGCGGACAGGTCGGCTGACGGACGAAAGCGCCTTCAAAGTTATCTATTACCTTGGGGACCCTGCAATACGATTCACGTAGGCGCGTTGCTTTACAAACAGGCCAGCCATCAGCTCGGCATATCCCTTGGGAAGCGACTCCACGGCAGACAACGACTCGGCAATCACGTCCTCGAAGCCGTCGAGCGCATGGGGGTCGTACCAGGAGTAATCCCACGAGGGGTCGAGGCGGCTAAAGTAAAGCCCCAGAATCAGGTCGGCAACTTTAGGCGTACGGCATATGATCTCGAACTTGTCCCTCATAAAGAGGAAGGCCCGCCCATGGTCGTAGAATGGGGCCAGGCGCAGGCTGCACGTCTCCACGTCACGAATGAGGCCAAGGTTGGCAGGGTGCGTGTCAAAATCGAGCACAAGCGTTGCCATGACAAACATCTTAGCCATCGCCTGCCGCGGCTCAGGCACTCCGTTGCGCTCGAGCGCCTGCATGTACGTGTTCACGTAGCCCTCAAAGTCCCGAACACCGGCCTGAGCGTCTAGCTCGCTAATATCTACGCCCTCCTTGGTGAGAATCTGGCTGCCAGTTACAAGCTCTTCGCCTTTTCCCACCATGACAGGAGATGACGAGTAGATCTCGCCACCAAACATCATTGGCTCGTAGTGAACATGGCCGTACTTCCCCACCAGGCGATCGAGCATGCATGATGCCAAGGTCTCGCAATGGATGCCCGCTTCGCCGTCGCGTGGCGCAGTCTTGAGGAGGCGAGGTCCACCATCGGTCAGCACCCAAGCCTTGCGACAGAAACCCCCAAGTGTCATGTCAGGGGTGTGGAACGAGGCGCGGGAAAGGGTGTCGTAGTCTTGACTCAGGACGGCCTCGCCAAACGCTGGGTCCCATGCGTTGTCAAAGAAGTTGGAGTCCTCCCAGGTAAGCGATGAGCCCTCAGGCCGATACCAGTACTGATCCGAAA
Organism: Atopobiaceae bacterium; assembly: GCA_017941705.1. GTDB lineage: Bacteria > Actinomycetota > Coriobacteriia > Coriobacteriales > Atopobiaceae > UBA1367. The sequence goes on from JAGAVX010000032.1 coordinate 46,470, forward strand.
GCGAGAAGCCTCCAGAGATCAGCGCGAGCTCGACTGCGCTGCTTGCTCCCACCGCATCGAGGATTTGGGGGAGGTCGTCGCGTACGGGACATATGGCACGCTGCCCGAGAAGGTGATCGAGCGACGAAACAGGATTGTGCCCGTCAGTCGGCATGTCAAAGGGAGCCCAGGCTGCACCTTCGAGCATCCTCACGTCACTGACCGTCTGCGAGCCTGGATCGTACGAGAAGTCGAGCACCTCGTGTTCCTGATTCATCAGCGTGTAGCGCATGGCACACAACCGCCCTGTTCAAACGTGACCTACCGCCTATAGGCGTGCCGACCTGCATGCAAGACGCACATGCAGGCCGGCTGATTATCACCAATCAAAACCATGAGTCCCAAGTTGACGTCAGGTCATGCGCCATTGCGCTACTTGTCGTTCTTCACCGTGAAGAAGACATACACCATGAGCGCAAATCCGACGGTCCCAAAGACGTAACCGGCGTTGACCAGCACATCCTTGCTCGCAGCAGCACCCGAAGCACACAGCACGCAGGCGCCCAGGAAGAGTGCCATCGCCAACATGGCAAGCACGATGTTGCGCACGAGATAGTTGACCGCCTTGACGGTCTTGGGCTCGAGGCCAAAGTCGCCACCCAGCTTGAGCTGGCTCTTTTGGAGCATATCCAGCGTCTCCACAGCCTTGGTGGGCAGCCCCGCCAGGTCATCGGCTCCCTGCACGCCCTTCATCACGAAGGCCTCGACCATGCGCTCAAGGCTCTCGGGGTCAAAGCCCAGGTTGATGTGGCGCGTCATGCACTCCATGATGTTCACGCTCGGGGAGAGCGCCTTCACCGTGCCTTCGACGGTGATGAGACCGCGTCCGAGGTTGGTGAGGAACGGCTCGATGTCGTAGCCCTCGTTCTCGAGGTTGGTCGTGAGGGTGGAGATGAGCTCACCTGTGTCAAAGCTCGCCAAGTCGGAGTCGGCAAACTGAGAGGTCATCTGCTCGCACATGTCGAGCAGCGCGCCGTGGTCGATGGGGCCACGCGGATGGGCGACCTGAAGCACGCAGTTCTTGAGACTGTAGTAGTCGCGCTTGACGAGGGCCGTGACGAGGTCGAGCAGCGTCTGGCGCTGCTTGGAGCTCAGGTAGCCCATCATGCCAAAGTCGATCCACTCGATGCCGTCATCCACCAGCAGAACATTGCCGGAATGCGGGTCGGCGTGATGGAAGCCGTCAGTAAGGATCTGCTCGACATAGTTGTCAACGAGCAGGTTTGCCAAGCGGTCGCGCTCCTCGTCGGGAAGCAACTCCACATACTCGGTATCACCCACCTCGGGTCCCGAGACGAAGTCCTCGGTGAGGATTGCGTCATTGCTGTAGTCCTCATAGCACTGAGGGGACGTGACGCCCTCGCGGTCCTCGTTGTTCTGGTAGAAGCGGATGAGATTGCGAGCCTCGTTGGTAAAGTCGAGCTCCACCTTGGAGGTTTCCTCGAGCTCCTTGATCATGGTCATGAGGTCGATGCCGCCCTCCTTGGCGGGAGCCAGCTTGTCCGCCGCGCCCAGGATCTTCTCAATGAGGGCAAAATCCTGTGCGACCGTTTCGACGACACCCGGGCGGCGTACCTTGACAGCCACCAGAGTGCCATCCGCGAGCTCTGCCTTATGTACTTGCCCGATGGAGGCGGAGCCCAGAGGCTTGTCGTCAAAGAAGTTGAAGGTCTCTTCGACAGGCCTGCCCAAGTGCTTCTCAATCTGAGCGTGGACGGTCTCGGTATCCATGGGAGCGACGTTCGAACGCAGCGCTGCGAGCGCGTCGCAATACTCCTGCGGAATCATGTCGGTATGGGTCGAAGCGATCTGACCCAGTTTCACGAAGGTCGGGCCAAGGTCCTGCAGGATGTCCACAGTCATCTCGGGCGTAAGGCCTTCGCTGTAGTCATACTTCTTGAGGATGCTCAGGATTTCCTTGCCGCGCGTGCCATAGTCAACGTTGTCCTTGGTCTTCTTGCGCGCATTCCTGAGAGCCTGCATGAAACCAGCCATCAAACAATCCATTCTGTCTACCACCCGCAGACTGCCGCCGCATCATTCGCGCAGCTGCACCATGGCAGTTTTCGCCTGATGCATGCGCATGTGACAAGAAAGGCGAGCAGCATCCGAATAAACACATGAAGAATTATTAACAAACATCATGAGGATATACCCCTGCATATCGAAATCTAATGCAATTCGTCGCTCAACCGCAGCAACACCAAAGCGTTGTGCATCGGGGACAGGCACCAATGCACACGGGCGTGCATCGGGGACAAGCTTCCGCATCAACTGCGGCAATCTCGAGGTTCGACGAGATCTATCCAGAGCTCAGGTGTGTTGATAAAAGCATTGAGGCAGGTCGTCTGACCATGCCCCCTTGGCTCAGGTTTGCCTATCAGCAGCTCGCCGAACTACTTCTTGTTCATATCGCCACGCAGGCGGTAGGCAAAGAACACGCCAACGACGAAGCCAATGGAACCCAGAATCGGGAAGGCGATCAGGAACGGCGTGGTGCCTGCAGCGTCCAGGGGAACCGTGCACAGCAGGCAGGATCCGACGATGATTGCGGCGATAAGAACCACACAGATGGCGTACTCGAGCAGCTGGGTGATCGACTTCAGAGTCCTATGCTCAAGACCAAGGTCAGTGTGCGCCGTGATCTGGCTCTTCTCGAGCATGTAGAGGGTCTCGACAGTCTTCTCCGTCGACCTCGAGACGCTGTCGAAGAACTTCAGCAGCTCCAGGGCAATCGGTCCGTTGAGCTGCGCTAGGTCATCGGAGTCGAGACTGCTGAAGTCAAAGTCGATTCCACCACCCACGTCAACCTTGTCGATGAAGTAGTTCAGGATGTTGATATTCGGGCTGAGCGCCTTGATGGTTCCCTCCATCGCGACGATGCCACGTGCTAGGTTGGTCAGGAACGGCTCGATCTCGTAGCTCTCCTCCTGGAGACCGCCGACGATGGAGCCCAAAAGGTCGCCGAGGTCAAAGTCGCCGAGGTCAGCCCCCGTATAGAGACCACACATGTTCTCGCACATTTCGAGCATGGCACCGTGGTCGATCTCACCCTTGGGATGGGCGGCCTTCAGCACCGCACGCTTGAGGCTGTAGGCGTCCTGCATCACGACTGATGAGACGAGGTCAACCAGAATCTGGCGCTGCTGGGCGTCGAGAAGGCCCGTCATGCCAAAGTCGATCCATTCGATGGAGTGTGCAAGCAGCTGCTGCTCGTCGGCAGGCGTCTCCACGGCGGTCTCGGAAGCATGCTTGGACCCTGCTGCAGACGCCAGCTCCTTGACCAGCACGTTGCCCGAATGAGGGTCGACGTGGTAGAAGCCATCGACGAGAAACTGCGAGGCATAGTTGTCGGCCGCGAGTGCGGCGATGCGTTCGCGCTCGTCGGCATCGAGCGTACTGACATACTCGGTGTCACCAACCTCATGCCCCGTAACGAAGTCCTCGGTGAGGATGGCCTCGTTGGTATACTCGCGGTAGCACTTGGGGCTCTCCACATAGTCGCACCCAGAGTTGTTGTCCCAGAAGCGCTCGAGGTTAACCGCCTCGCTAGTAAAGTCGAGTTCAGTCTTGGACGTTTTCTCGAGCTCGACGATGAAGCCCTTAATGTCAAAGCCGTCGGCATCATCCTTGACGAACGAGTCGAGCATCTTCTCGATGAGGGCGCAGTCGCGCATTCAGAGCTACTACGAAGAGCGAGCCGACCGCCGGGAGGCAGGGGCAGAAGATACCCAGGAAGGCGATGTTGTCTCGAGTCGTATCGCCCAACTGCTCGGGGAGCGTGCGTTCACCTTCTCGCCTGCACAGCTCAGGGCCATTCACCGTCGGCTGTTTGACGGACTTCTCGCAACAGCGGGAGAGTACCGCCCCTACAACATCACAAAGAAGGGGTGGGTGCTCAAGGGCGACACCGTCTTCTACGCCTCAGCCGACAGCATCGAGACGACCCTCGATTACGACTTCTCGCAGGAGCGAGGATTTACCTACCGAGGCCTCACCAAGGAACAGTCGGTCAGGCACATCGCGTCCTTCATATCGGACGTCTGGCAGATACACCCCTTCTGCGAGGGCAACACGCGCACGACAGCAGTCTTTGCGATCAAATACCTGGGCTCACTGGGATATGAGGTTGACAACAAACCCTTCAAGGCACACTCATGGTACTTCCGAAACGCCCTGGTGCGGGCAAACTACGAGAATCTCGAGACCGGGATACACGCCACGAGACAGTATCTCGATCGGTTCTTTGACAATCTCTTGCTGGGCGGACATCACGAGCTGAAGAATCGTTACCTGCATGTTGATTGGCAAGAGGAAGCAATCACGAGTAGTACAGCCGCAACCGATCAAGTCACTGACCAAGTCACCGACCAAGTCACGGCGCTACTTGACGTACTTGGTGACTCCGAGCTATCGGCCGTTGAGATCATGACAGGACTTGGGCTGTCACATAGACCCACGTTCCGGCAGAACTATCTCAACCCGGCACTAGAGGCGGGACTCGTGGAGCGGACCATACCCGACAAGCCTACAAGTAGGCTGCAGAAGTACCGGAGGGGTGCATAGACGGACCGGTGATCTGAACCGTACCAGTCGCTGGCCCGTCCGCCCGAAACGGTCTCCCGGTGGCCGGGGAAGCCGGATCGTGCGTACTGGTTGTCGACATGTCCGGTACATCGAGGGGACTGTCCCTTAGGCGCACCTCACAGAACGAGCCGCTGCGCCGCAGGCTGCCCGATTTGTACCACAATCGAACCAGACTGCAGGCGCAGCGGCCTTAACATCAACATTTCCGCAGGTCAAAAGCCTTACGCGAGGTCCTCGCCGTTGCTCGCGATGACCTTCTTGTACCAGAAGAACGAATCCTTGCGGCTACGGGCCATGCTTCCCTTGCCCTCGTCGTCCATATCGACGTAGATGAAGCCGTAGCGCTTGCGCATCTCGCCCGTACCGGCAGACACGACGTCGATGCAGCCCCACGTGGTGTAGCCCCAAAGGTCAACACCGTTGTCGATGGCGCGGCCCATGGCCTCGATGTGCGGACGGAAGTAGTCGATGCGGTAATCGTCGTGGATGGAGCCGTCCTCCTCGACGGTGTCGTAGGCACCAAGGCCGTTCTCGACGACCATGAGCGGCATGTTGTAGCGCGCATAGGCCCACTCGAGGTACCACTGCAGGCCGGTCGGGTCGTAGCCCCAGCCCCAGTCGGAGTACTGCAGGTACTCGTTGCGGGCGCCGGCGCTGA
>JAGAVX010000033.1 GCA_017941705.1 Atopobiaceae bacterium
TAGTCCTTCTTGAACTGCGATGTGGGAACGAGCTTCAGGGACATGGCGCCCCTATTCGTCGAGCGCGGCGAACATGGCTGCCGCAGAATCGAAGGTGGCCGCGCTCCATGATGTGCCGCATGGTCTTAAGCCCCCACGTGACGACGTGCCACCTGCTCGATGAAGTCCGCAGCGCCAGCTGGGCCTACGCATGAGCGCAAGTCGTCGCGCATTCGCGTAGAGCCCTCAATGAGCCGCTCGTCCTCCAAGGCGGCGAGCACTGCATGGCGTAGCGCAGCGCCATTCCGCGCCGCCTCTTCCTCGAGCATCGTGCCTGCACCAACCTCCGCGACACGTTTCGCCACGGCGCGTTGCTCGCTGGTCAGCGGAAAGAGCAGCTCGGGCACGCCCATCCACATGCCCTCCGAAGCGCTATTCATGCCGCAGTGGGTAACGAACAGGCTCGCCCGCGAGAGCACCTCCATCTGGTCCACGTGCTGCTCGACGCGCACGTTGTCTGGCAGCATTCCGAGTTGCGCTGGGTCGAACGCCCTACCGCACGAGACGAGGAGGTCCGCATCAGCATCGCGCAGCGCGTCGATCAGCGTGCGGTAGAAGCCCGGACGGTCGTTTATCACCGTGCCGAGCGAGGCATACACAAGAGGCCGGCCGACCTTCTCCTTTGGGGCCACGTCGCGCACCGATGGGCCCACGAAGCGGTAGTGCCCCTCGTCGAACGTCTCGGAGCATGGCTGGAACGTCCGCGATGTGTAGACGATGGTGTTGTCCTCGGGCTTGTTGCTCACGATGTCGAGAGCGCTCTTCACGTGGTAGCCCAAGGGCCGTAGTTTGCGGATCTCGCGGTTGAGGCGGGGCAGGCCCAGGATGATGTCGGCCATCTCGGAGGCGCTGTGGCTCATGTACTTGGACGACTGCTGGTTGAAGGCGAACGTCGTGGTGGAGCACACCCAAGGCAGGCCGTGCTTGGCCGCGGCCAGCTTGCCCCAGAAGCATGCTGAGTCGGTCACCACCACGTCGGGGCGCCAGGACGCGACGTCTTCGGACACGACCGGGTCGAGGTTCGCGACCGTGCGAAACGACTGCACGCTCATCTCGGTGGTGGACACCCTGCGGAGCCGCTTCTCGACTTTCTCGTCTATAGGCGGCAGGAAGGAGTCGCAGGCGACGAGCTGGGCTCCCGCATCCTCGATTCTCTCGCGGAACTCCTCGAACGAGTAATAGCGAACCTCGTGGCCACGCCTTGTGAGTTCGCGCACGACCTCGATGGTGGGGTTGGTGTGGCCATGGGCCGGGATGCAGAACCAGAGCACCCTCATCGCGTACCTCCGTCGAACACTGCGTTGATCCACTCGCCGAACTGCTCTTTGGGTGGGATGGCGAGGCCGCGCTCGGCATCGCCCAGGATAACGAGCGTATCGCCCGGCTTGATGCCGAACATGTCGCGCGCCTCTTTGGGAATGACAATCTGCCCCTTGGCACCAACCGTCGCCGTCCAAGCTCCTCTGCCCTCAGGCATCTCCATGGCATCCTCCTCTACGGTATAACTAGTTATACTAATCATACTATCGAGTAATTCGACAGACAAGGGAAGCGTGTTTGGCGCCAAGTGCCGCTGTACCACAAGAACAGCCACGTCGTCCTGACGGGAGGATACGCATAACCCACGAGTGCACGAGTCGCCCTTGGGCAATCCTGGGGCGCTACATATTCCGCTACAAATAATCTGGAAAGGAGCGTTTTCTAGTGTAGAAAAGTGGTGCGCCGATTTCTCGA
>JAGAVX010000034.1 GCA_017941705.1 Atopobiaceae bacterium
ATCATACATCACAATGCATCGGTTGGCATCAGAATCAGTAAAATAGCAGGTAGTCATCCTATTCAATGGCATGGGTATACATGTGAATTCATGGTCTGATACATAGCGAACTAGGTTCGAATCCTAGTGCCCCAGCCAGAGTAAAACAGCAGGTCAGACACGGTTTTGTGGCTGACCTGCTTTGTTTTTTGCGTGCCTCGGGAGCCTGTCCCCGATGCACGAAAATGTGCAGATGTGCACGCCCTTGTGCGGACGAACACCTAAATCTCAATCGAGATTTTCCGTTATCCCACGTTTTGCAGATTCTCGATTGAGATTTAGGTGCTCGTCAGAGTAGGAAGGGTCATGATGCGCGCCAGTGCGCGGAGGAACCTGTTCCCGATGCACGCCAGGGTGCCAGAATGACCAGCGTCTACCAGCCAAAGTCGCGCAAACAGAGCTCCACATCCTCCTCGAAGGTGCCGAGCTCGATGCCGGTGCGGCGCGCCTTGGATGCGTCGAGGCGGAAGTCACGAAAACGGTCGGCGTATCGCTCATGGTCGGGAAGAATCAGATGCTCCACCTCTGAGTCCGATGCTCCGAGCTTATGTGCGACCAGACGGGCGCTCTCGTAGGTCGTAAGATCGTTTGCGCTCGCAAAATGGTAGAGGCCGCTCGGAAGCTCGCATAGCAGAGCAAACTGGTCGGCCAGACGTTGCGCATAGGTCATGCAGCGGCGCTCGTTTGCGGTGAACTTGGTGGGCGTCTGGGTGCGCAGGGCCTTGAGCACGTTGCCCACGATGCCCGGTGACGGCTTGACGTGGGGAAGTGCCATGCCAAACATCCATGAGAGGCGAACGGTCACGTAGTCGTCCATCTCGCGAGCCATCCATGCGTCTACGTCGGCTTTGTGCTGCCCATACTTGGTGACGCAGCAAGGCTCGGTGCTCTCGTCGAAAGGCCCGGGCTGCGAAAGCCCGTTGAATACCTGCTCGGTCGAGATGAACAGCATGCGCTTGCCCTTGGCAGCGCAGGCACGCGCGACGGCAATGGCCGAGTCTCGGTTGACGAGGCCCGTCCCTGTGGGGTTGTTCTCGCAATCGGCGGTCGTTGCGTTGGCAGCGGTGTGGAACAGCAGGTCAAAGTCAAGATCGAGAAAGAATCGCTCGACCATGTCGGGATGGGTGTAGTCGACATCCTTGCGACTGATGGGTACGAACTCAAAACGGTCTCGGTTATACAGCTGTACAAGACTGGCCAAATATCCCGTTGCTCCGGTTATCGCGATGCGTTGCATGAGGCCTCCTCCTGGCTTCTGACTGTAGCTAAAACCGTGTCCCCCGTTACGCTCGCACCGAGCGTAACACGCGACATCTGCCGACGATGTCATACGATTCGGCCGAGGCGGGGACAAGGCAAGATTCGGTCGGACCAAGTTCGACGCTTCCGCCAGGCGTCTCGATGCGTGCCGCTCCCTTGACGCAGGTGAGCACCGCATAGCGGTTGTCGCAGGAGAAGGTCTGCCTGTCGCTCGTGTCGACGACGTAGCTCGTAAAGAATCCGGCATCAACGCCCAAGCGCTCGCGATTGCCTTGCTTTGGGTCAAAGGTGCCCAAGTGGGCCACAACGGGCTTCTTGGTGGCGTCAAGCACGTCGAAGGCCTTGTCCACATGTAGCTCGCGACCACGGCCCCAGTCGCAGATACGGTAGGTGGTGTTGCCGAGGCTGGACACTTCGACGGCAAAGATGCCCGCACCGAGGGCGTGCATGGTTCCCGAGGGGATAAGGATGAAGTCACCCTCGCGCATCTCGATGCGTTGGCCGAATCGCTCGCCGATGGAGTCGTCAGCCGCAGCTGCGCGAAGCGCCGCTACGTCATTGGTCGTGCTGCCGGCAATGAGCGTTGCGCCTGGTTTCGCGTCAAGCACATACCAGGCCTCCACCTTGCCGTGGTCAGCCTCCGCTGCCTGTGCGTACTCCTCGTCGGGATGCACCTGAACCGAGAGGTCCTCGGCGGCATCCATGAAGGTGACCTGCAGCGGGGCGTCGTCGGGGACATCGCCGAGGATCTCGTGGCGGTGCGACGCGATGGCATCTGCCAATGTCATGCCCGCGCATGGTCCATTGCGAACGACGCCCATCGTTGTGGGGTGTGCCGAGATGTCAAAGGCCTCTCCGTGGCGGTCGTCCTGCGACCACTCGATTCCGCGCTCCCGTGCGATGCGTGGGCCTCCCCAGATGGGGGAGAGGTAAAACGAAGTGAGCAGCAAGGGTTCCATGCACGCCTCCCGTCACTACAGCTCGATGGTGTCCACGCCTTCGGCCTCCATGCGTGCGCGAATCTCCTCGATGATGGGGATGCTGGCCGAGCAGCCTATGCGACGGGCCCCCGCGCGAAGCATGGCGAGGAAGGTGTCGGCATCGCGAATGCCACCTGCAGCCTTGACCAGCACCTCGTCGCCTACGTTGTCAAACATGAGCGCGACGTCGGCAACGGTCGCCCCGCCCGTGCCAAAGCCCGTCGAGGTTTTGACGAACGTCGGCTTGACCTCGCGTGCGATCTCGCACAGTCGAACCTTCTCTTCGTCGGTGAGGTAGCAGTTCTCGAAGATGACCTTCGAGGGAACGCCTGCCTCCGCGCACACGTCGACGATCTGGCGCATCTCGTCGGCGACGTAGTCCCAGTCGTGCATCTTGACGCGCGTGACGTTGACTACGTAGTCGATCTCGTTGGCTCCGTTTGCCAAAGCGTCCCTTGTCTCAAAGACCTTGGCCGCAATCGAGGTCTGCCCCAGAGGAAAGGCGATGGCGGCCCCGGTGTCGATGTCGGTGCCTGCCAGCTGTCGCGAGCAGAAACGCGACTGCACCTGGTTGATTGCGACCATCTTAAAGTGGTAGCGCTTGGCCTCGTCGCAGAGCTTTGTCATGTCGGCCTCGGTGGCATCGGCGTGCAGGTTGGTGTGGTCAATCAGGCGGGCAAGGTCGTCAAGGGTCCATGCGCTCATAGCTGCTCCTCCTTTATGGGATTGCTTGCTACGAAGACTATGCCTCAGGAAATGACTAATCCGCAGCGCAGTGCGCCAACTGGTATAAACTGCGAATGAGAATATGACATATTGCACAATAAGTCATATGAAGGAGCGACGCATGCATCGCTATCAAAAGGTGTATCAGGACCTTCTGGACAAGATCATGTCGGGTGCCTTAGCGCCCGGGATGGTGCTTCCCGCCGAGCTGGAGCTTGCACGGTCCTATCAGGTGAGTCGTCCCACCATCCGTCATGCCCTGCAGATGCTCCAGTCCGAAGGGCTGGTCGAACGCCGCAAGCGCCGCGGGACGATGGTACTCGAGCCCAAGATGGAGCAGGGGTTTGCCACGAGCATTCGGTCGTTCCATGACGAGATGCAGTCGCTCAACCGAATTCCACGGACCGACGTGCTTGCGTGCTCGGTCGAGCCTGCGGATGCGCACGTGGCTGACAGACTAGGCCTGGGGGAGGGCGACCCGGTCATGCGACTGGTACGCGTTCGCTATGCGGATGATCTGCCAAACGTGCTGGTAAGGACCTACGTACCGCACGTGCTGTATCCGGGAATCGAGACAACCGACTTTACGGAAGCCTCGCTCTACGCGACGATGCGCCTTATGGCCTCTCCCGTCATCCACGCCCATCGCACGCTCGACGTCGCCCTCGCCGACCGAGAGATTGCGCAAGCGCTCCGCATCGAGCCATCCTCCCCGGTCTTCGTATTTCACACCGTGGCCCAAAACGCCAGTGGCCAGTGCGCCGAATACTCCATCGCCACCTACCGCGGCGACACGAACTCCTTCGAGTTCGACACGCAGCTGGAATAACGCTACGACCCCCGATAAAGAGAAGGTCGGGGATGCGCTCTTAGAGCGCATCACCGGCCGTACCCGAACAGCACCAAGCCCCTCAGCTGGCACAGGGCTTCCTGCTCGACCAGGACGAGTGGGCCTCGGGCCCGGGCTCCCTCCCAAAACATTCCGCAGCCGCGCTCTTTGCGGCGAGGACGTTTTGGGAGGGAGCCCGGGCCCGAGGCGACCCGCAAGCCCTACTCGAACGCTGTGCAAATCGCGTCGAGCAGGATTACGGCAAAGGTCTGTGCGTCACCCGTGGTGAACGTTCCGTCGTAGCCGATGCCAAAGGGCAACTGCAGACGGACGATGGGCGGCGTGCGCCGCGAGCTCTCGCATGCGGTACGAATACGCTGCGGGAGCGTGTCGATGTCATCGGTGCTGAGGTTGGGCATCTTCGAGGCACCCTGCTGTGCGGCGGTGGCCAGCACCAGCACGAGCTTGTCGCCCTTGCGCGCCTTGAGGGGGTCATCGAGCAGGTCGAGACCGCTCTTGTCCGTCGTCGCCGAAGCAAGGTTCCAGATGCGACCGGCGACGTTGCGTGAGATGGGGTCCTCGGCCGCCATTGAGATCTGCATGCGCTCGAGCACCTCGGCGGCGCGCGCGAATCCCATGCCACCCATGGGATGCGGACCCGCTGCGGGCTTGCCGCCCCATACATGGTGCAGGCGATCGATCGCGTCAAAGGTGTCGGGGAATGCCATGCCGTCGGCAAGCTGCCCCTGGCTCTCCTGGAACTGCTTCACGGCCGCCTCGGTGTGCACGCCGTAGTATCCGTCGGGCTCTCCACACGAAAAGCCGAGGATGTTGAGGCACTTTTGCAGCTGTCGCACGTCTGCGCCATGGAAGTTGGGAAGACGCAGGTACAGGGTGCGGTCGCCCATGCAATAGCCCTCGTCGACAAGGGTCGACCAAGTGCTTGCGTCGATCTGCGACCCAAGCGAGAGACCATGGTCAAGCCTGAACTTGGCAACGGCGGTCGCTGTCGAGGGGCCAAAGGTCTGCGACTCACGCTCGCTCGCCTCTGTCTCGTATCCGAGCGCCGCAAGACGCGCCTGGATGTCCTCTACTGCGGCGCCCGTTGCGCCTTCGCAAATTGGATCCATTTCCCTCCCCGATCGTGCAGGCCTCGGCTACCCGAGACGCTCCACAAAGAAGTCTGCCATAGATTCGAGCACCTCGTGCGCGTGGTCGTCCATCTCGACGCTTTCCAGACGCGACTTTGCGCGGTCCGCGAGCTCATGTGCGTAAGTGCGAACGTGAGCGACCGCCCCAGACGCCTCGATGAGCACGACCGCACGGGCTAGCCGTGCCTCGTCGGCTGTGCCGGACACGAGCAGCTGCTGAAGCTCGTGGCGCTCTGCTTCCTCCAGATGCTCGAGCGCCCAGACCGCGAGCAGCGTGCGCTTGCCCTCGGTGATGTCGGAGCGATAGTCCTTGCCCTGCTCGCTGGGGTCTCCCACCAGGTTGAGCAGGTCATCCTGCAGCTGGAACGCGAGCCCCGCGTCCAGGCCAAACGAGAACAGCGCCTCCACCTGTGCGTCTGTGCCATTTCCGCAGATCGCGCCACAGGCAAGCGGCGTGGCGGCGGAGTAGTAGGCGGTCTTGTGGGAGGCCATGTAAAGGTAGTCGTCCACGCTTACGTCCCAACGACCGTCGCGAACCCAGCCGAGGTCGAGCGCCTGGCCCTCGAGCGTGCGCTGCTCCATGTACGTCAGCTCGCACAGCAGACGCAGGCAGACGTCGTTTTCGAGGGACGTGTCGGCCAAGAGTCCCGCATACACGTTGACCAGGGCAAGGTCGCCGGTATTGATCGCCAGGCCCGTTCCCTCGGTCATGTACAGGCAGGGCTCCCCACGGCGCAACTCGCTCTTGTCGGCGATGTCGTCGTGGATGAGTGCGGCGCTCTGAAAGTACTCGATGGCAGCGGCGGTCGAAAGGGCGCAGATAGGATCCGCTCCGACCGCCTGGGCACCAAGCAGGCACAGGACCGGGCGCGTGCGCTTGCCGCCGGCCATAGTGAAGCGAGCCAGCGGTTCATAGAGGTAGCGTGCAAGGTCAGCCGCTGCATGCACAGTGCCGTCCTCCGGGCGCGGCGTGAAGCGCGCGAGAAAGTCCTCGACTTGCGGCCGCTTTTGTTTGAGATAGGCGGCGAAGGCCGCACCACCATCGCTTGCCATGGCTAGCCCTCGTATCCGTTGGGGTTGTGGCTCTGCCAGTTCCAGCTGTCGCGGCACATCTCGGCGATCCCGTACTGCGCCTCCCAGCCCAGCATCTCGCGCGCCTTGGAGCAGTCGGCGTAGTTTGCCGTCACGTCGCCAGCGCGGCGCGGCTCGATGACGTAGGGCAGGTCGCGGCCGCATGCGGCGGAGAAGGCCTTGACGATCTCGAGCACGCTCGTGCCGCGGCCGGTGCCGAGGTTGAAGACCTCGACGCCCGTGCGGCCGTCCATCCAGGCGAGCGCTGCCACGTGGCCGGCGGCCAGGTCCATCACGTGGATGTAGTCGCGCACGCCCGTGCCGTCCGGCGTCGGATAGTCGTTGCCGAAGACGGAGAGCTCGGGGCGGCGCCCGATGGCGACCTGCGCGACGAACGGCAGCAGGTTGTTCGGGATGCCCGCGGGAT
>JAGAVX010000035.1 GCA_017941705.1 Atopobiaceae bacterium
CCCGTAGCGAGCAGTTGCTGTATGCTTTCCATCGGTGGCCGTTGCCTTTCTCTCGAATCGGACGTTCTGCAAACATGCGATTCTAGGCGACGGCCGCTCTCATATCAAAGCGGCCCTGACACCAACAGTCGGCACGCGATCACTTTTCGGGAAGCTGCTTGAGTAGACGGCCATAATACCCCAAAAAACGCACCTACAAATCACCTTGTAGGTGCGTTTTTTGGGGCCTCTCAAAATAAGTGCATACAAAGGTCAGACGGCGGTGTGGTGAAAAGAGGGCGAAGAGCTTGCCCGGCCTTCGCCCTCTTGCTTTATAACGAGCTCTGCATATGCGCACGGAGCTTTGGCACTTTCTTATGCCTGGTGTATCTGATGCTCGTCGCCAAAGTTGTCGCGATGTGGTCCTCGACGCATATGTGGCCGATCATCATCGTTATAGTCATGCCCCTTGGGTCCACGTCCGTGATGTGGACCCCGTGGTCCCTGGCGCGGGTCAATGCCCATCTCCTCGAGCTTCCCTTCTAGTGAGATTGTCACTTTGTCGGTCAGCTCCTCGAGCTGCTCCTGCTCTTCGTCGCTCAGGCAGTCAAGGGCGTTGTCTCGCACTTCCATCTGCTCGGGGGATGGCGCGGCCTCGGCACCGGCCTCCGTGAGCTTGACTACGGTCACGCGGCCGTCCTCCTCGGACTTCTCGCGAACGATGTAGCCCTTTTCCTCGAGCTTGGCGAGGAGTTCGGACAACGACTGCTGGCGCATGTCGAGCAAGTAGGAGAGCTCGCGCTGCGTGGTCTGCGGTTTGGCCTTGAGCAGCGCGAGGACACGACCCTGCCCGCGAAGCGGGTCGCCCATTGCTCCATGGCGGTGCGCCTTGGCATCGTAGTAGCGATGGATGAGCATGCCCATGCGTCCGACCTTGCGGACGAGCGACAGCTCGGTCTGGGCAAATCTCATGCCTATGGTGTTGCGATTCATGGTTATACCTCCAACGGTCGTACTGCTTGTCGATGCTAAGAATAACAGGTACCTGTGCAATTGAAAGCGAGCTGGTGAGACACCATGCTTCCTCCATAAAACACAGGTACCTGTGCAATTAGAGCGTCCTCTTTTCTTGTTTGCAAACGACGGCTGGACAAGGCTGCAAGGCGTGGATGCCTGCGCCCAAATCGTGGTAGGGGATTGCCCTTGGTGCGAATCCCCTGCAAGAGCGCTATTATCAATGGGTTCACATTTGCACGACATGCGCCATCGGTGCCCAAGCAAGGAGAAGGAACGTGGATCGACTCAGGATTGCGCAGCTCTATGCCGACATGGATGAGCTCGGAGGAAAGACTGTTACGGTTGCCGGATGGGTCAAGTCCATCCGTGACATGAAGAACTTTGGATTCGTGACGCTCAATGACGGCAGCTGCTTCAAGGACCTCCAGGTGGTCATGAACCGCGAGTCGCTTGACTGCTATGATGCCATCGCGGCCACCGGCGTTGGTGCCGCGCTGATAGTCACGGGCGTTCTTGCGCTTACGCCCGACCGTCCCCAGCCCTTTGAGCTGCAGGCTGCTCAGATTGACATCGAGGGCAACGTAGCCGAGGGCTATCCCATGCAGAAGAAGCGCACGACGGTGGAGTTCCTTCGTACGGTTCAGCACCTGCGCCCGCGCACGAACCTCTTTCGTGCCGTTTTCCGGATCCGCTCGGTTGCCGCGCATGCCATCCACTGCTTCTTCCAGGAGCGTGGCTTCCTGTATGTGCACACGCCGATCATCACCACCTCTGACGCCGAGGGTGCGGGCGAGATGTTCCGCGTGACCACCCTTGACGTTGAGAACCCGCCTCGTCTTGAGAACGGCGAGGTCGACTGGAGTCAGGACTTCTTTGGTCACGCCGCAAGCCTGACCGTCTCCGGCCAGCTTCAGGCCGAGAACTTCGCGTTGGCCTTTGGTGACGTCTACACCTTTGGCCCCACCTTCCGCGCCGAGAACTCAAACACCAAGCGTCACGCTGCCGAGTTCTGGATGATTGAGCCCGAGATTGCCTTTGCCGACCTCGAGGATGACATGAACCTGGCTGAGGACATGCTCAAGTACGTCATTCGTACGGTCATGGAGAAGTGTCCCGACGAGTTGGCTATGCTCAACCGCTTTGTGGACAAGGACCTGTTGGCCCGCCTCGAGCACGTGTCGACGGCGGACTTCTCGCGTGTCACCTACACCGATGCCATCAAGATCCTCGAGGATGCCCAGGCGAGCGGCACCAAGTTCGAGTATCCCGTGAGCTGGGGCTGCGACTTGCAGACCGAGCACGAGCGCTACCTGACCGAGAAGCACTTTGGCCAGCCGGTGTTCGTCACCGACTATCCGGCGGAGATCAAGGCCTTCTACATGCGCTTGAACGACGATGGCAAGACGGTGGCTGCCACCGACTGCCTGGTGCCGGGCATCGGCGAGATCATCGGCGGGTCGCAGCGCGAGGAGCGTCTGGATGTGCTGGAGCGCCGTATTGCCGAACTTGGCATGGAGGCTGAGCAGTATCGCTACTACCTCGACTTGCGCCGCTATGGCGGATGCCGTCACGCCGGCTTTGGACTGGGCTTCGAGCGTCTGGTCATGTACCTTACGGGCGTGAGCAACATTCGCGACGTCCTGCCGCATCCTCGTACGGTGGGCAACGCTGACTTCTAGGACTAGTCACCAAGAAGCGAGTGGGTGGGGCGTCACTGGTGGCGCCCCACCTTCTTATATGCGCATGAAGAGAGCGGGGTCGCACGCGATTGTGCGACCCCGCTCTGATGACTTGCGAATGGAGCTGCGCCCCTAGGCGGCGTCGTCAAGCTCCTCGGCTATGGCCTCGGCTTCGGTGGCAACATCTGCCGCGTTCAGCTCGTCGTCGGTCTTGGAGAGGTCTACCAGTACATCGGAGCCACTGGCGTTGGCGCAGAACTTGCACGCGCGGGTACGCCCGGCTTCGAAAGCCGCCTGCACATCACCCTGGTAGATGTCAGGCGAGTTGACGATGGCCTGGCAGTCGGGGTTGAGGTGATACACATGGCCGTACGGGGTCCAGTACACGGTACCGTCGCCCAGCGCGATGGCGGTCTCCTGAGCTTCGGCCAGGTCCTCGGCAGAAACCGGGTGATAGTCGATCGAGGTTCCCATGCCAATGGCCAGCGCGATCGCTGCGGCGATGGTACCGATCTTCTTGGTCTGCGGGTCGGCGTCCTGGTCGGTGAGCATCAAGATGATGAGCGGGAAGAATGCCACTGCAGAGAGAATGGCGCCCAGCTGCGACTTGAGGAAGAAGCTGGCCTTGTTGGCCTCGGAGGGCGGGTCGATGTGGTTGGCCTGCTTCCACAGCTGGCCGGCGACAACCACGCAGATCAGGTCAAGCACGATGAAGATGATGAGGCAGGCGGTCGCGCTGAAGGGGATGTTGGTGATGGTCCCATTGAAGACCAGCAGTGCGAGCACCTCAAAGACAATGGCAAGAACCCACAGCACGATGGCGATGGGACGGCGCTTGCCGGGGTCGCCTGTCGCGGTCGCTTGGTGTACGCGCACCTCGCGCGCAACGTCCTTCGCGTCGGTCACGACGGTTGTCTTTGCAACCTCCTCACCGGTCTTTGCGTCGATGAAGCGGCGCTCGACGGGGCGCTTGCGCTTCTTGCCAGTCTCGTCAGCCATGATGGTCTGCCTTTCTCGTCGATGCTATTTGGAGTTGATGGCCGAGAGGACCTCAGCTTCGGGCTTGGTGGCAAAGTACGAGGTGGGATAGTCCTTTGCCAGCGAGCGACTCATGTATATGTCTGTGCCGTTGTAGTAGATCTCGCCGATGCAGTAGACGGGGCTTCCCAGTGGCACGACGTTCTCGACCAAGCGATAGCCACGGAAGGTGTCGGTCGAGGTCGTGTATCCGGTTGCCGCCTGCTGCTGGGCGGAGGTCATGCTGTTGAGCAGCGTTCCCAAAGTCATGCCCAAAAGGACGTCAGAGTTGCTGGTGGGACGGGGGCGATTGTAGCCAAAACCGCCGCCCATGACCCAAGGGCCGCCGCCGTAGCCACCCATGAAGTCGTCCATGTGGTGGGGAGGCCGCGTATACCCGCCCGGTCCAAAGCCGATCTGTACGTTAATCTGCGGCTGACGGCTGCTGCCCCGGCCGTTTGGCCTGTTCGTTCCCGACCCCCTGGATCCTCTGGGCTCTGCGAACAAGACATTCGATCCCTTTGCGTCGGTGGCGTTGGTCGAAGCGAGAGGTCCACCGCCTGTGAGGGCATATGCCGGCTGTAGGGTCTGGCGCGGGGTGAGGGCGCGACGCAGGGCGTCGACCGCTCCGAGTAGGACGTTCGCACCGCGTGCGACAGCGTGCGAGACCATGGCATATGCGCCGCTCGTGCCCGACGTCGTGCCCGATGTGGCGCTCGCCGCATTCTTCTGGAACGCCTTGGAGAAGTCGGAGTTAGGCCCCTCGATGTGATTGGTCGAGTTGACCAGGATCACGTTGTTGCCAAAGGACTCGAGATCGACGTAGATGGGCGTGTCGCAGGAGGAGTCCGTGAAGAAGAACGGATCAAAGGAGTGCTCGTGAGCGACGAGCGTCTCCTCCTGTCCTCCGCCGTAGGTGGCATCGAGGCGGTAGCACTTGATGTCGTAGTAGGCGACCTGACGCCTGCTGTAAGGGGCGGTCACGCCGCCCGAGGCCATCGAGGTGCCAACCAGCTCGCAGTAATGGCGATAGCCGGCACTGGTGGCGCCCAAGTCGTCGAGGATCGAGACGGCATCGGCAACCTGTGAGGTCTTGGTTGTCTTGATGTCCTCGACCATCTGGTTCTTTGCGACCGCCTGTGGCTTTGGGGTGGTTGAGCTCGAGTTGGAGGAACTCGTCTTGGAGCTCATCATGCGGCGCATCGTGGTCATGATGAAGAACGCCATGACCACGAACAGAATTATCATGATGAAGTCATCGTCGTAATAGTAAAACATGGTGCTCCGTCAGCTTTGTGGCGAACAGGGGACGGGCCCAGCAACATGCCGGGCCCGTGGTGCTAGGCGATCTTGAACTACATTCCCAGCTCGGCCTTGATGCGCTCGAGCTCGGAGTCGATGGCTGCGTCATGTGCCATCTGCGCAAACTGCTCGTTGGCGTCGACCTCGGCGCTGTTGATGTCGGTATAGGCCTCGGCAACGGACTCCTTCTCGACGATCTTGCGCTCGAGCTTGTCAAGCTTGGCGAAGGCCGAGTCGATGTTGGAGGTGTTGATGGAGGTGGCGACATCGGTGGCGGCGTCGGCCATCTTGGCACGGGCGATCAGGACCTGCTGACGGGCGCGGGCCTCGTCGAGCTTCATCCTGAGGGTCTGGACCTGGTCCTTCATCTTGTCGACGTTGGCGGAGATCTCGTCATAGGACTTCTGCAGCGGCTCGATCTGCTTGTCGACAGACACCTTGCACTCGAGCGCCTTGCGGGCGAGATCCTCGTTGCCGGCCTTGAGGGCAAGCTTGGCCTTGTCGTTCCAGTCGGCGGACTTCGCCATTGCGTCGGCGAGCTCCTTGGCGGCCATCTTCTGCGAGCCCATTGCCTGGCCCAAGGCCTGAGTGGCCTCGTCGACGTCCTGCTCGATCTCGATGATCAGCTGCTTGACCATCTTCTCGGGATCCTCTGCCTTGTCGATCATGTCGTTGATGTTTGCCTTCAGGATGTCAGCGATACGTGAAAAGATTGCCATGGCATTGACCTCTCTACTCGTTGGGCCATCCCGTCGTGGGCGAGCGCAGTCACGCGCGGACCATGACCGTGATGGCGCGATACCAATACGTTGACGATAGCATACGGGCATTGATGCCCGAAGGACGCGCGCGGCAATGATCGCGTACTTTTACGGAAGCGGTAGCTGAATCCAAGGAACGGCTTTCAGGTGCGCGCCACCCCGGTGGCAAGCGATTGTCGCAGGGGTGGCGCGCACGGGCCAGATTCGATGGCCGTGGCGGATTGTTGCAGGTATATCGATGTTTCTTGGCACGACAGACTATATCAGGCTGCCGCAGCAACTCCCGTATGGCCTACCGCTTCCGCACGGGCAGGGCTCTGTGTCGCCAATCTTGCGGACCGAGCCGTCCTCGTGGTAAAAGCGCCTGCGTCCCGTGAGCCGCTCGGTGTTCTCCTCGAGCGACCATCCGTTGAGGTTCCAGCGCGGCAGTGCGTTATAGGCGTTGGTGACCAAGCGCCCGAGTGTGTCGGAGTAGTCCGTGCCTTCGCACGATTCCATGCCGTAAAGCCTGATGATGTCCATGGTCTGGTTGTACGACTCCGACATGAGGACGCACGAAACGATGACGGAGCGCATGAACAGGTCGGCGAACTCGTAGTCGTCCTGGTCGTCGGGTACGTGCGCGTCGACGAACGCCCGCAGCGCCCGAAGCGGAGCGAGCGAGGCGAGGTAGTCGATGGGCGCGCACTTGAGCATGGGCGAGGCGAGTTCGTGTGCGGGCAGCTCGCGAGTCTTGGCGAGCAGCCTGAGGCGTGCCTCCTCCAGCTCGGCCTCCTTGTGCTTGATGCGTTGCTCGAAGGAGGCCTCATCCTCGACGCTCAGTCCCACAAGGGTGGGCGCATTGGGCTGGTCGCTCACGCCGTCGATCGAGACGATGCGGTCGGCGTAGCTCTCTCGCACGACGCGTGCGGGTGCGCTTGCGTCAGAGATCTCGACCGACACGATGTAGTCGGTGCCCTCGTGCAGCCAGATCGAATAGTCGTCGCGTGACTCGCACACCTCGAGCTCACGGAGGGCGATGTCAAAGTGCTGCCTGTCCAGGGGATCCTCGGCGGCTTTGCGATAGCGGTCGTAGAGGTCCGAGATGGGCAGGATTCCGCAGATGGTGGACATCATGCGTGCAGCCGCGCGCGTCTCATCGAGCTGATGGCGTACGTGTCGGACCCTATCCATGTCGAATGCCGAGAGCACGGAGCGCACCTCGGGGGGCATCCACGCGAGCAGGTGAGCGCCGCATTTGATGATGAAGACGTAGGGGATCATCGGATAGAGTTCGATGGCCTTGGTCGGAGGGATCTGCCCAAGGGGATATGGGTTGGTGGTCATAAGCTTGTCGATCAGATCGAACTGGCTGTCGAGGCACCACATGAGTGCCATGCCCGTGTGCTCCTTGTCGGTGACGATGCGGCGGTGGATCCAACGCGCCAGGTCCTCGCGCTGCATCTGGGGATGCTCGGCATCATCACTGAGCTCGAGCGCAATGTCTGCCATCCAGTCGTCATCCAAGAGGAGCAGTGCGTCCTGGAGCGTGAGGGGAAGGGTCTCGGTCTCGAGGCTGCGGATCTCCATGGCACGGTCGTATGACCCTGACGCTCTCATGAGGGCGTCTCCGTGCGTGCTTTTGGCAGCGGCGCGTTGCTCGTCACTGAGTCCCGAAAGCACGCCTTGGTGAAATCCCGGACCCGGCCCTTCGGGGACATATCTGCGCTCTTTGGGCAGCTCGTCTTCCGACTCCTTTTGGCGCTCCTGCTCCTTGATCCACTCATGCGCCCTCTGGGCGAGGACCTGGGGATCGGATTCCGGCCGGACCGTGTCATCGCCGACAAGCGACTCGCTCATCTGTCGGATGAGGCCTTGTGACGCTTCGCCGAGGACCACGAAGGGCGGGATGATCGCTATGGCCCCATGGTAGGGCGCAATGGCGCCACGGATCTCGACCGGTTGTGGCGGAAGGTTGCAAAACGGGTCCCCGCAGGGAGAGATGACCGCATACGCTCCGGTGTGGTGCAAGAGCGTGCCCCAATCGTCACCATGCTCGACAAGCACGAAGGTGCCGTACAGCGCGTCTGCGAGGCCAGAGGCCATCTCTAGCTGCTCCGGCGGCAGATTATTGGGATTGTCACGCACGTAGTCATCGATCAGGTCGCGGTGGTCCCACAGGAAGCGCTCGATGAGTTGCGATCCGTCCCTGGCCTGCGCCGACGGCCTGCTTGGTTCATGGCGGACGACGCCAAAGCGCTGGTTGACGTAGAGGAGCAGCGAGTCGAGTACAATCGGAAACTCCTCGTGTTGGACTGTTTGCAGGCTCATGAATCCCCCTTTCGAATGCGAATGGGAAGAAAGCCTACGCCTGTCATGTTGCATCAGACTCTGCTTTTGGTTGCACCTGTGTCGCAGCAACCTGTCGCATGTGCGCATTGTGCCTGCGTGTGAATGGCGCCGCATGGTCGCACGTAGTGGGGTGGTGGCATCTTGTTATGGAGAGGTGCACAGAAGCTGCACAAAGGGCCGCCTCGGGTGATGGCCTACGACAAAGCAGCGCTCCTCGCCGCAGAAATGGCGAGGAGCGCTGCTTTGGTGTGCCGGAGACGTCCTCTGAGCACGCCGCCGTCTGTGGTCTTGCCAACTAGCCGTCCGACTCGGTTCCCCTTTGTTGTGCGCAGCCGCGAGGCTGTGGTGGCGCGACCCTCTTTGACAGTGAAAGTTGTACCAATCCCGGCGGACACGAATCGCTCTGTGCAAGGTGCGGCAGGGCTCTTTGGGCTTGTCCTATGCGTTGAGCCGTCGAGCCGTCCACGAGCGCACACGCTCGAGCATGCCCTCCACGTCGAGCACGCCGTAGGCAAATCCCTTGCGCACCAGCTCGTCCGGCACGAAGTCGTCGTACTTGTCAAAGTACGGGGTCTCGTTGGGGTACAGCAGCTCCATCGGGTCGAGTGGCAGTGAGGCCTGCTCGCGCAGCACGTCAAAGAAGGCCTCCTCATCTGCCTGCATCGTGAACTGCATGAAGTACGGACGCGCCGAATCGAGCCCCTTGAGACCCAGCTGGCTGGCGCAGCGGATCTTGAGGAAGCGCTCGAGGGCCAGGAAGGAGTAGGTTCCCAGCCAAGGGAGCAGGCACCAGACCTTTCCGCCCAGGCAGATGAGCGGCTCGTCGGTGAGGTGCGCATTCGCCGCGACGTGGCGTGCCTGCGCCAGGCGTGCGCGGGCGTTGTCCATGAGGTAGGGGAAGTCGCGTTCCTCGCGCAGGACCTGCCGCATGCGCTCGAGGATGTGCGTGTTGATGTCGCCTGGGCACTCGCCAAAGTAGGCTGGGACCTTGCCCTTGACCTTCGTGCACTCGATGAGGTGGCGCTTGTGGTCGATCTCCTCGACGACCCACACGTGCCCGGCAAGCGCTATGCGCTCGCCAACGGGCGGCGGCTGCACGATGGTGCCCAGCTCCTGTGACTCGCTGCGCACCGTGTACTCCTCGTTCTCCTGGAACACGGCGTAGAACTTGAAGTTGTTGGTCACGCGCTCGCCGGCTAGGCCCACGATGAGCCCTCCGCCCTCGGTACGCTCGATCTGGTCGCGCTCGAGGAGGTGGCGCAGCAGCACGCGGTAGTCGTCGAGGCTGACGCGGTGGAACGGCGTGAGCGTGAGGACGCGCTGCGCCAGGGCCGAGGGCGAGAGCTCGCCGCTGGAGGCGAGCGTCGCCATCGTCTGGTGATAGAGGAGGCTGTAGGGAAGCCCATCGAGGCTGGGAGGCTCGACCCAACGCTCCTCGAGATAAAGCTGTACGAGCGAGATGCCCTGCAGCAGCTTCCACGGAATGGTCTCGGGGAGAAGCGAGCGCGCCTCGGGCTCCTCCTCTCGCATGACGAACCACATCTCGGGTGGCTGTCCGCGCCGGCCAGTGCGGCCCATGCGTTGCAGGAACGACGAGACGGTGAAGGGGGCGTCGACCTGGAAGGCGCGCTCCAGCCGCCCGATGTCGATGCCCAACTCAAGGGTCGCCGTCGTCACGGTGGTCATGGCGTTCTCCTCGTCGCGCATCAGTTCCTCGGCGGTGACGCGGAAGCTGGTCGAGAGGTTGCCGTGATGGATGAGGAAGCGGTCAGGCTCGCGCTGCGCCTCGCAGTATTGCCGCAGGGTCGTGGTGACCGCCTCGCACTCCTCGCGCGAGTTGACGAAGACGAGGCACTTGCGGTTGCGCGTGTGCTCGAAGATGTAGCCGACGCCGGGGTCCGCCCATGTCGGAGCGCTGTCGGAGGGTGCCTCGGGGAGTGGTTTGCCCAGTTGGGGAGCCTGGTCTGCGGCAGGTGCAGGGGCCTTTTCGCGTGCGGGGACGTGCTGTGGGCGCGCGGGCTCCTGCGGGAGCTCGTACTCGGGCTCGTCGTACGCGCCGTCCTCAGATGCCGGTGTGGGGCTCTGGTCGGCAGTCTGGCCCTCGCTGTTCCAGGGTCCCATGCGGTCGGGCGCCTGCGGCCCTGTGACGAAGAAGTGCTCCATCGACACGCGCCAGCGCTGGCCCTTCGCCTCGATGCGCGGGATGACGCAGTCGCGCCCGGTGCCGGCAGAGAGGTAGCGGCCGGTGAGCTCAGGGTCACCGATCGTGGCCGACAGGCCGATGCGCCGGGGGTTGACGCCGGCCAGGCGCGAGAGGCGCTCGATGCAGCAGAGGGTCTGGCCCCCGCGGTCGCCGCGCATGAGCGAGTGGACCTCGTCGATGACCACGAAGCGCAGGTCGCCAAAGAGGTGCGCGATGGCGCTGTGACGATGCAGGAGGAGCGCCTCGAGTGACTCCGGCGTGATCTGCAGGATGCCGGAAGGGTGCTTGAGCAGGCGATGCTTGTGCGACTGGGCCACGTCGCCGTGCCAGTGCCAGACGGGGATGTGCGCCTCCTCGCAGAGGTCGTTCAGGCGCATGAACTGGTCGTTGATCAGCGCCTTGAGTGGACCGACGTACAGGGCGCCCACCGAGGCCGGCGGGTCCTCGTCAAACAGCGTGAGGATGGGGAAGAAGGCGGCCTCGGTCTTGCCCGATGCGGTCGAGGCGGTCAGCAGGACGTTGCTGTCGGTGTCAAAGATCGCCTCGCCCGCAGCGACCTGGATGGCACGCAGCGACTCCCACTCATGCTCGTATATGAAGTCTTGCACAAAGGGTGCGTAGCGATCGAAGACGTCCATGGACGGGTCCTTTCGAGCGCGCGCCGCAGGCTGCTATCCGCGGCACGCGTGTGTTACGGGGGTTGTGCCCGAGGCAGGCGCGGCAGATCAGATTTCGAACTCGGCAAAGCGGTTGTCGTCGGCAGCAGCGCCCGC
Organism: Atopobiaceae bacterium; assembly: GCA_017941705.1. Lineage (GTDB taxonomy): Bacteria > Actinomycetota > Coriobacteriia > Coriobacteriales > Atopobiaceae > UBA1367. Next base: position 11,063 of record JAGAVX010000035.1, read on the forward strand.
CTGCGCATCGTCGCTTGGCAGCTGCGAGGGCAGCTGCTGCGAGCCGAGCACCTCCTCAATGGTGAGCGTCGGAGTCTGGTACAGGATGTCGAGCAGCTCCACGAAGTCGCGGATGACCTCGCGCGGCGTGAGGTGCGTGTCGGCGCCCACGCGGCCGTACTCGAGCTGCAGGAACGTGATCAGGTCGTTCTCGGTCATCGTACGCTCGTAGCCAAAGAGCCCCGCGTGGATGTCGGCGAGCTTCTCGGTGAGTACGAGCAGTTCCTCGTAGGTGAGGGGCTGCAGGCGGATGACGGGGGCGAGCAGGTCGGCCAGGCCCTCGCTCGCAAAGCGGCCCTGCGCGAGGCGTGAGCGCAGTGCCTCGTAGGAGTACAGGCCCCGCCGCCGATCCTCGATGGATTGCGGGGTCCCGCCCATGATGATGCCCAGGTAGCGCGCCTTGCCCTGCAGCGTGTCGTTGTACATGGTGAGG
>JAGAVX010000036.1 GCA_017941705.1 Atopobiaceae bacterium
CCAAGGGCTTTGGCGATCGAGGCGCGGCCAAGACCCGCATCGTAGAGCCCAGCGGCCTTCAATCTCAGCTCGACGTCATATATGACCATTCCCATAAAGGTGCCTCCCATTTCTCGTGTCCAAGAAATGGGAGGCAGTTCACAGCTAGGGGGCGTGAAGGTGCTACACCCGCTCGAGGAAAGCGGTCACAGTTTCTCGGTACTCATCGGGCGCCACAAGGATGGACTCCGCATGATCCGCGCCGGCAACGTAGTGCAACTCCCGTATACCAGTGGCACGCTCGTACAGGTCGCGCGCGCTCTGCGGCGGAACCATGGTGTCAGCGTCGCCCTGGATGAAGAGGATGGGGACGATGTTCTTGTCCAGGGCGTCGATCGGGCGCATGTCGTAGATCGAGCGGCCGTAGAGGACGCGGATGCCGAGGTTGGCAAGGGACACCAGGAACTCCGGCGCATGCCGTGAGCTGAGCTGCAGCCTCAGCACGCTCTCGACGTTGGCGAACGCGCAGTCCGAGACGACGAAGTCGACCTCTGGCGCATACGCCAGCGCCTCGATGGTGGTAGAGGCGCCAAGCGACTCGCCGTGAAGTCCCAGCTGGGTGAGCTTGACATAGCGCTCCCGCATGTCCTTTATCAGCTCCACGAGGTCCTTGCCCTCAAGGTCGCCGTAGGTGCAGTACGTGGGCTCATCCTCGCCGTGGCCGCGCATGTCATAGACGATGCAGTTGAAGCCCAGGTCCAGGTACATCCGCACGTACTTGAGCGAGCCGATGTGATTGTTGGTGTTGCCGTGCGTGAGGATGACGTAACGGTCCGTGGGGTCAGGATTCGTCAGTAGCTCCACGTGCAGCTCATAGCCGTCGTAACCCGCCACGAGGTAGTCCGTCTTCTGGAGCCCTTCATAGAAGCTCGTGTCGTAGCGGGCCGACTGCCACTCCCATGCCTCCTCGAGGGTGGGCCGCCTCCCGTTCATCACGAAGTGGGCGAGCAAGAGCGAGGCAATGCATGTCAGAGCGAGCAAAACCACCACAGCTCCAACGAACACGTTCATGCCCCTCCCCTTCTTCACATGGCACCTCCCCACGATGTGCGTCGCCACATTTCTAGCACGCGGTGGCCACGCTCCGCGAAGGACCGAATTGTCGGATGCGCAGCAGCGCCTCGGCCGAGCCCTTGTCGCGCACGGCGAAGTAGTGCTTGGCGTACATGTGGTAGGCCTTGAGGTCCTTCGCCAGCTTCTTCATGTCATCATCGGTACTGTTCTCGATCCTGTCGTCGAGGTAGTCGACGATGGAGTATGCCCGTGTACCTCCATTCGGTCCCTCCTGCAATCTGGCTGATAACGGACAGAATCTCTTTATTGCTGACCTCGACAGCCGCAGGCTCGCCCTCAAGGCGCACCGCCGCGAGGAGGTTGGCCAGCTTGACGGAGTGGGAGTCGTGCATCACGTAGTGCAGCTAGCCATAGACAAACTCGAGGATGTAGCAGGAGAAGCCATCCGTCTCAACGACCTCTGCCAAAGCCGACAATGGCACGCAATCCATCGCCATCGCTGCCGACATCACCACGGAGAGGATCTTCTCTGCAACCCTGCGTCTCATGGACCCTCCTTCACCCTGATTGAGCACGATTACGAAGACCATATATGGTTATGTCCAGCATGTGTCCAGCAACGAGCAGGCAAGGCGCCATGCGCCGCTGGTTATGGGGCCGCGCCCATGGCGTGTTGCTGTTCCACCATGGGTGCGTTGCTCAATGCCTGATATGGCTCATCCTCCCCGGGTGCGCGTGCCATCGTCGTTGTTACGTGCGGAAGTGGCCACCCTTGGGGGCGTTCCTCGCCCGGGAGCGGCGCTGCAAGAACACGATGCCCACGGCGGCGGCGACCGCGACGGCGATGATTGCGAAGACAGGCGCCTTGGCCTCACCCGTCAGCTTGGCCGGCGCGTTCAGCGCCTCCTGGCTCACCTCGTCCTCGTTGCTGAGCTCGGTCTCGTTCTCGACCAGCGCGCCCTCCGTGGCAGCCTCGACGGGCTGCTCAGGGCTTGCCGGCTCTACCTCCACCGATACGCGCTCTCCCTCGGCGCCGGTGTAGCTGACCACCCTCCCCTCGACCGTGACCTCTTCGCCGTAGTCGTCATGGATGGCCGTGGAGCCATCGTCACGATGCTCCAACCAGTACGCATGGCCCTCGTCGAGCACGCGCACGTCGCCCGTGGGGCTCGCGACAGCCAGGTGACCGTCACCGTCGACGGTCACGACCGAACCGTCGTCCATGCGGATGCCATCAGTGCTGCCCTCATCCTGTGCCTGCGACCCATCGTCCTCCGATAGCTCGGACTCGTTGCCGCTGGCCTCTCCGGCAGCCTCGTTCCCCTGGCCGTCCCCGGCATCGGCCTCACCGCCCGCAGGCTCTGAGCTCGCGGGGATGCCCGAGCCCAGCTCGACCGGCGTGAAGCCGCCCGTCATCTCGGTCTCGTTCCCCTGCGCAAACGCCTGCCCGAACGGCACCGCAAGGCACGCCGCGAGCGCGAGTGCGACAAAGATCCCCCTGCCTCCGCTCATCGTCTCTCTCCTTCCATGCGCGGATGACGCCGACCGTCCCAAAGGGATGACCGACGCGTAGCCTTATGTCTCACAGCGCTCCCCTGACGCGCGCAGTTCGGAGCGCTTAGGATTCTACATAGTGTTGATTCTAAACAAGGCCCGTCCAGCTGGTGTCCAGCACATGATGCCAAAACTTATGGCCCTACAGCATGTTAGCCCGTGCCAGACCCAAAGATCGGTGCCGGCGACTCCGGACCTGACGCCCTAGCGCACCTGCCAGTCGGAGAGAAGGCGCGTCTTGGAGTCGAAGGCGCAGCCCACGAGGTGCGGCTCGGGCAGCCTTCGTGCCATGGCGCCTCCCCCGCATGCGTACAATGCCCACATTCTAGCACGCGAGGCCTGTACGACGGCACGCGCGCCAGGGGACGCCCCCGCCCGCTTCGTGGCCGCACGGCTGCCCCGTCCCCCACTACACTAAGACGAAGGCGCCGGCCGTCCCGTGGGACGACCGGCGCTGCTTCGGTCTAGGTTAGGCTGGCGTCACGCGCCCGGCTCAGTCTCGTCCGGGCCTGGCTCGAATTCATAGGGCGATGTCGTGATCACGTCCTCCGAATCGAACTCGACAACCTCGAGCTCGAGCTCCTCGTAGTCTTGCTTCATAATTAGTCTCCTTGGTTGCTGGTGTTCTTGAAATACGTCTCCGCTGCCTTGTTGTAGCGGTAGAGCGCCATCATAGCATGCTGCAGGGCCTCGCGCTGCTTGTTGCCCGTCGCGTCCGTGGAGAGCGCCCAGCGCGCCGCACATGATGAGATAGCGCGGATGAAACAACATCGAGGCCTTAGTAGCAAGCGCAGCGGCGGCGGACATGCCCATGACATCTTGCTGGCACGTGATGACACGCTGGGTTCGGCCGTCCCTGTCCGCAAAGCTTGCCTCGAAGTACGCCTGCTGGTCGCCCTGCACATGAAGGGGGTGCCATGCCCCGCCCAGGGCCTGCATCAGGCTTGTGCTCTCCCTCACCACTGCCGTGCAGATGACGGCGGCACAGCCGTATCCGTCGGCGTCGAACTCTTCCCCAATGGCGGTCATGCGAGCCCCCTGCATCCTGATGGCTGGCTTGCGTTTCACCACCATCATACGTCAGACGCTCTCCCGCCTATGACATCTTTGAAAAGCCACGCTCTAGCACATCCGCCCCCGGATGCCTCTTGTCATGAGCTTCCGGGGGCAGACATGCCACGCGTCTTCTAACGATCTCGGTCGGCGTCCCTCTTGTACAGCAACCCCACAACGAGTGCCAGGGAACTCGCGGCAGGCGGCACAAAGGCTCCCCGGGGGAAACCCGCTACCAGCGTGCATCGGCGACGGGAACCCATCCCAATCGATGGGGATGGCATCGCCCGCAAGGACGAGGAGGCAACCCTCCACTGCTCACTCGGTGACCAAAGTGTACCCTTTGGAGCAACTATTCGAGCTCCCGTTTTGAGAGTCCGAATAATGGCGCTAAAGGGTACACTTTTCCGCATTGAATGTTATACGGTGGACACACCCGTGAGGAGGCGACATGCGAACGCTGCGGACATCGGTACGCAGGCTCGTCGAGTTCCTCCTGCGCTCGGG